>JBDHSJ010000183.1:0-8442 GCA_039808065.1 Burkholderiaceae bacterium | reverse complement strand
CAGCACCAGCTCGGCCGGCGGGGCGGGCAGGGCCAGTACGGTCTCAGGCGCGCTGAAGAGCGCGTGCACGCCGTAGGGTGCGGCCTTCACGGGCTGCAGCGCGGGTACGGCGCTGACGGCCTCCAGCGGCAGCGCGGCGTCCAGTTTGGCGGCCGCCTGCAGGGCGGTCTTGCCGTCACCGCCCAGCTGGGCGGAGACCATCAGGAAGTGGATGTTGTGCGGGTAGTAGCCCGAGCGGTACATCGCGTCCGAGGGCGAGGTCTTGAAGTAGGCCTCGTCCACCGCAATGGCCTGCTGATTCGCGCGCAGGGCGTCGCGGTACAGGCCGACGCGGTAGTAAATGTGCGCCGGCATGTGCACCAGATGGCCGGCGCCGGGCATCAGCGCGGCCAGGCGGCGCGCCGGTGCCAGCGCGCGTTCGGGCTGAGTCGAGGCCTCGACCGCATGGATGTAGAGGTGGATGGCACCCGGGTGCTGCGGGTTGCGCTGCAGCACGGTTTCCAGCAACTGCACGATGGTCGCGCCACGGCCCTTGGGCTTGAAGCCGCCGGCTTCCCAGTAGTCCCAGGCCTGGGTGTTCATCGCGGCCTCGGCGGCCAGCACCTGCAGCAGGTCATCGCGCGGGTGCTGGGCGGCCAGGGCTTGCAGGGCGTCGGCGAAGGCGGCGTCCAGCGCAGCGCGGTCGGCATTCGCATCCACGCGGTAGCGCTTCTCCAGCGCCTCGATCAGGCCGCGTTGCAGCGCCGGCAGCCCGGCCTTCAGCGCCACGGCGCGGCCCAGTGCGGCCAGGGCCGGCGCCTGCGCCTCTGGGGCCATGGGCGCATTGATGTTCGGGCCCAGCACCCAGGCCTCGCCCCAGTGGCAGAGCGCGCAGCCGGGGTCGAGGCGCTGGGCGGCTTGGAAGGCGCGTTGTGCCTCGGCATGGTTGAAACCCAGGGCCAGGCGCAGGCCCTGGTCGAAATAGGCCTGGGCTTGCGGCTTCGCACGGCCCAGCGGGAAGCTCAGCGTGCCCAGGTTGCGGTACAGCGGCACCGGGCCGGGCGCGGCCAGGCCGGGTTGGGGCGGGAAGGGGCTGGTCTCGGGCTTGCCCAGCGCGGCCAGACGCAGGGCCTGCGGCGGCAGGCCGCAGCGCGCGCTGCCGGGGTCGAACAGGGGGTCGAACTGCGGGGCGGGGGCCTGGCCGGGGCCCAGTGCGGCCAGGGCCGCCAGCATCAGCAAACCGGTCTTCATGGCGCCCCCTGCGGCGTGGGAAAGGGCTGACTCTGGCACCGCAGCCCGGCCGCTGCAAGCGCCCCGCCGGCCCGCCTGCGGCTCAGCGCCAGCCGAACATCAGCTGCCGCGCCAGCGCCCCGCGCAGCGGTGGCAGGGCCTGCAGCAGACGCAAGCCCGCCTCACGCGCCAGGCCCAGGGCCGCGCTTTCGCCGGTGAACACGCGCGCCAGGCCGTCGGTGGTGCCCAGCAGGGCCAGGCGATCGGGCTGGCGCAGGCGCTCGAAGCGGGCCAGCGCGGCATCGAGCGCGGCGCTGTCGCGCAGGCAGCTCACGAGCTGGTGCGCGTCGCGCAGGCCCAGGTTCAGACCCTGGCCGGCCACCGGGTGCAGGGCCTGGGCGGCATTGCCGATGCGCAGCAGCCGCCCCTGCACCAGTCGCGGCTGGGCGTTCAGGCCCAGCGGGAAGGGCCGCAGGGCGCCTTCGATGCCCTGCACCGCCTGGGCGCAGGCCGGCAGCAGCGCGTGCAGGCGGGCCTCGGTCAGCTGCTCCGGGGTGTCGTCGCCCGCGGTGCACCAGACCAGCGAGGCGCGCCGGCCGGCCTCATCGTCGGGCAGCGGCAGCACGGCCAGCGGGCCCTGGCGCGTGAAGCGCTCCACCGCCAGGCCGCGTGGCCAGTCAGGCCCCAGACGCAGGGTGCCGATCCAGGCCGTCTGGCCGTAGTCGCGCCGCCAGGGGCGCGGCGCCTGCTCGGTGAACAAGCCCCCTTCGGCCAGCACCACCAGGTCGAAGGCCTCGGCCACGCCGGCATCGAGTTCGATGCGACCGTCGGCCAGGGCCTTCAGCGCCGTCACCTTCTGGCCGCCGCGGCTGGCCAGGCGCGGCTCGGCCGCGCGCAGCCAGGCTTGCTCCAGCGGCTGCAGCACATCGCCGTAGGGCAGCACGGCGCCCAGCAGGGGCTGGCCCAGCTCGGCGGCGCGCAGGCGCAGATCGGTGCGGCCCGGCGCCACCTGGCTGACCGAGACTTCCAGGATCGGCTCGGCGCGCGCCGGCTCCCAGGCCTGCAGGCGCTGCAGCTGCTGCACGCTGCCCAGGTTCAGCGCCAGCACGCGCGCGTCGTGGCTGCGCTGGCCGTCCAGCGCGCGAGCGTCAAACAGGTGCAGCTCGACCTGCGGCAGGGCACGGGCGGCCTGCAGCGCAAAGGCCAGACCCACCGGGCCGGCGCCCACCACAGCGATTCGGAAGGACTTGTGCGGGTTCATCGGCGCGAATCGTACGGACTGGCTATCGTGCCGACCTTGTCTCCGTTCCCCGTCTGACCATGCACTACAACCGTCTCGGCCGCTCGGGCCTCAAGGTCTCCGCCCTCTCGCTGGGCTCCTGGATCACGTACCACAACCAGGTCGACACCAATTCCGCCGTCGAGCTGATGGCCGCCGCCTTCGATGCCGGCGTGAACTTCTTCGACAACGCCGAGGTCTATGCCAAGGGCCAGAGCGAGGTGGTGATGGGCGAGGCGCTGAAGAAGCTGGCTTGGCCGCGCCTGAACTACATCGTCAGCACCAAGTTCTTCTGGGGCCTGGAGCGCGAGGGCAACACCATCAACCGCATGGACACGCTGAACCGCAAGTACCTGATGCAGGCGCTCGATGGTTCCCTGAAGCGCATGCAGCTCGACTTCATCGACCTGATCTACTGCCACCGCCCCGACCCGCACACGCCGATCGAGGAGACGGTGTGGGCCATGCACAACCTGATCGAGCAGGGCAAGGCGCTGTACTGGGGCACCAGCGAGTGGCCGGCCGATGCCATCCGCGCCGCCTACGAGATCGCCGAGCGCCACCACCTGCACAAGCCGCTGATGGAGCAGCCGCAGTACCACCTGCTGCACCGCAAGCGCGTGGAGCAGGAGTACGCCCGCCTGTACGACGAGATCGGCCTGGGCCTGACGACCTGGAGCCCGCTGGCCTCGGGCCTGCTGACCGGCAAGTACCGCAACGGAGTCCCGAGCGGGAGTCGAGGGGACAGCCAGGCCTGGCTGCGCGACCAGCTGGTGGACCCGGCCCGCAATGCCGTGGTGGCGCAGCTGGAGCCCATCGCCGCCGAGCTGGGCGGCAGCCTGGCGCAGCTGGCGGTGGCCTGGTTGACCAAAAACCCGCGCGTCTCCACCGTCATCCTGGGTGCGAGCAAGCGCAGCCAGCTGGACGACAACTTGGGCGCGCTGGCGTTGCGCGACAAGCTGACGCCGGACGTGATGGCGCGCATCGACGCGATCTGCGCGCCGCACGCGCAGTAAGCCTGGCTCAGTCGGGCGCCACCACCACCCGGTTGCGCCCGCCCGCCTTGGCGGCGTAGAGCGCCTGGTCGGCCTGGCGGAACAGCTCGGCGGTGTCGCCCCCGCGGCCGATGGCGATGCCGAAGCTGGCGCTCAGGGGCAGTCGCTGGCCCCGGTGCTCCAGCGCCTGCGCGGCCAAGCGGGCGCGCAGGCGCTCGGCCACCTCCTGGGCACCCGCGGCATCGGTGGCGGGCAGCAGCAGGGCGAACTCCTCGCCGCCCAGGCGGCCCAGGCTGTCGAATTCGCGCAGGCCGGCTTCCATCAGCCGCGCCACATGGCGCAGCGCGGCATCGCCGCCATCGTGGCCGTGGCGGTCGTTGACCTGCTTGAAGTGGTCGAGGTCGAGCAGCACCAGGGCATAGGGTTCGCCGCTGCGGCCGGCGCGGGCGTGTTCGCGGCGCAGGCTCTGCTCGAAGTGGCGCCGGTTGGAGAGCCCGGTCAGCGGGTCGCGCTCGGCGCGCTGGCGGATGACGATCAGCAGGCGGGCCAGCACGCAGACCATCAGGCTGACATTGAGCAACAGGGTCAGGGCCACGAAGGCCCAGAGCAGGCCCTGCGGGTCGCTGGGCGTGGCTTCGGGGGGCAAGGCCAGCTGGGCGGCGCCGCGCAGCGCCATCAGCAGGGTCAGCAGGGCAAAGGGGGCGGCCAGGGTCGCCCCGGCAGCGGTGCCGAACGCCGCCCGCGCGGCCTGCCAGACGTCCCAGGCCAGGCCGGCGGCAAACAGGGCCACGCAGCCCGAATACAGCAGGGTGTAGGGGCCGCTGGAGCTGGCATCGGGGGCCAGGCCGGCGTAGACCAGGGCGGCCGCGCACCACACCGACGCGTCCAGGCGGCAGCTGCGCGGGCGCCGGAACAGGCGCTGCACCGCCTCGCGTGCCAGCACAAAGGCCAGCAGGCCCAGCAGATCGGAGACCGGCCAGGCCAGCCAGCTGGCCCCGTGCACGCGCTGCAGCGCGGTGGCCACGGACAGGCCGAGCAGCAGATTGGCCGCCATCAGTCGCAGCGAAGCCCAGGGGGCGATGCGCAGCGCCACGCCGATGACGCCCCAGAGCGCCGTGGCCGTGGTGGCCAGCAGGGCCACCATGGTCAGCAGCGCCTGCTCGACGGTCATGGTGTGGGGTCGGTGATGGACAACTCGACCCGGTCGCGTCCGCCCGCCTTGGCGCGGTAGAGCGCGGCGTCGGCCCGACTCAGCCATTCCTCGGCGCTGCGGCCCAGCTCGGGCACCTGGGCGTGAACGCCGATCGACAGGCTGACGCGGCCGAGCGGCGCCGCGCCATGGGGCAGGGCGCGGGCCTGCAAGGCGGCCCGCACGTCTTCGGCGCGCCGCAGCGCGCCCTCGGCATCGCAGTCGTCCAGCAGCAGCACGAACTCCTCCCCACCGTAACGCGCCACGACATCGGTGCTGCGCCGCGCGGCCGCGCGCAGCACCTCGGCCACCTGGCGCAGCGCGGCGTCGCCGGCGCGGTGGCCATGGTGGTCGTTGTAGCGCTTGAAGTGGTCGACGTCGACCATCAGCAGGGCAAAGGGCTTGCGCTCGCGCAGGCTGTGCTGCCAGAGCTCCTGCAGCGCCTCCATCAGGCGGCGGCGGTTGGCCAGTTCGGTGAGGGCATCGGTGCGGCTGAGCTGTTCCAGGCGCTCGTTGGCCAGACGCAGCTCGGCTTCCAGGTGCTTGGCGGCGCTGATGTCGGTGACGACGGCGACGAAGAAGTGGTCGCCCGCCGTGCGCACCTCGGAGATCGCGGCCTGGATGTGGATCGCATGGCCGTCGCGGTGGCGTGCGCGCAGCTCGCGTCGCGGGCCCAGCAGCGCGCTGCCCTGGCCGCGCAGGTGCTCGCGCATCAGCCCGGCCAGCTCGCTGTTCGCCTCGGCCTGCAGCAGGCGATCCAGCGGATGTCCCACCATCTCCTGGGCCGGGTAGCCCCACAGGGACTCCGCGGCGGGGTTGAGCGAGCGCAGGCGTCCTTGGGGGTCGAGCGTGAGGATGGCGGCGCCCGCGGTCTGCACGATGGCCAGCACCTGGGCCTGGCTGGTTTCGAGCGCCCGCTCGCGCGCCAGCTGCTGCGTCACATCCTGGCGCAAGGTGACGACGAAGCCCTCGGGGGTGCGGATCTCCTGGGTCAGCAGCACCATGCCGTCGGGGCGGTGCTGCAGCATGGGCTCGGTACGGCGCCCGTGCGAGGCCACGCGCTCGGCAATCCAGGCCTCCGGGTCGGCGCGTGCTTCGAGCGGCAACAGGCCCAGGCGCTGGCTCAGGCGCACGGCCTCCTCGAAGGTCTGGCCGATGAGCTGGTTGTAGTCCACCTGCGGGTGCCAGTCGCGGAAGGTGCGGTTGACGTACAGGTAGCGGTCCTCGGGGTCGAAGATCTCCAGGCCCATGGGCAGGGCGTCGAGCGCGTGGGCCAGCAGGTGGTGGCGCTGCTCGGCCAGCTGGCGCGCCTGCGTCAGCGCGTTGCGGGCCTCCACCAGTTCGGTGACTTCCTGGCGCACCGTGACCAGCCGCCCGGACGGCATGCGACGCTCCTCCACCGAGATCCAGCGACCCTGGTAGTCCTGCAAGAAGGGTCGGCCCAGGCGGCCGCGCTGGGCCAGACGTTCGCCCAACCATTCGGCTTCGCGCCCGCGCGCCGAGGCGATGGCGCCCGAGGCCAGCGAGGCGCGCACCACGGCCTCGAAGGACACGCCGGGCTGCAGCAGATGCGCGGTGGGCGGGTACTGCTGGCGCACGCGCTCGTTGGCACGCAGCAGGCGGTCGTCCGGCCCCCAGATCTCGAAGCCGGCGGGCATGGCCTCCAGGGCCTCGGTCAGCATTTCGTTGCTGGCATTCGCGTCGTCGCGCGCACGGCGCAGCGCCTCCTGCGCCTGCACGAGCTCGGTCACCTCAAAGCGCAGGCTGGCCCAGCCGCCGCTGGAGGTGCGGCGCTCCAGCACCTGCAGCACGCGGCCGTCCTGCATCTGCTGCTGCCAGCTGTCGCCCTCGGGCCCGGTGCGCGCATGGCGGGCCAGGCGCTCGGCCAGCCAGGCGTCCAGGCCCGCGGGGCCGGGGTCGATGGCACCGCTCTGCACCGCCAGCCGGGCCATGTCCGCATAACGCATGCCGCGGCGCAGCCGGCCCTCCAGGCCGGGGTAGAGGCGCACGAAGGCCGGGCTGCACCAGCGCAGGCGGTCCTCGGCGTCCAGGATCAGCAGCGCGATATCGAGCGCCGCCATCGCCTCGGGGCCGGCGCTCAGGCGCGTCAGCAAGTGCCGTTCGCGTGCGCACATCAGCGCGAGCCCCAGCAGGGCGCTGGCACCCAGCACCCCCAGGGCGGCACGCTCCCCCGCCCAGGCTCCGGCCAGCGCGCCCAGCAGCAGCGCCGCCAGCAGCAGGCCGGGGGCCCACCAGCGTTCGCCCATCAGATTCAACAGGCCGCGGCTCACAGCACCCCCGTTCGCGGCCGGCGCTGCGGGGCTCGCACAGGGGAGTGGCCCGGCGCGCTCATGCCGGGTTCAACGCCGCCAGGCGCTCGGGGGTGCCGACATCCAACCAAGCGCTGCCCAGCTGCTCCGCGCTGATGCGGCGCGCGGCAATGGCCGTCTCGAAGCGCGGCCGCAGCGCCTCGCGCTGACCGGGCCGCAGGCCCTCCACCAGACCGGCCCGCATCAACCCCAGACTGGACCAGGTGAGGCAGGGCCCCGCGAAACCGGCCGCCCGCGAGGTGGCCAGCCCCTCGTGATCGATGCCGAAATCGCCCTGCGGATGGTGCGGTGCGTTCGGCGCCAGCCACAGATGGGCGAGCCGGTGCGGCTGGGCTTCGAACCGGCGGACGGCGGCGGCCGGGAACTCGAAGCCGGGCACGTACACATCGCCGGAGACGTACCAGAAGGGCTGATCGGGGTGCGACACCAAGAGCGGCAGCGCGGTGGCGATGGCGCCCGCGGTTTCCAGGGCGCCGCCATGCTCGCGCCCTTCCATCGAGTAGCGGATGTGCAGGCCCCAGCGCGCGCCATCGCCCAGCGCGGCGGGGAACTGCTCCTCCAGCCAGGCGGTGTTGATGACGACCTCGCGCACGCCGGCGCGCGCCAGCGCCTCCAGGTGCCAGACCACCAGGGGCTTGCCTTGCACCTGCAGCAGCGGCTTGGGCGTGTGGTCGGTGAGCGGGCGCATGCGCTCGCCACGGCCGGCGCAGGTGATCAAGGCGTGCGGAATCGACATGCGGGCGAGTGTCGCGCCTGCCTTCGCCGGGGGCGTGCCGGGCACTCCCTAAAATCCCGCGTTTTCCCTGATCCACCCCTCCCCACCATGCCCCAGAACACCGCCTTGATGGCCAACGCAATCCGCGCGCTGGCGATGGACGCCGTCCAAGCCGCCAACTCCGGCCACCCCGGCGCCCCGATGGGCATGGCCGAATGCGCCGTCGCGCTCTGGGGCGGTGCCCTGAAGCACAACCCGGCCGACCCGCAGTGGAGCAACCGCGACCGCTTCGTGCTGAGCAATGGCCATGGCTCGATGCTGATCTACGCGCTGCTGCACCTCACCGGCTACGAGCTGCCGATGAGCGAGCTCAAGGCCTTCCGCCAGCTGCACAGCAAGACCCCCGGCCACCCCGAGGTGGACGTGACCCCGGGTGTGGAAACCACCACCGGCCCGCTGGGCCAAGGCATTGCCAACGCCGTGGGCATGGCGCTGGCCGAAAAGCTGCTGGCGCAGGAATTCAACCGCCCCGGCCACAGCATCGTCGACCACCGCACCTATGTCTTCCTGGGTGACGGCTGCATGATGGAAGGCGTCAGCCACGAGGCCTGCGCGCTGGCCGGCGCCTGGAAGCTGAACAAGCTGGTGGCCGTGTACGACGACAACGGCATCAGCATCGACGGCCAGGTCGCACCCTGGTACATCGATGACGTCAGCAAGCGCTT
>JBDHSJ010000182.1:0-8477 GCA_039808065.1 Burkholderiaceae bacterium | reverse complement strand
CCCTGCTCTACCGCCAGAGCGATGTGCCCGAGGTCTGTGAGCTGACCTGGCTGCTGACCTGTATCACCGCCAAGGGCCAGATGAACCGGGCGCACGCCTACAAGGCGGCGGTGGACGCGGCCGTGGCCGCCGGCGAGGAGCCGGACTCGAACGTGACGATGGGCCTGTACTGCTACCCCATCCTGATGGCGGCCGACATCCTGCTCTACAACGCCCACCGCATTCCGGTCGGCAAGGACCAGGTGCAGCACATCGAGATGGCGCGCGACGTTGCCCAGCGCTTCAACCACCAGTACGGGGAGGACTTCTTCGTGCTGCCCGAGGCCCAGGTGGACGCCGAGATGGAGCTACTGCCCGGCCTGGACGGCCGCAAGATGAGCAAGAGCTACGACAACGTCGTGCCTCTGTTCGAGGGCGGGCTGGAAGGACTCAAGGGCGCCATCGCCCGCGTGGTGACCGATTCGCGCCTGCCCGGCGAGCCGAAAGAGCCCGAGGGCACGACCTTCATCCAGCTCTGGGACAGCTTTGCCAGCCGCGAGCAGCGCGCCGCCATGCGCGCCGAGCTGGGAGCGGGCCTGGGCTGGGGCGAGGCCAAGCAGCGCCTGGTGGCCCTGATCGACGCCGAACTCGGCCCGATGCGGGCCCGCTACGAACATCTGATGACCCACCCGGACGAGGTCGAGGCCATCCTGCTCAAGGGCGCCGAGCGCGCCCGCGCCATCGCCCGCCCGCTGCTGGCGCGCCTGCGCGAGGCCGTGGGCCTGCGGCGCTCGCGTCTGCTGCCGGGGCGTACCGCGGCTCCGGCGCCCAAGGCCGTGGTGGTGCCGGTGGCCAAGCAGTACCGCGAGGCCGACGGCCAGTTCTACGTCAAGCTGCTGCAGGGCGAGCAGGTGCTGCTGCTTTCACCCGGTTTCACCCAGGGCAAGGAAGCCGGCCAGTGGTGGGCACGCGTCAAGGCCGAAGGCGCCGCCGCCGCCGCCGGTGCCCAGCAGCTGGACGCCGGCCTGGACGCCGCGCTGGCCCTGCTGCGCGCCGCCGAGGCGGAAAAGGTCGACAAAGCCGGCAAGGCGAGCTGAAAAGCCGCACAAGCGTGAAGTCTTGCCTGGCCGCCCCCGCAACAGCGGGGGGCTGTCGGGCCCGCTCTCTAGAAAGCCCTGGGGAAAGCGCCCAGGGCGCAACAGGCCGGGACGGGCTAACTTCGGCGCCTCTTTCGCCGTCCTCCACTAGAAGCCGTCCATGAGCACGACCATCGCCCCCGAACGCCTGGCCCTGCAGTGCCTTTACTACTGGGAGACCGCCCATCCCGAACGCGTCACCCTGACCCAGCCTATGGGCAACGGGGTGGTCAAGGAATTCACCTGGGGCCAGGTGGCCGATGAAACCCGCCGCATGGCCGCCTGGCTGAAAAGCCAGGGCTGGCCCGAGGGCAGCAAGGTCGCCATCCTGTCCAAGAACTGCGCCTGGTGGCTGATGACCGATCTGGCCATCTGGATGGCCGGTTACGTCTCGGTACCGCTGTACCCCACGCTGGCGGCCGGCACCATCACGCAGATCCTGGAGCACAGCGAATCCAAGATGTGCTTCATCGGCAAGCTGGACGGCTGGGAGGGCATGAAGCCGGGCATCCCGGCCGGACTGCCCTGCGTGAGCTATGTGCTCAGCCCCGATGACGCCAAGGCCAGCTACCAGAGCTGGGACGAGATCATTGCCGACACCGCCCCACTCAAGGGCCAGCCGGTGCGCGGCGCCGATGAGCTCGCCACGCTGATCTACACCTCCGGCACCACCGGCGCCCCCAAGGGCGTGATGCACACCTTCGGTAACTTCGCCTGGGCGCTGACCGCCGGTCTGGGCCGCGTGCCGATGAACGACAAGGACCGGATGCTGTCCTACCTGCCGCTGGCCCATGTGGTGGAGCGCTGCCTGGTGGAGCACGGCTGGCTGGTGACCGGCATGTCGGTGTACTTCGCCGAGTCGCTCGAAACCTTCACGCAGGACCTGCAGCGCGCCCGCCCCACCATCTTCTTCAGCGTGCCGCGCCTGTGGGTCAAGTTCCAGCAGGGCATCCTGGCCAAGATGCCGCAGGCCAAGCTGGACCGCATGCTCAGCATCCCGCTGCTGAACCTGGTGGTGAAAAAGAAGGTTCGCAAGGCCCTGGGCCTTGACCAATGCCGCTTTGCCGCCGGCGGCGCCGCGCCGATGCCGATCGAGCTGCTGAAGTGGTACCGCAAGCTCGGCCTGCCCATCAATGAGGGCTATGGCATGACCGAGAACCTGGCCGTCAGCCACATCACGGTGGCCGACCAGGACATGACCGGCACCGTGGGCCCGGCCTATGACGGCGTGCAAGTGCGCATCGACAAGAAGACCGGCGAGCTGCAGATGAAGAGCCCGGCGGTGATGAAGGGCTACTACAAGGAGCCCGAGATGACCAAGGAGGCCTTCACCGAAGACGGCTGGCTACGCACCGGCGACAAGGCCGCGCACGACGACCGCAAGTGCCTGAAGATCACCGGCCGCGTCAAGGACCTGTTCAAGACCAGCAAGGGCAAGTACGTCGCCCCGGCGCCGATCGAGGACAAGCTGGTGATGCACAGTGCGGTGGAAGCCTGCGCGGTGGTGGGCGCCAACATGGGCCAGCCGATCGGCCTGGGCATGCTGGGCCCCGACGCCGCCCAGAAGCTGGCCGACCCGGCCGAGCGTCAGGCCCTGGCCGACTCGCTTGCCGAACACCTGAAGGCCATCAACGCCAAGCTCGACCCGCACGAGCAGATGGACTGCCTGGTGCTCTTCAAGGAAGCCTGGACGGTGGACAACGGCTTCATCACGCCGACCTTCAAGGTCAAGCGCAACCGCATCGACGAGGTCTACGGCCCGAAGTACGAGCAGTGGGCCGACAGCCGCCAGAAAGTGATCCTCGTGGACTGAGGGCGGCCGTCTCGCGGCCGCCGGCTGACACGCGCCCCGCCACCGGCGGTCCGGGAAAGCGCTCTTCGATCAAGTGCCACCGCGGAACCGGCTTTGCCGGGCCGCTGGCTGAGGAAGGAGCGAGGCCGGCGAGCCGGCCGACCCCTTCCGAAGGACTGCACCCGTCCTGCGGGTGCAGGCTGGAGGCGCCCCCTGGGGGGCTGAGGCCGGACACAGGCAGCCCGATGGGCTGACTGTGCCTGCCGAAGGCCAAGGCCACTGGCTTTGGCTGGCCCAGAGGGCGCCAAAGGCGCTTCGGGGGGACCTAAAGATCCATCCACCCAGAAGCGCGGGCGCCGTCTTTGCCGCCGCGCTTGGCCTCATACATGGCCTTGTCGGCCGCCTCGTACACCGCGTGGCGGTTGGCCTGGGTGCCGGTGGGCAGGGTGACGATACCGATCGAGGCCGTCAGCTTTCGGGTGCTGCCGTCCGGTAGCGGCAGGGGCTGCTCGTGCAAGGCGCGGCGCACCTGGGCCGCCACCTGCAGCGCGCCGGCCGCGTCGGTGCTGGGCAGCACCACCCCGAACTCCTCGCCGCCCATGCGCGCGAGCTTGTCGGTGGCGCGCAGGCGCTGGCGCAGCAACTTGACGACGTGCCGCAGCGCCGCATCGCCCACACCGTGGCCAAGCTGGTCGTTCAGGGCCTTGAAGTCGTCCAGGTCGATCAGCATGAAGCTCAGGACCGAGCCACCACGGTGCAGGCGGGCCAGTTCGGCATTCATGATCTGGTCGAGCCGGCGCCGGTTGCGGCAGCCGGTGAGCGGATCGCGCGTGGCCAGGCGGTGCAGTTCCTTGTGCGCGCGCTCGTGCGCCGCCAGCACATAGCCGAAGCCCACGCCCAGCACGGCCAGCATCAGCAGCAGCATGGACAGGCCCTGCCCGAGCGGCGCGAAGAGCTGGCCGGCCAGGTTCTGGTAGTCCTGCGGGTACATCAGCGCGTCCAGCGCGCGCCAGCACAGCACCAGTTCCAGGGCCACCAGGGCCAGGCCGATGGAGCGCAGCGCCGAGCCCACGCCCCAGCCGCGCCGCAGCACCGTCACCACCAGGGGCAGCAGGAAGGACGCCGCCGCCGCAGTGGTGAGGGCGATGCGCTTGGACTGCGGCAGGCCCAGCGACAGCAGCACCACCGCCGCGTACAGGACGAAGGCCCCGACCACGACGCGCCAGCGCGGCGCGATGTCCAGCAGCTGCAGCACCGTCCAGACCATGGCCAGCAGGCCCAGGCCCAGGATGGCATTGCTGGTCAGCACCAGCAGCCACTCGGGCAGCTGGCGGCGCAGCGCGAACAGCGCCGCCGAGGCCAGCAGGGCCGCGCAAACGCCGATCCAGCTCAGGGTCTCGCGGCGCGGCAGGCTGCGCCAGCCCGACAGCGCGATCTGCAGCACCATCAGGCCGAAGCCGCCCACCATGGCCAGCGTCAGCGTGGGCACATGGATGGCGGGCCAGTCCATCAATACCGAACTAGCCGAGTTGCAGAGGGCCGTTGACCTGGGCCAGCTTGATGCGTGCGGCCAGGGCCGCGCCCTCGAAATCGGCCTCGATGCGTGCCTGCGCCTCGTCGTCCTCGGCCTGGGCTTCGGTGATACCCACGGCGCGGTTGCGACCACGGTGCTTGGCCGCGTACAGCGCCAGGTCGGCCCAGTTGACGGCGCGCTCCCAATGCAGGCTCAGACCGGCAGGCGGCAGCGGGAAGCAGACAAAGCCGATCGAAATCGTGACGCGCAGCTGCTGCTCGGCGCCGATGGAGATCGGCGCATCGGCCACGGCGATCAGCAGGCGGTCGGCCAGCAGCTGCACATGCGCGGGCTTGAGCGAAGGCGCCATGATGAGGAACTCCTCGCCGCCCCAGCGCACCAGCAGATCGCCTTCACGCAGGGTGCGCTGCAGGCGCTTGGCGACGGCCTGGATGACCTGGTCGCCGGCGCCATGGCCATGGCTGTCGTTGATGCGTTTGAAGTGGTCGATGTCCAACATCAGCAAGCCACCGGTCAGCGGCTCGGCACCGCGCGCCTGCATGGCGGCCAGGAAGTGGCGGCGGTTGGCCAGCTGCGTCAGCGGGTCGCGCTCGCTCAGCACCTGCAGCAGTGCCTGGTTGGCGCGCAGGCGCAGATGGGCCTTGCGCATGCGCACCAGCGCCAGCACGGCGATGACGGCGCACAGCCCGAGCAGCACCGCGCCGATGCCGGTGACCTTGCGCGCCATGCTCTGGTTCGCCAGGGTCTGATCCTGCACGGCGCGCTCGCGCCGCAGCAGCTCGACCTTGGCCTTCTGCTGGTCAGCGTCGTACTTGGCGCGCAGCTCGGCCAGCACGGCCTCGCGGGCGCGCTGCTGCACGTCCAGCGTCAGCCGACGCTCGGCGTGGTAATGCGCCAGCGCCTCCTTGGCCAGGCCCACGGCGGTCCAGGCTTCGCCCAGCTCGCGCAGTTCCTCGGCGCGGCTGCGGGTGTCGTCCTCGCCCACCGGCATCTGCTCCAGCAGAGCGATCTGCGCACGCGCGGCGTCGAAGGCGCGCAGCTTGACCAGCGCCACCGCCAGGATGTGGCGCGCCGTGCGCAGGGCACGCGGCTCGCCGAAGCGCTGCAGCAGCGGCAGCGCCGCCTCGGCGAGCTTGCGCGCCTGCTCGGGCTGGTCGGCATGCAGATAGAAGTCGGCCAGCGCGGCCTGCAGCAGCGCATGGGTGCGCGGCAGGTCGGCCTGGCGCGCCAGCGCCAGCGCCTCTTCCAGGGCCTTGCGCTGGGTCTCGCGGTCGTTGCGGCGTACCGCCAGCGTGGCTTCGTAGCTCTTCACGGCCGCCAGGGTGCGCGGCGTCTGCGCGGCCTGGCGCAGGGCATCGGTCAGCGCGCGGCGCGCCAGCTCGGGTTGCTCCAGCAGCTCGTGCAGATCGGCCGCCTCGGCAAGGTCGCGCGCGGTGGTCTCTTCGTCCTGGCCGGCCCGGCTCAGCGCCAGCGCGGCCGTGACGGCCTGCAGGGCCGGGCTGAGCTGACCGGCCCGCTTGAGGGTGCGCGCCAGCAGGCGCTGGGCGTCGTGCAGCGGGCGGAAGTCGCAGCTCAGCGGCCCTTCGGCCGGGCCTTTCCAGTCCTTGCAAGCGGGCTCCAGTTCGGCAATGACCTGGCCGGCGGCCTGCGCGGCCTCCGCATTGCGGCCCTGGCGCTCATGCACCAGCCCCTGCACGAGGCGCTGGCGCGCCTGCTGCGGGCCCTGGCGGGCCCATTGCAGCGCGGGTTCCAGCTCGCCTTGCAGCACGGCGACGCGTGCGCGCACATAGGCCGTGGCGTCCGCCTGGGCGGGCTCCAGCTGCTTGAGCTCGCTCAGCACCTGCTGCGGGTGGTCGTAGGCCCTGGCCAGCAGCTCGGCCAGGCGGCGCTCGGTGGCAGCGTCCGGCGCGGCATGGCCGGCCAGCGGCATCACCAGCAGGGTCGCGGCCAGCGCCCGCCGCAGCCCAGCCAGATCGATCCGGCAGAAGCGGCCGCTCATGGCGCACCTCCGGGCATCGGGCCTGGTGTCACCTGCAGCTCCAGGCTGCCGCGCTCACGCGCCTGATTGAGCTCACCGAGGTCTTGCATCAGTTCGGCCACGCTGGCAGCACGCGACACCGTCAGGCCCCAGGCTTGGTTGCGGCCGTGGCCCTTGGCTTGGTACATCAGGGTATCGACGACGTCAATGGCACGCTCCCAGTCGGGCGCTCCGCCACCACCGGGCAGCGGGAAGCTGGCGTAGCCCACCGAGCCGGTGATGTGCACCGACTGCCCTTGCGGCAGTGCCACCGGGGTGCCACCAAGCTCGCGCAGCATGCGCAGGGCCAGCGCGTAGGTCAGCGCGGGCTCGCGCGTGCCCACCAGCACCAGGAATTCCTCGCCCCCCCAGCGCACCACGATGTCCTGCTCGCGCACCGCGGCGCGCAGGCGCTGCGCCACCGCCACCAGCACGGCGTCGCCCCCGGCGTGTCCGTAGCTGTCGTTGATGCGCTTGAAGTGGTCGATGTCGATCAGGAACAGGCTGGCCTGCAGCTTGTCTTCGAGCTGGTGCTTGAGCACCTCACGCTGGAAGTAGCGGCGGTTGGCCAGACCGGTGAGGGGATCGCGCTCGCTGCGCACGGCAAGCTCCTCGTTGGAGCGCGCCAGCTCGCGGTTGGTCTGGCGCATGCGCTTGAAGATCATTGCCAGCAGCACCATGGCCGCCAGGCCACTGGCCATCAGCAGGCCCCATTGCAGCAGCTGCAGGTTGCGGGCCTTAATCTGCTCGCCCTGAAGCACCGTCTGCTGACCCAGCAGCTGCGCTTCGCGCTCGCGGCGCTCGGCATCGAACTGCTCCTGGGCTTCGAGCACGCGCTTGCGCTGGTCGGCACGCGAGAGCGTGTCGGCGATGCGGCGGTGCTCCTCGAAGGCCTGCATGGCGCCAGCGAAGTCGCCCGCGCGCTCCAGGTACTGACCCAGTTCCGCCCAGCCCTCGGAGACGCTGGTGGTGGCGCCCTTCTGGCGCTCGGTGGCGATGGCCTTGAGCACGTCGGCCTTGCCCTCGGCCACGCGCTTGAGGCCGATCTTGGCCAAGCCCATGTTGTGCATGGCCAGCAGCTCGGTGCTCTGGTCCTCCAGCCGCTGTGCCAGCGGCAGGCATTCCTGTGCCAGCGCCAGGGCACGGTGGAAGTCGCCCGCGCGCAGGTAGCTGTCGGCCAGATTGCCCATCAGCAGGGCCTGCAGGCTCTCGTCGCCCGCCAGACGTGCGTGGTGCAGCGACTGTTCGTACGCGCGCCGCGAGGGCATCGGGTCGGCGTCTTCCGAGAGCACCAGGCCCAGGGTCAGCTGCGCCTCGGCCTGCACGTTGTGGTCGTCCGGCACGCTCTCGGCCACCTGCTGGGATTCCTTGGCCGCCTCTACCGCCTTGTCATGCTGGCCGGCCCGGTAGTAGGTGTAGGAGAGCGAGCCCAGCGCCGACACATGGCGCCAGACCTCGGCGGACTGTGCGCCCAGGCGCACCACGTCCAGGCGCAGCAGCAGGGCCTCGTCGATGTGGCCGGTCTCTTCCAGCACATTGGCGCGGATGCTGCGCTCGCGGTAGCGCCACTTCAGCGGCAGCTCGCCCAGGGATTCGGGCTTGAGCGAGTCAATCTCCTGCTGGGCCAGCTGCAGATGGCCGGAGCGGATGTGGAACACCGTCCACGCCAGAGCCCAGGCGGTTTCGCCCAGCACCCGCTGGCGCGTCTCGGAGGAGCGGCGCCAGGGGGCGAACTCGTGCTCCAGCCCTTCGAGCGCGGCCCGCTGCTTCTCGCCGGCGTAATGGGTCGAGAGCAGGAAGAGCAGGTCGAACTGCTCGTCGCTGGTTTCACGCGCCTGGCGGCGCAGGTGCGCCACCAGTCCGGGCAGGCGCGGGCGCTGGGCCTGCGGCAGGCGTTCGAGCTTGGTGATCTCGGGCCGCAAGGCCTCCTGCGCGCACGCGGGCTGCGGCACAACGCCGAGCAGGGCCAGGGACAGCGAGCAAAGGGCGAGTACGCGCATGGGTGGCCCGCATCCTAGG
>JBDHSJ010000181.1:0-8514 GCA_039808065.1 Burkholderiaceae bacterium | reverse complement strand
TTCTTGATGCGCTCGGCCGTCAGCTGCAGGCGCTCGCGTTCGGCGGGCTTGAGCACGTAGTCGGCCACGCCCTGCTCGAAGGCCTCCACGGCGTACTGGTCATAGGCGGTGATGAAGACGATCTCAGGGATGCGCCAGTCGTCCGTCTCTTCCAGCTGGGCGATCTGCTTGGCCGCCTCGACGCCAGTCAGGCCCGGCATGCGAATGTCCAGCAGGCACAGATCGGGCTTGTGCTCCTTGGTCAGCTCCACCGCCTCCAGGCCGTTCTTCGCTTCGGCCACGATCTCCAGTTCCGGCCAGACCTCGGCGAGGCGGGCGCGCAGTTGCTCGCGCATCAGGCGTTCGTCGTCGGCAAGGATGGCGCGGATGGGCATGGCAGGCTCCTGGGGTCGGGCCGCGACTTTATGCGCTGGCCGGCTGCGCCGGTTGCTTGCGCTTGACCAGCCACACGATCAGCAGCACCGGCAGGGCCAAGGGGGCCAGCAGCAGGGCCGAAGTGCCGGCCAGCACCACCGCCACCAGGCCCAGGCTGAACAGCACCGCGAGCACCGGTACGCCGATGCCGACCACCAGCACCAGGGGCAGCACCACCACCAGGGTGAAGCCCAGGGCCAGCGCGGCAGCGATCAGCCCCAGCACGCCATGTTCAGCCTCCAGGCCGCCCAGATGCACGAAGTCGCTGATGTCTTCGCCATCGACCACCACATGCCAGCTGCCAGCGTGATTCAGTCCTTCCTGCGCCAGCCCCACCAGCACGCCGCCCATCACCAAGCTGGCCAGCAGCACGGCCAAGCTGGTCCAGGCGATGAATTTCAGGAACTTGCTCATTTGCTTTCTCCTTCCGCTTCGTTGCTCTTGTAAGGCACGCTGATGCGGATGAGCGTGCCGCAGGGTTGGTTCTCGGCCACCGTCAGGCTGGCCTTGTTGCCGTACAGCAGCTGCAGGCGTTCGCGGGTGTTGGCCAGGCCCACGCCGGTGCCGCTGGTGGCGGCACGGCCAAAGCCCAGGCCGGTGTCAGCCACCTCGACGATCAGCTTGCCGTGCTCGATGCGGGCCCGCACGGCCAGGGAGCCGCCTTCGGGCTTGGGCTCCAGACCATGCTTGATGGCGTTCTCCACCAGGCCCTGGATGATCATGGGCGGGAACTCGGCACTCAGCAGGCCGTCCGGCACATCGATCTCGACCTGCAGGCGTTCTTCCATGCGCACCTGGAGGATCTCCAGGTAGGGGCGCACCACCGCCATTTCGCGCTTGAGGTCGCGCAGGCCGGTGCCGCTGCCGTTGGCCTCGCGCATCGTCGGCATGGTGGCGCGCAGCAGGGCGATCAGGTTCTTCTGCATCTGGCTGGCGCGCTTGGGGTCGACCTCGATCAGGTGGTCAATCGACGCCAGGGTGTTGAACAGGAAGTGCGGCTCCACCTGGGCCTGCATGGTGTTCAGGCGGGCTTCCACCAGCTGGCGCTTGAGCGCCTCGGCCTCGGCGGTTTCCTCGGCGGCGGCGGCCTTGGCCTCGGCCTCGGCGCGGCCCTTGTAGGTGGCCTTGATGAGCGCGCTGGCCAGCAGCAGCAGCACCGTCAGGTCCATCAGGAAGTCGCCGAACTGGATGACGCGGGTGCGGGTGCGGCTTTCGCGGCTGGCCTTTTCCCAGGCTTTCAGCACGCGGGCCTTCTCTTGCTCCCAGCGGCGCTTCTCTTGCTCGTAATGCCGGCGCGCGGCCTCCTTGGCCTTGTCACTGGCCTCGCGAGCGGCCTGCTCCATCTCCTTGCGGATCTCTTCCGTCACCTCCGGCGGCAACTGGATGTCCAGCACGGTATTGGGGCTGGACGCGGCGCCGCTGGCGGCCGGTTTGGCCGGGGTGACGATGCGCAGGCCCTCGGGGCTGATCTTGACCTCGGCGGCCTCTTCGGTCTTGCCTCGCGGGCCGATGCGCACGCCCTCGCGGCCGATCTTGATCTCGAAGTGTTCGGGCGCGCTGGCGCTGACTTTGGGTGCTTCGGGGACGTCCGTGTCCTCGGGGTCGGCGGCGGCTTCCGGCTTGGCGCTGGGCTCGGGCAGCTCCGGGAGGTCCGGCATCTCCGGCGGGGGCAGGCTCGGGCCGGCTTCTTCCACCGTCTCGGTGAAACGCCAGGTGAAGGGTGGCAGTTCGGTGACGATCTTGACGCCGATCAGCGTCAGCAGCGCGTAGGCGGTGAAGCGCCACCAGCTCAGGCGCACCAGCCAGCCGGCGTAGGCGTGGAAACCCTTGATCGAGGCGGCCAGCCAGCGGCTCAGGCGTTCGCGCCAGACCGGATCGGTGATCCAGGCGGGGATTCGGGGGGCCTTGTACTGCGTCATGGGGGTGGACTGTAGGCAGGGGGGGCGGGCCCGGTCCCGGGCCGGGCGACGCGCCGTCGCCGGTTTGTGACGATCTGCAGCCCAGGGCGACAGGCTGAAATGAAAAAACCCCGCCAGGGCGGGGTCGTGGGGGCTGAGGCGCGGCTCAGGGCTGCTTGATGGCCTCGATCTGGATCACCAGACGCACGCTGTCGGGGATGCCCGGCAGGCCGTAGCCCATGCCCCATTGGCTGCGCTGGAGCGTGCCGACGAAGTCGCCACCGCAAGCCTGGGCCTTGAACATCGGGTGGTCGAAGCAGTTGTAGTTCTCGGCCGTGAAGGTCACCGGACCGGTCTTGCCCAGCAGGGTCAGCTGGCCGGAGACGGACTTGACCTTGCTGCCGTCGAACTCGAACTTGTCGCCCACGAAGGTGGCGGTGGCGAACTTCTCGATGTCGAAGAAGTCCTTGCTCTTCAGATGGCTGTCGAAGCGGGGCGTGCCGGTGTTGATGGAGCTCATGTCCACCGTGATCTCGGCGCGGCCGGTCTTGGCGGCGGGGTCGATGGTGATGGTGCCGTCCTTCTTGTCGAAGCGGCCGCGGTTCGTGCTGGTGCCGAAGTGCTTGGCCTCGAAGGTGACGAAGGTGTGCATCGGCTCGATCTTGTAGGTGGCGGACTGGGCCTGCACGGCACCAGCGGCGACCAGAGCGGTCAGCAGGGCGAGGGTCTTCTTCATGCGTGGATCTCTCTCTGAGGGTTAGGGTCTGTTGACCCATCAATCACATTCGCGCCGGGTTGCCCAAGGTTGCTGGCGTAGGCGTGGCGCGCTGCCCAGGCTGGACGCCTGGGCGAGCGGCGCAACACCCGCCAGCGGCCTTGGGCGGCCCGGCCCTTCGGGTGAGGCCCAGGAAGCGGGCCACTCGTTGTTGCCGCAGCTTGCTGGGGACTGCCACAGCTGCGCTTCGGCGCCTAGATTGGCCCGCTTCCTGGGCCTCACGCGAACGTGATTCATGGGTCAGCAGACCCTATAGCGGCGCCATGCCGCTGAAGGGAAACTTGAAGCGCACCTGGACCTCGTCGGCCACGATGCTGGTGTCGGCCCACTCGCCGGTGCCGATCTTCCAATCCTTGCGCTTGAGGCTGAAGCTGCCGCTGGCGGTGCTGGTGGCGCCGGCCTGGGTCAGCTGCAGGGGCACGGTCATGGCCTTGCTCTGGCCCTTGAGGGTGAACTGGCCCTGCATTTCGAACTTGCCACCGCCCAGGGCCTTGACGGACTGGGCCACGAACTTGGCTTCGGGGAACTTGCCGGCGTCGAACCAGTCGGGCTTGACCAGTTCGGCATCCACCTCGGGCGTGCCCACGGCCGCACTCTTGGTGTGCACCGTCAGCGCGATCTTGGCGGCCTCGGGCTTTTTGGGGTCGAACTGAAAGGCGTCGAGCTTGAAGCTCTTGAAGCGGCCTTCCACCGGCACGCCCATCTGCTTGCTGGTGAAGACGATCTCGGCGCCTTGCGGCAGCAGGGTCTGGGCCGAGGCGGCGAGAGAGAACAAGGCGGCGCCAAGCGCCAGCAGGGGTTTCAAGATCGGCGTCCTTCTCAGAATTTCATGCGATCCAAGAGGCGATCGCGGTCGATGAATTGGTGTTTGATGGCCGCGGCCGCATGCGCCAGGATCAGCAGCAGCAGGCTCCAGGCGGCCAGCTTGTGCAGGCCCTTCAAGGTCTCGGCCAGTTCGGGGTTCTTGCCGACGAAATCAGGCAACGGCAGCACGCCGAACCACACCACGGGGAAGCCCGCGGCATTGCTGTAGGCCCAGCCCAGCAGGGGCACGGCGAACATCAAGAGGTACAGCAGGCCGTGGACGGCGTGTGCGGTGCGCGCCTGCCAGGCCGGCATGGGCAGGTCGGGCGGCGGGCGGTGGCCGGCGCGCCAGACGGTGCGCACGATCACCAGCGCCAGCAGCATGATGCCGGCCCATTTGTGCCAGTTGATCAGCTTCAGGCGCTGCAGGCCCATGGGCAGGTCAGATACATACAGGCCCATGCCGATGGCGCCCAGCAGGCCGACGGCCATCAGCCAGTGCAGCAGCACGGCAGGGCGGGAATAGCGGTGGGGAGAGCTTTGCATCACGGCTCCAGTGTCAGCGCGCGGGCGGCAGCCTAGGCGCAAGCCGGCTGACGATGGGTTTCAATGGGTTTGAACGATGGCCGCCCAGGCGGACCCGGGTTGTACGTTCGCGCGGCCCGCATCACCCTGGTAATGGGCCAGCACGCGGCGGTCCATCACCTTGAACCACAGCGGTGGCAGCCAGGCCAGCACCAGCAGGCCGGCATAGCCGCTGGGCAGTTGCGGGGCGCCTTCAAAGTGGCGCAGCACCTGGTAGCGCCGCGCCGGGTGGGCGTGGTGGTCGCTGTGGCGCTGCAGCTGGAACAGGAACAGGTTGGAGACGCGGTGGCTGCTGTTCCACGAATGCTCGGGCTGCACGCGTTCGGGCCGGCCTTGCGCGTCGGGCTGGCGCTTCAGGCCGTAATGCTCGATGTAATTCACCACTTCGAGCAGGCTGAAGCCGTAGAGCGCCTGCAGCAGCAGGAAGGGCAGCAGCAGCGGCCCGAAGGCGGCGATCAGCCCGCCCCACAGCAGCACCGTCATCGCCCAGGCCTGCAGGCACTCGTTGCGCCAATGCCAGGGGCCCAGGTCGCGGCCAGCCAGGCGCGCGCGCTCCAGCGCCCAGGCGCTGCGGATGCCGCCGAACACCGTGCGCGGCCAGAAGGCCCAGAAGCTTTCGCCCAGGCGGGCCGAGGCCGGGTCTTCAAAGGTGGCCACGCGGCGATGGTGGCCGCGGTTGTGTTCCACGTAGAAGTGCCCGTACCCCACCGGGGCCAGGGCCACGCGCGCCAGCCAGCGCTCCCAGCGCGGGTGCTTGTGGCCCAGCTCGTGGGCGGTGTTGATGGCCACGCCGTTGATGCCGCCCACGCTCAGGATCAGGCCCAGCCACACCCAGGGCGCGCCCGCGTGCTGCACCGCCAGCGCGCTGCCGTGCAGCAGCAGCGCGAACTGCAGCGGGATGTAGGCCACCAGCAGGGCGCGGTACCAGGGGTCGGCCGCCAGCGGCCCTTCCGCTTCTGGCGGCGGGTTGCGGCGGTCTGTGCCCACCAGCGCGTCCAGCAGGGGGATGACCAGGTGCATCACCAGCGCCGGCACATAGAGCCACGCCACCTGGCCGTGCTGCTCGAAGCGCCACAGGTTCAGCCACACCAGGCCGGGGAAGAGCCCGGCCAGGGCCCAGAGCCAGCGGTTGGGGTCACGCCAGGGGGTGGATTGCATGGCCGCCATGCTGCGAGCCGCACCGCCGCTTGGCAAGGGTGCGAACGAGAATCCCTGCGCCATGAATGAGATCGAACTGCGCTTCCACGTCCCCGCCGATCACCTGCCGGCGGTGCGCCGCTGGCTGGACGCCCGCCGCCCCGCCGAGCGCCTGCCCCTGGCGGCGATCTACTTCGACACCGCGGAGCGCACCCTGGCCCGCGCGGGCATCGGCCTGCGCTTGCGCCAGGAGGGCCCGCAGTGGGTGCAGACCTGCAAGGGCCCGGCGGAGGACGGCATCACTCGGCTGGAGCACAACGCCGCCGCCGGCACGGCCGAACCCCAGCTGGACCTGGCCCGCCACGCCGGCCACCCGCTGGGCGAGCGATTGGCGACCCTGGGCGAGCTGGCGCTGCGGCCCGTGTTCGAAACCCGCATCGAGCGCGCGCAGCGCGCCTCGCGCGTGCCCGGCGCCCAGCTGGAGCTGGCGCTGGACGTGGGCGAGTTGCGGGCGGGCGAGGCCCGCCTGCCCGTGCACGAGCTGGAGCTGGAGCTGGCCGGCGGTGAGGTCAACGCCCTGCTGGCCTACGCCCATGGCCTTGTGACGCGCCTGCCCCTGAGCTTGGACCTGCGCAGCAAGGCCGAGCGCGGCGAGAACCTGGCGCGCGGTCTGCGCCAAAGCGCGCCGCGCAAGGCCAAGCCCCTGGCCCTGCGCAAGGACCAGGGCGCCAGCGCCGCGCTGCGTGCCCTGCTGCTGAACTGCTTCGACCAAGTGGCAGCCAACGCCAGCCAGATCGGCAGCGGCGACTGGACCGATGAGCATCTGCACCAGCTGCGCGTGGGCCTGCGCCGGCTCAAGAGCGGCCTGCGCCTGTTTCGTGGCCTGGGGTCCACGGCGCAGCATCCGGCCTGGCCGGACTTTGAAGCCCAGGCCACGCAGCTTTTGAAAGCCCTTGGCCCCTTGCGCGATGCCGCGCTGCAGCCGGCGCAGCGCTGGCCGGCGCTGGCCCAGGCCTTGGCCGAACAGGGCCTGATCCTGCCCCCCGCGACCCCGGGCCCGGCGCGTGCGGCCGAGGTGCTGGCGCTGCTGCGTGCCCCGCGCACCCAGCAGTTCCTGCTGGAGTGGCTGGGCTGGATGCACTGGTTGGACCAGCAGCCTGCCGACACCGCGCCCTGGCCGCTGCGCGCACGCCTGCGCCGCTGGCGTCTGCAGCTCAAGCGCCAGGCCAAGCGCCTCGCCCAGTTGGATGCCGAGGCCCGTCACGCGCTGCGCCTGCGCCTCAAGCGCCAGCGCTATGCGCTTGAACTGGCGGCGGGGCTCTACAAGCCCAAGGCCGTGGCGGGCCGGCTGAAGGCCCTGGCGGCGGCGCAGGATCAGCTGGGCGAGTTGTGCGACCTGGAGCTGGCCTTGGCCGGCCCGCTGCCGCCCGGCGACGCCGCGCAAGCCGTGGCGCGCGGCTGGCTGCTGGCGCGCCGGCAGGCCTTGCAGGCGCTACCGCTGCCCAAGTTCTGATCAACCCTTCACGCCGAGAAACTCGGCGTAGGCCCGCGCGCAGTCCGCCGGCGCTTCCATCATCGGCAGGTGGCCGATGCCTTCCAGCAGGCGTACATCTGCCTGCGGCAGCAGGGCCTTGAGCAGGGCGGCGGCGGAGGCGTCGAACACCTGGTCCTGCCGGCCCCAGAGCGCCAGCACCGGCAGGCGCAGGCCAGCGAGGCGCTGCTGCAGCAAATAGCGGTCGGCCACATGCTCGCGCCACAGGCGCAGGTTGGAGCCGGCACGTGCCACCGCCTCCTGGCGCGCAGCCTGCAGCACGGGGAAGGGCAGCCAGGGGCGGCGCGCGAACAGGCGCTGCATCAGGGTGTCGAACTCGGCCGCCGTGCGCGCCACCAGCGGGGCCTGGCCGGCGTCGATCAAGCGGTCCACCGGGCTGGGCCGGCTGCTGCGCAGGCCATGCGGCGCGCCGATGAAAGCCAGGCTGGCGACCCGCTCGGGGTGGCGCTGCGCGAACAGCGCCGCCAGCGCGCCGCCCATTGAGCTGCCGGCCAGGTGGGCGCGCGCAATGCCCAGGGCGTCCATCAGCGCGGCCAGGCGCTCCATCTGCTCGGCGTAGCCGTAGCGCTCGCTGTCCAGGCGCTCGCTCTGGCCGAAGCCGGGCAGGTCCGGCACGATCAGGCGCCGCCGGCCGGGCAGGGCGCGGGCGAAGTCCACCCAATGGTCCTTCTCGGCGAACAGGCCGTGCAGCAGCAGCACCGGCGTGTCGTCGGCGGCGTGCCGGCGCGAGCGCAGCAGCTGCAGCCGGTGCCCGGCCACCGTCAGCACGTCCGAGCGCAGTCCAGCCGCCCAGCGGTTCAGGCGCAACAGGGCCGGGCGCGACCAGCGTGGGGTTCGCCACCACAGCGTGGCCAGAGCGGCAGAGAAGGTCCAAATGAAGATCCAAAAGGCCATCGCAGGCGCTGCCAAGAGGCATAAGGTCAGAATGCGCGGCACTCTAGAAAGGCGGGCGTGACGCACCCGTGACGGCCTCCCCCGCATCGCCTGCTCTCGCCATGGCACACCCGCTGCTGCAACTGAACGGCCAGCCCCAGCTGTGCCCGCCCGATGGCGCGGCGCTGCCCCTTTCTGCCCGCGAGGCCGCGCTGCTGGCCTGGCTGCACTTGGAAGGCCCGACCCCGCGCAGCCGCTTGGCCGGCCTGCTATGGCCCGGCGGCACCGAGGCGCAGGCGCGCGCCAACCTGCGCCAGGCCTTGGCCCGGCTGCGTCGCAGCGCCGGTGAACTGGTGGTGGACCGCGAGGGCGTGCTGGCGCTTGCGCCCCAGGTGCAGGTGGCGGACGACGCCCCCGGCCTGCTGCTCGGCACCGTCGACACCGCCGCCCTGCCCGAGTTCGCCGACTGGCTGGCT
>JBDHSJ010000180.1:0-8576 GCA_039808065.1 Burkholderiaceae bacterium | reverse complement strand
CTGTTCAAGGACGACCGCGAGCTGCTGGCCAAGCTGCAGCCCTTGCAGGACGTGGGCCTGGACTACCTGCGCCTGGGCCAACCGGTGCCCACGCTGAGCGGCGGCGAGGCCCAGCGCCTGAAGCTGGCCTCGCACCTGGCTGATTCAGGCAGCAAACCGCGGGTGGCCAAGAAGGGCCTGCTGTTCGTGTTCGACGAGCCCACCACCGGCCTGCATTTCGACGACATCGCCAAGCTGATGCGCTCGATGCGCAAGCTGATCAGCGCCGGCCACTCGCTGCTGCTCATCGAGCACAACCTCGATGTCATTCGCGCGGCGGACTGGCTGATCGACTTGGGGCCGGAGGGCGGCAGCGAGGGCGGCTTGCTGGTCTGCCAGGGCACGCCCGAGGACGTGCGCGAGCACGCCAGCAGCCACACCGCCCAGGCGCTGCGTGACTACGCGTTGGCGATGGACGAACCGCTCAAGGCGGCTGAGGGTCTGCCGCTGCAGACCCTGCTCTTGAATCGAAGGAAAGAGCGCGCGGCGCAGAGCGAGGCGATCCAGATCGTCAACGCCCGCGAGCACAACCTCAAGGGCGTGCATGTGGACGTGCCGCGCGGCAAGTTCAACGTCATCACCGGGGTTAGTGGCTCCGGCAAGAGCACGCTGGCCTTCGACATTCTCTTCAACGAGGGGCAGCGCCGCTACCTCGAATCGTTGAATGCCTATGCGCGCAGCATCGTGCAGCCAGCCGGCCGCCCGGAGGTGGATGCCGTCTGGGGCATCCCGCCCACGGTGGCCATCGAGCAGCGCCTCAGCCGCGGGGGCCGCAAGAGCACGGTGGCCACCACCACCGAGGTCTGGCATTTCCTGCGCCTGCTGTGGGTCAAGCTGGGCGTGCAGCATTGCGTGCACGACGGCGCAGTAGTGGCACCGCAGTCGGCCGAGCAAATCCTGGCGCAGATCCAGAGCGAGTACCGCGGCCAGCGCATCGGCCTGCTGGCGCCCCTGGTGATGCACCGCAAGGGCCTGTACACCGATCTGGCCAAGGCCCATGCGAACAAGGGCTACACGCACCTGCGCGTGGACGGGCTGTTCATCCCCACCAAACCCTGGCCGCGCCTGGACCGCTTCAAGGAGCATGTGATCGAGCTGCCAGTGGGCGAGGTGGAGGTCAACCCCGCCAACGAAGCCGCGCTGCGTGATCTGCTGGCCAAGGCGCTCGAAGCGGGCAAGGGGGTGGTGCACCTGCTGCCTTGTTTGACCGGCACCCAGCCGGTGCGCGTGTTCTCCACCGAACGCGCCTGCCCGGTCTGCGGCACCAGCTACCCGCAGCTGGACCCGCGCCTGTTCTCCTACAACAGCAAGCAGGGCTGGTGCACCGGCTGCGTGGGCACCGGCCTGGCGCTGGACCGCACCCAGCGCCAGGCGCTGGATGATTCGCAGCTGGCCGGCGACGAAAAAGGCCGCGAGCAGCAGCTTTCGCACGAGCCCGAACTGGAAGGCGTGAGCGACCAGCCCTGTCCGGACTGCGGCGGCGCGCGCCTGAACCCCACGGCGCGCGCGGTGCGTTTTGCCGACGCGCCGATTGCCGACATCGCGCAACTGAGCGTGGACGACTGCCTGGCCTGGGTGGACAGCCTGGCACTGGCCGGCCGCGCGCACGAGATCGGCCGCGATGTGCTGAGCGAGATCCGCGCTCGCCTGGCCTTTTTGCAGCAGGTCGGCCTGGGCTACCTGACCCTGGACCGCGCCGCCCCCACGCTGAGTGGCGGTGAGGCCCAGCGCATCCGCCTGGCCGCGCAGCTCGGGTCCCATTTGCAGGGCGTTTGCTATGTGCTGGACGAACCCACCATCGGCCTGCACCCGCGCGACAACCGCATCCTGCTCGACGCCCTGCAGACCCTCGCCAGCCGTGGCAACACCCTGGTGGTGGTGGAGCACGACGAGGACACCATCCGCCGCGCTGAGCACCTGATCGACATCGGCCCCGGCGCCGGCCAGCGCGGCGGGCGCGTGGTGGCGCAGGGCACGGCGGCCGATCTGGCCGCAGCGCCCGATTCGACCACCGGCCGCTGCCTGGCCGAGCCGATGCGCCACCCACTGCGCCCGCGCCGCGTGGTGGACGGCGACACCGGCTTCGTCACGGTGCGCGGCGCCCATCTGCACAACCTGCAGCAGCTGGATGCCAGCCTGCCGCTGGGCCGGCTGGTGGGCGTCACCGGCGTGTCAGGCTCCGGCAAGAGCACGCTGGCGCGCGAGGTGCTGCTGGCCAATCTGGCCGCCGCGGTGCCGCTGCGCAAGGCCCCTTCGAAGTGGTCGGGCTGCGTCGCGATCGAGGGCCATGAGGCGATTGAGCGCGTGCTCGAGGTCGACCAGACCCCGATCGGCAAGACCCCGCGCTCCTGCCCGGCCACTTACATCGGCTTCTGGGATGCGATCCGCAAGCTGTTCGCCGAGACGCTCGAAGCCAAGGGACGCGGCTTTCAGGCCGGGCGCTTCAGCTTCAACACCGGCCCCGGCCGCTGCCCGGCTTGCGAAGGGCAGGGCATGCGCACGGTGGAGATGAGCTTCCTGCCGGATGTGAAGCTGGTCTGCGACGTCTGCGCCGGCCAGCGCTTCAACCCCGAGACCCTGGCGGTGCGCTGGCGCGGGCGTTCGATTGGTGACGTGCTGGCCATGCCGGTGGACGAGGCGGTGGAGTTCTTTGCCGCCATGCCGGCCATCCACCACCCGCTCAAGCTCTTGCAGGACGTCGGCCTGGGCTATCTGACCCTGGGCCAGCCTTCACCGACCTTGAGCGGCGGCGAGGCGCAGCGCATCAAGCTGGTGAGCGAGCTCGTCAAGGTGCGCGAGGACGTGCGCAAGCAGCGTCAGCCGCGCACCCTCTACGTGCTGGACGAGCCCACGGTGGGCCTGCACATGGCCGACGTGGCGCGCCTGATTGCGGTGCTGCACCGCCTGGTCGACGGTGGGCATTCGGTCTGGGTGATCGAGCACGATCTCGACCTGATCGCCGAAGCGGACTGGGTCATCGACCTGGGCCCGGAAGGCGGCTCGGCTGGCGGCCGGCTGGTGGCGGCCGGCACGCCGGAGGATCTGGTGGCGGCCGGCACCCACACCGGTCAGGCGCTGGCGGGGGTGCTGGGACGCTGAGCTTCAGAGGGCCGCCCGTACGGCCCTGAGCCAGCGGACCCGCTCCGCCGGCTCAGTGCAGATGGCGCTTGCGGGCCTGACCGAACTTGGGCTTGGCCACATTGCCTTCCCACTCGACCTCGTCGAGCTCCATGGGCTTGGAGCGCGCGCGCTCGAGCGCCTCACGGTGCTGACTGGCGACAAACAGGCGCTGGCGGCGCCGCTGCTCGGCGCGGGCGTCTGGCGACCAGCGCCGCCGCCACAGGGAAAAGCGTTCCTGGTAGCCCTGCCACCACAGGCCGAGCTGACGCTGGCGCTCGCGGCCCAGCAGCATGTGCAGGCCCAGTGCGATGCAGACGGTCAGCCCGATGCTGGCGAGGACTTGGGAAACCATGGTGGCCCCAGAGCAAGGATGGCCCCGATGCTAAGCGCGCCGTGCCCCGCTGCAAACGGGCATCTGCCCCGGAAACTGCTCGCAATCCCGCAAAACTGACTTTCCGCATGGTCGAGCCGGGCGCGTCTGCGCGAGCATGGCCGACATGCGCCCTTCCTGCCTGCTCTGCGTGCCTGTTCTGCTGCTGGCCCTGGTGGCCTGCGGTGGCGCCAGTTCCAATGGCTCCAGCCCGCCGCCCGTGGCGCCGGCCCCGGCGCCCGGCGAGCGCGCGCTGCTGTTCTATGGCAACAGCCACACCCAGTTCAATGAGTTGCCCGCGCTGGTGGCGGAGCTGTTTCGCCAAGGCAACCCAGGGCAGCCGGTGCGCGTGAGCGTGGCGCCCGGTCTGTTGTTTTTGGACGAACGCCTGAACGACACGGCCTCGCGCAGCCTGCTGGACTCCGCGGCCTGGAGCCAAGTCTTCCTGCAGGCACAGAAGTACAGCAGCTCGGGCACGGTGAACTATTCGACCGAAGAGGCCAAAGCCTGGGTCCGCCTGGTGAAGGCGCGCGGCGCCACCCCGGTGCTGTTCCCCGAATGGCCACGCCGGGGTGTTGACGAGAGCGCGCGCATTTATGGGCTGCATGAAAGCATCGCGAAGGCCGAGGCCGCCTGCCTGGCCCCGGTGCCGCAGGCCTTCGACCGCGCTGCGGCGGCCCTGCCGGCGCTGGCCCTGCATGCCGCCGACGGCAACCACAGCAGCCCGGCCGGCGCCTTGCTGGCGGCCTATGTGCTGTACGCCAGTGCCAGCGGCCAGGCCCTGGGCAGCGGGCCGGCCCTGCTGGCCTCAGCGGTGGAGCCGGCCCTGCAGGCCCAGTTGCGCCAGCTGGCCGCGCAAAGTCTGGCGGCCGGGCCGGCGGCGCGGGCCTACTGCCCTTAGCCGCGCTGGGGCAGCAAGCGGCTGATGCCGTTCCAGGCCAGCAGACAGACCGCGCCGGCTACCACGCCCACGCCCAGGTTCAGGCCCATTTCCAGCAGGCTGCCGGTGAATCCGCCCTTGGCCAGGTCTTCGCCGATGTGGTGCAAGGCCGGGATGCCGTGCACCAGGATGCCGCCACCCACCAGGAACATGGCGGCCGTGCCGACGAAGGCCAGCAGCTTCATCAGCCGCGGCGCCGCGGCCAGCAGGCCGCGGCCCAGCAGGTGCAGCGGGCCGCTGGGGTTCTTCTGGCTGAGGTACAGGCCGGCGTCGTCCAGCTTGACGATGCCGGCCACCAGTCCATAGACGCCTGCCGTCATGGCGATGGCGATGCCGGTCAGCACGCCCAGCTGGGTGCCCAGCGGCTTGCCGGCCACGATGCCGAGGGCAATGACGATGATCTCGGCCGAGAGGATGAAGTCGGTGCGGATGGCGCCCTTGATCTTGTCGGCCTCGAACTGCACAAGATCCACCTCGGGGTGGGTCAGCGCTTCCAGCACTTCCTGCTCATGCGCCTCCTCCTCGTCGCGGTGGGCGATCTTGTGCCAGAGCTTTTCCACGCCCTCGAAGCACAGGTAGGCGCCGCCCAGCATCAGCAGGGGCAGCACGAGCCAGGGGGCGAAGTAGGAAATCAGCAGCGCCGCCGGCACCAGGATGGCTTTGTTGACGAAGCTGCCCTTGGCGACGGCCCACACCACCGGGATCTCGCGCTCTGCGCGTACGCCGGCCACCTGCTGGGCATTCAGCGCGAGGTCGTCGCCCAGCACGCCGCTGGTCTTCTTGGCGGCGACCTTGGTGAGGATGGCGACATCGTCGAGAACGGTCGCGATGTCGTCGAGGAGGGCGAGGAGGCTGCCAGCGGCCATGATGTTTATTGCTTCTCTGCGAGTTGTTTGAGGTTGGCCAGGCCGGTCTCGAAATCGGGCCCCACCAGTCGGTCCATGAAGAGCGCGAACCAGCGCCCAATGGTGTTGCTCATGCGCCCGTGCATGGTCCAGCGCACACGGGTGCCGCCGGCTTCGGGCGTGAGTTCGATCTCGCCCTGGCTGGGGTCGAAGTCGTCGATCACCAGCTCGTAAGCGATCTTGCGGTCGGGTTCTGCGCCGGTCAGCTTCATGCTGCCATTGCCCTGGCTTTCACTCTTCCAGGTCCAGGCGGCGCCCACGCCCTGGGTGGCGCCGGATTCACTGACCTTCATCTGCGGATCCCGGCGGTACCAGACGCCCCAGCTCGCCCAGCCTTTGCTGGAGTCGATCAGGGCATAGACCTTGGCCGGCGGCGCCTGCACCAAGGTGGCGCGCTCGACGCGATAGTCGGCCGCCAGGAACTGACCGCCGCCGAAGACGATCAGCAGCAGCGTGGCCACCAGGGCCAGCAGGGCATTCAGCAGCTTCATGGGCACTCCTGGTGCAGGTTGGGGGCTACTTCTTGGCCTTGACCGGACGGGTCCAGCCGGGGATCTTGGTCTGGCGGGCGCGTGCCACCCACAGTTCGCCGGCCGGCACATCCTTGGCAATGGTGCTGCCGCCGCCGATGGTGCTGCCGGCACCGATGGTGACGGGGGCGACCAGCACGCAATTGGAGCCGATGTGCACATCGGCCTCGATGACGGTGCGGTGCTTGTTGGCGCCGTCGTAATTGGCGGTGATGCTGCCGGCGCCGTAGTTGACGCGCTCGCCCACCGTGGCGTCGCCCAGATAGGCGAGGTGATTGGCCTTGGCCCCATCCGCCAGGCTGCTGTTCTTCACCTCGACGAAATTGCCGATGTGCACCTCGCGGCCCAGCTTGGCCCCCGGTCGCAGGCGGGCGAAGGGGCCGATCAGCGCGCCTTCGCCCACTTCCACCCCCGCGGCCTCGCCGTCGATGTGCGTGAAGGGGTGGATGACGGCGCCGGCCGCGATCACCGCGTCCTTGATGACGCAATGCGCGCCGATGCGCACGCCCTCGCCCAGCACCACGCGGCCCTCGAACACGCAGCCGACGTCGATCTCGACTTCGGCGCCGGCCGTCAGCGTGCCGCGCAGGTCAAAGCGCGCCGGGTCCATCAGGCGCACGCCGGCGCGCATCAGGGTTTCGGCCTGCTGGCGCTGGAAGCGGCGCTCCAGATCGGCCAGTTGCACCGGGTCGTTCACGCCCAGCACCTCGGTCTCGCTGCTGGCCTGGGTGGCGACGACCTCAACGCCCTCGGCCACGGCCATGGCGACGATGTCGGTCAGGTAGTACTCGCCCTGGGCGTTGTCGTTCTTCAGCTGGCTGAGCCAGCGGGTCAAGAGCGCGGTGGGCGCGGCCATCATGCCGGTGTAGCCCTCGCGGATCTGGCGCTCGGCGTCGGTCGCGTCCTTGTGTTCCTTGATGCCCAGCACCTTGCCGTCGGCGTTACGCAGGATGCGGCCATAGCCGGTCGGGTCGTCCAGCACCACGGTCAGCAGGGCCAGCTTGCTGCCGGCACTGGCCGCCACCAGGGCCTCGGCGGTTTCGCGGCGCACCAGCGGGGTGTCGCCGTTCAGGATCAGGGTGGTGGGCGCGCTGGCCGCCAGTGCCGGCACGGCCTGCTGCACGGCGTGGCCGGTGCCAAGCTGCGGCATCTGGCGCACGAAGCGCAAGGCTTCGGCGCGGGCGCGACGCTCGACTTCTTCGGCACCATGGCCGGTGATGACGATGCGGGCCGCGCAGTCCAGCGGCGCCATGGTGTCCAGCACATGCTGCAGCAAGGCCTTGCCGGCCAGCTTGTGCAGCACCTTGGGCAGCGCCGACTTCATCCGCGTGCCCTTGCCCGCGGCCATCACCACCATGTTCAGCGCCATCCCGGCCTCGCTCGTCGTCTCTGAGGGGCCGGGATTATCTGGGCCGGCTTGGCGGCCTGTCCCCCGGGATTACGGGAGCGTCACTCGCACCTCATGGGGCTGCGGGTTGGCCTTGGGGTAGCCGGACAGGGCGGCTTCGAACAGGGCTGCGATGACGCTGTCGCCCCCCTGGGTGGCGCCATCGTTGCTCGCACGTGCCTCCCACAGGGCCTGGCCGGTGGCGCGGTCGCGCAGAAGCACGCCCACCTCGCGCTCGTAGCGGCGCTCGATGAACATGGGATGGGCGTGCGGCGGCATGCCGAGGCGCCAGTGGTACAGCGGGGCGTTCCAGCGATACCAGAGCGGGTCGTCCCAGGGGCTGAGCGCGGTGGCGGTGACGCGCGCGCCCAACGCCACGATCAGATCCGGCGGGCTCCCGGCCGGCGCGGGCTTGAGCCCGGCTTTGGCCAGGGCCGGTGCGGCCAGGACTTCCCAGTCGGCGGCGCGGCTCATGGGCTGCTGCTGGGAGGGCAGGCGCTCAAAGGCGTAGGTGGTCTTGCCTTCGGGCATCTGGCCGAAGCTGCGCACTTCGATGCTCAGGGTCTTGAGTGCGGCGCAGCCGGCCAGGGGAAGCGCGGCGGTGGAAAGCAGCAGAACGCGGCGGGTGGTCATGTCAGTCTCCCAGGCAATGGAGACAGCCTAAACCACCTCTGGATCCTTGCGGATGACCTGGATCACCCCGGGGGCAGCCGGCGGCGGGGCGCAGCTCTCCTCGTCCTCGTCAAACGCGATGTCGCCGCCGGCAAAGGGTGCGCCGGTGGGCTTGATGGTCTGGAACGGGAAAAGCTCGCGGTCCATCATGTGGCTGGGCACGATGTGCGCCATCGCGCGCAGCATGTTGTCCAGGCGGCCGGGCTGCTTCTTCTCCCAGCCCTGCAGCATTTCCTTGACAGCGGCGCGCTGCAGGTTTTCCTGGCTGCCACACAGATTGCAGGGAATGATGGGGAACTGACGGTGCTCGGCCCAGCGGATCAGGTCTTCCTCGGCCACATAGGCCAGCGGCCGGATCACGGTGTTGCGGCCGTCGTCGCTGACCAGCTTGGGCGGCATGCCCTTCATGATGCCGCCGTGGAACATGTTCAGCATCAGCGTGGTGACGATGTCGTCGCGGTGGTGGCCCAGGGCGATCTTGGTGGCGCCCAGTTCCTGCGCCACGCGGTAGAGGATGCCGCGGCGCAGGCGCGAGCACAGGCTGCAGGTGGTCTTGCCCTCGGGGATCAGCTTCTTGACGATGCTGTAGGTGTCCTGCTCCTCGATGTGGAAG
>JBDHSJ010000179.1:0-8593 GCA_039808065.1 Burkholderiaceae bacterium | reverse complement strand
TGCTCAGCCAGGGCTATGTGATCAGCCGCGCCGACGCCGGCCTGGTGCAGGGCGCCAAGCGCTTCCAGCCCGAGGGCGAGGTGCATGTGGAGATCAGCTTCCACATCGTGTGCGCGCGCGAGGGCGAGCGCACCGCCACCCTGTTCGTCAGCGCCCAGCAGGACAAATACGTGCTCAAGAAGAACCCCAACGCCGCCTCGATCGGCGTGAGCGCCCTGGGTTCAATCTCGGTGCCGGTGGGCGCCACCGAAGACTCGCTCGTCAAGGTGGCGAGCGAAACCATCCCCGCCGGCAGCTTTTACGACCGCTTCTTCAGCCTCGTGCACCGCATGGTGAAGAGCCAGGCCGATGAACGCCAGGCCGGCACTCCGGCACAGAACCTCGACCCGCCGAGCAAATAGTTGCGTGCAAGTTCGTCGAGACGGCTGCATTTCGATGACAATGCGCACCGCTTTGCCGCTCTAGACCTCGAGTTCTGGGGTCGTGACGGGCTCGACCATCGGGTGCCGTCTCGGGTTTTGGGTTTCTGTGTGTTGGGGCAGTGCAGCGCGGTGTGACCTGAGCGTCTCACCACTTTTTTATTCACCCCCTCGCAAAGGAAATTCCATGAGCACCTCGCAAACCGGCACCGTCAAGTGGTTCAACGACGGCAAGGGCTTCGGCTTCATCACGCCTGACAACGGCGGCCAAGACCTGTTCGCCCACTTCAGCGCCATCACCGGCAAGGGCTTCAAGTCCCTGCAGGAAAATCAGCGCGTCGAATTCGACGTGGTCCCCGGCCAGAAGGGCCCGCAAGCCGCCAATATCCGCCCGCTGTAATTCGCTGTCGGGCCGCAGCCGGGGTGCGCGCAAGCGCCCCCGGCTTTTTCGTTTTTTCCTATTCCGACACTGCAAGGAGCACGCGATGGCGAAAGAAGAATTGATCGAAATGCGCGGCAAGGTGGACGAAATCCTGCCGGACTCGCGTTACCGCGTGACCCTGGAGAACGGCCACCAGCTGATCGCCTACACCAGCGGCAAGATGCGCAAGCACCACATCCGCATCCTGGCGGGTGACAGCGTGGCCCTGGAGATGAGCCCTTACGACATGGGCAAGGGTCGCATCACCTTCCGTCACCTCGACAAGCGCACTTGAGCGAACACGCAGACCGCGTCTCGCTCGACCAAGGGCCGCTGCCAAGCGGCCCTTTTTTCATGGCCTGGCAAAACCCCGCTGACGCCGTTGGCAAGGCTTTGTAAATTCGGCCAACCCAGGGTGCGGCGTCGGCGTTGTGCCCTCTCCATGGCCCCTGCCCGGAGTTCCACATGAAGCGCTTTTCCCTTTCCCTGCTGCTCGGCCTGGTCGGATTCGTCGGCGCCAGCCAAGCAGCCGATGTCGGTGTCTCCATCTCGGTCTCGCAGCCCGGCGTGTACGGCCGCATCGACATCGGTCGCTTCCCGCAGCCGGTGCTGGTGCAGCCCCAGCCCATCGTCATCCACGCCCCGCGGGTGGCTGTGCAGCCGGTCTATCTCTGGGTGCCGCCGGGCCACCAGAAGAACTGGCGCAAGCATTGCCATCGCTACCAGGCCTGCGGCGTGCCGGTCTACTTCGTGCAGGAAGGCTGGTACCGCGAGCATGTGATGGTTGCGGAGCCCGCGCATGACCACCACCCCGGCAAGGGACATGGCAAGGGCCGCGGCAAAGGTCACGATTGATGGCCCACGCATTCGCTCTGGCTTGAGCCCCACCCACCCCAGACAGCGGCGGAGTACGCAGAATGGGCGCCACGATGCGCGCCCTGGCCTGCCTGCTGTTTGCTTGCTGCACCCTTGGGGTGCAGGCCGAGTGCCCGAGCCCGCTGCGCATCGCCTTCTTGGACAAACCGCTGCCGCCCATGCTCAATGGGGAGGGGCCGCGCTTCCCTGATCCTCCGGGCGAGTTCGTGCGCTGGACCCGCGAAGCCCTGGCGCGGATGGAGTGCGACGCCGAATTGGTGCGGGTACCGCAACGCCGCCTGGTTTCCGACACGGCGGCCGACGTCAACCAGCTGACCCTCTTCCTGGCGCACACCCCGGAGCGCGCCGCCCAGTTGGCCTTTCCGCTGCGCGAGGACGGCCTGCTGGACACCCGGCTCGCGCTCGGCGAGTCGCAGCTGGCGCTCTATGTGCGCGAGGACCGCCGCCAGACCGTCCATTGGGATGGCCAGCGTCTCAGTCCGCAGGGGCTGCGCGTGGGCATCGTGGGCGGCGGCGTGGAAGAACCCATGGCCCGTGCGGCCGGCTGGCAGCTCGATCTGGCGCTCAGCCACCAGGGCAGCATCGCCAAACTGCGCCGCGGTCAGGTGGATGTGGCCGTGCTGCCCACGGTCAGCTTCAACCCGCAGACCCTGGCTGAACCGCCGGCCCTGGTGCCCTTGCAGCCAATGTTTGCGCCGGTCTACTTCTTCGCCCCGGCCAGCCCCGCCTTCCAGCAGCGCCACAGCGTCTGGCTGCGCCGCTTCTGGCGCGCGCTCTGTGAAACCGCGCGCGGGCCGCGCACACTGCCGAGCTGCCACTGAGGCCCGCAAACCCGCTTGCAGGCGCGCGTCCAATATGTGACCATTTGGTCACTTATGAAGCCTGACGAGCTGGACGCCACCTTCCACGCCCTGGCCTCCGAACCGCGCCGGCGCATGCTCGACTGGCTGCTGAAGGAGCCCGGCTGCAATGTGCAGCGCCTGTGCGAATGCTTCGAGGGCGAGCTCAGCCGGTTTGGGGTGATGAAGCATCTGCAGGTGCTGGAGCGCGGCAATCTGGTCATCTCCATCCGGTCAGGGCGCGAGCGCCGGCTGTGGTTCAACGCCGCCCCCATTCAACTCATCCACGAGCGCTGGACGAGCGAGTTCAGCGCCTACTGGTCGGCCAAGTTGACGGGGCTGAAGTACGCCGCCGAAGGCGCCGACGTGCTCCCACTCACCCCACCGAAGAAGAGGACACCGCGATGACCGAACGCGTATTCCGCATCCAGATCCAGGCGCCGATCGAGCGCGTCTGGCGCGAGCTGACCAAGACTGACGAGGCCCAGGGCGCGGTGTTCAACGCCTGGCTGCACACCACCGTGCTGGGCGAGGGCGCGCCGCTGCAGATGCGCACCGGCACGGGCAAGAACGTCATCGTCGATGGCCGGGTGCTGGTGCACAAGCCCTACACCCACTTCGCTCACACGCACCGCTTCACCCAGTACGACGACCCGGTGTGCGAGGTGCACTACCTGCTGAAGGAAAAGGACGGCGGCGTCGAAGTGACGCTGCGCATCGTCGGCATGCCGGCGGGCACGCCCACCGCCAAGAGCATGGAGAGTGGCGGCGATTTCATCCTCAAGCACCTCAAGCGCCTGGCCGAGGGCCAGGGCCTGCCCTTCGGTACCCGGCTGATGTACGGGCTGATGGGTTCGATGGAATTCATGCTGCCCAAGCGCTGCCGCTCCACCCAATGGCCCCTGCAAGGAGGCTCCCGTGGCTGACCCCAACGCCGCGCTGCTGACGCAGCTCAGGAACATCCAGGCCAAGACCGGCCAGACGCTGGCGCAGCTGCACCAGCTGCTGGAGGGTTGCGGCTTGGCCAAGCATGGCGAAAAGCGCAGCTGGCTGATGGAGAGGTTCAGCCTCGGGTACGGCAACGCCAACACCGTCGTCACCCTGCAGGGCAAGCCGCAGCCCACCGGCCTGGATGGCGCCGCTCCGGCGGCCGCGAACCCGCCCGAGGGCGACCCGCTGGAAGCCATCTACTCCGGCAAGAAGGCCGCGCTGCGGCCCCTGCACGAGGCGGTGATGGCCCGCATCCAGGCCCTGGGCGGCTTTGAGACTGCGCCCAAGAAGACCTATCTGAGCCTGCGCCGCAGCAAGCAGTTCGCCATGGTCGGCCCGGGCACGGTCAGCGAGATCGAGATCGGCCTGAACTGCAAGACCCTGTCCGAACACCCGCGCCTGAGACTGCTGCCGCCGGGCGGCATGTGCCAGGCCACCACGCGACTCAGCAGCACGGAGCAGATCGACGAGACCCTGATCGGCTGGATCCGCGCCGCCTACGAGGCTTCAGCGTAGCCAGGCGGAACTCCCTTGGCAGAGCACCGCCTGCTCAAGTGCCGCCGTCAAACCGGATTCGCCGGGCCACTGGCGGCGCCCCCTGGGGGGCCGCAGGCGCTGCGGGGGTCAATTCCTCGCATGCCCGATCTCGAAGGCGTCAATGCCTTCGAGCTTCGACAGGTCCCCGGCCAAGCCGGTGATCGGCAAGGCCTTGCGCCGATCCACCTCGATGGCGACGAAGCGCCAGATGTGCCGCCCCTCGCTGAAGCGCACGCTGAAGGAGCCGCCGGCCACCTGGTAGCCGCGGTCGCGGGCGGTGCGGTCCAGGGCCTCGCGGCTGGGTTGCACGCCGGGCTTGTAGGTCAGCGTCAGGGCAATGGCCGGGCGTGCCGGCAGCAGGCGCTCGATGCGCGCCGCCCACATCATCAAGGAGGCCGACAGCGCAGTAAGCAAGATGGCCGCGGCATAGAAGCCCACGCCCACCAGGATGCCGATGGCCGAACTGGCCCACAGCGAGGCCGCAGAGGTCAGCCCGCTGATCGACAGGCCGTCCTTCATGATCATGCCTGCGCCCAGAAAGCCGATGCCGGTGACGATGCCCTGCACCACGCGCGTCGGGTCGGGCGCGAAGTGGGTGCCGAACCAGGCCGCGTGCGCACCACCGAACCAGTGCTGGGGGTAGCCGGAAAAGATCGTCAGCGCGCAGCTGGCCATGCAGACCAGCCCGTAGGTGCGCATGCCCGCGGCGCGGCCGTGGTAGGTGCGCTCGTAGCCCGCCACGAGCCCCAGCAGCAGCGCCCCCAGGATGTTGGCGAACAGCAGCAGATTGACCCAGACCTCGTTCGGGCTCCAGTAGTTGCGCAGGGCTTCCAGGGTGGGCATGGCGGCCTCTTCGGGGGGTGCGGCAGCCCTATCGTGCCGCAGTCGCGCGGCCCGCGGGGGCTTCGCGTGGCGCTCAATCCACGCCGGGCTCGCTGCTGCGCGCGAAGGTGTAGGACAAGCCCAGACCGGCGCTCCAGCCCAGGGTCTGGCGCACCAGCGGGCTGTCCCGGTTGGCGGCACCGGCCACGCTGTCCAGCCGGGCGAAGCCGAACAGGCGCCAGTCCGCACCCAGCGGCCGGCTGAAGCCGCTGGACAGGCGCCAGGCCACCAGGCCGGCCCGCGCGGCATAGGCCGGGCGCTCGGGCAGGACCTGGGCGGGCCGCACGCCATAAAAGGTGTCGGCCAGGCGCCGGTCGGCGGCGATGGCGCCGACGCCGAGCGAATAGCGCCAGCCGCCGCTGCTCGTGCGGGCATAGGTCAGTTCGGGTTCGAAGGCCCAACCGCGCCGGGCCATGCCGTCGCTCAGGTCGAACACCGCGCGCAGCGGCAGCAGGGCCTGCCAGCGCCCCTGGGCCGGTGCCGGCCCGAGATTCCACTTCAGGCGCGGGCCCAGTTCCACCAGGGTGCCCAGGCGCGGCATGCCGCGGCGCGCGTCCACGTCCTCGGCGCTGCTGCCGAAGGAGCCGGCGAACCCGACATCGAACTCGAATTGCGCGGTGCGCAGGGCGCGCAACCCGGTGGTTTCGCCGTCCGAGCGCAAGTAGGGGCCACGGTAGAGCAGATAGGGCAGCACCAGCGCGCGCCGCACCTGCTGGTCGGCGCCCGGGTAGGCCTGCTGGCTCACACCCAGCGTGAAGGCGCCCAGCTCCCAGCGCGGCGGGGTCTGGGCATTGGTCTCGGCCCCGACCGGGGTGCTGGCCAGGGCCAGCGCGCTCAAGGCAATTCGTCGCATCGTGAGGTCCTTGTCAGCGTGTCAGGGCGCGGCGCGTCCAGACACTGAGTCCATCCACCAGCGCCACCAGCAAGAGCATGGCGACGAGCACGCTGGCCGTCTTGTGCATGTGGAACAGGCCCATGTGGAAGGCCAGCAGCTGGCCCAGGCCCCCGGCGCCCACCACACCCAGCACGGCGGCGGCGCGGATGTTGTTTTCCCAGCGGTACAGGGTGTAGGAGAGCAGCTGCGGCAGCACCGTGGGCAGGGTGGCATAGGCGAACACCTGCACGGTGCCGGCACCCTGCTGACGCAAGGTGGTGGCGGCCAGCGGCGGGGCGTTCTCCAGCGCGTCGGCAAACAGCCGGCCCAGCACACCGGCGGTGTGCACGGCCAGCGCCAGGGTGCCGGCAAAGGGCCCCAGGCCGGCCAGGATGATCAGCAGCGACGCCCACACCAGTTCGGGGATGGCGCGCAGCGCATTCAGCAGCGCGCGGGCCCCCGTGCGGCCGAGGCCGCCCCCGGCGGCCGGCAACGCGATCAGCAGCCCCAGACCGGCGGCCAGCAGGGTGCCCAGGGCGCTCATGGCCAGGGTCTCCCAGGCCGCCGGCAGCAGCTTGGCCAGAAAGGCCGGGCTGACGTCGGGCGGCCAGAACTCGGCCACGAAGCGCCCCATGCTGGCCAGCGCGGCGCCGCTGAAGAACGCCGCCCATTGCAGGTCCAGGCTCCAGAAGCTGGCGACGATCAGTGCCACCAAGCCAATCAGCAGGGCGCGCAGCTTCATGCCAGGGCCTCGCGCAGCCAGCGGCTCAGCCGGTCCGCCAGCGCCACCAGCAGCATGAAGACCAGCAACATGCTGGCCACCTCGCCGCCGTTGAACATCTTCATGCTGCCGTCCATGGCCTGACCCAGGCCCCCAGCGCCCACGAAGCCCAGCACCACCGAGCTGCGGATCGCACATTCCCAGCGGTAGACGGTGTAGCTGGCCAGCTCAGCCGCCTGGGCCGGCAGCAGCGCGTAGAAGAAGGCCTGCAGGCGGCTGGCGCCGTGGCGCAGCAAGGCCTGGGCGGGCGCGGCGTCCCCGCTTTCCAGGATGTCCGCGTAGACCTTGCCGAGCATGCCGCCGTAGGTCAGCGCAATGGCCAGCACGCCGGCCGTGGGCCCCAGGCCCACCACGCGCACGAACACCAGGGCCCACACAAGCTCCGGCACCGAGCGCAGCACGATGGCGATGGCTCGCACCGCTTGGCGCAGCAGGGCCGGACCGCGCGCCATGCGTCCGCTCAGGCCACTGACCGACAGGCTGGCCACCGCGCCCAGCGCCAGTGGCACGGCGAGGGCAAAGCCCAAGGTCAGCCCTGCGGTGGCCATGGCCACGGTGCGCCAGCTGTCCCGCGCGAGCTGGTGCAGGAACTCGGCATCCAGGCGCGGCGGCACGAAGCTGGCGAGGAAGTTGCCGCTCACCCGCAGGGCCTGCGCATCGAACAGGCTGGCCGGGCGGAACTCGGTGGCCTGCAGCAGCGGCCAGGCCAGCAGCAGCGCGGCCAGGGTCCAGAACAGACGGCGCTGCCAGGCGGGGTCGTGCAGGCGCGGGTCGGCCATGACGTTGGGGCCGATCAGCGGCAGGTCAGCGGCACCGGCGCCACGACCGGCGGCTCGGGGCTGGCCAGCGGCTGCAGCAGCTCGCTTTCGTGCTGGGCATAGAGCTGGCTCCGCAGCGCCGGGCTGACCTCGGCCGCTGGCAGGTCGAACAGCAGCTCGCCCTCGCGCAGGCCGATGACGCGGGGGAAGCTGCGCAGGGCCAGCTCGACATGGTGCAGGCTGGCCACCAGGGTGACGCCACGCGCGCGCGCCGTGCGCAGCAGCAGCTCCAATGCCTCGGCGGCGCGCGTCGGGTCCAGGGCGGACAGCGGCTCATCCACCAGCCACAGGCGCGCCTCGCCCACCAGGGCGCGCGCCAAGGCCACGCGCTGGCGCTCGCCGCCGCTCAGCCGGTCCACGCGCTCCCACAGCTTGTCGCCCAGACCCAGGGCCTCCAAGGCTGCCTGCGCGCGCTCGGGCTCCTGCGGCTTCAGCAGCGACAGCAGGCTGCGCGCCAGCGACCACTGCGGCAAGCGCGCTGCCAGCACCGCCGTGACGACGCGCTGGCGCGGCGGCAGCGGCGGTGTTTGTGGCGCCAGCAGCAGTTGCCGGCGCAGTGTGCGCAGGCCGGCCGCGCTGCTGCGCCAGGGGTCCTGCCCGTCCAGCAGCAGCCGGCCCTGGCAGGGCGGCAAGGCGGCGCCCACGAGCTGCAGCAGGCTGGTCTTGCCGGCGCCGGAAGGGCCGATCAAGGCCACCGCCTCGCCAGGGCCGATGCGCAGATTGAGGCCGCGCAGGGTGTCCGGCGCTTCCGGCCGCAGGGCCGGGTGGCGGGCATGGACGGCGCTCAGTTCAATCTGCATCGGATGGGGACGAAGGGCAAGGCGCGCATTGGAGCCGATTTCCATGGAGGGCCTGTCGAAAAGACGCAGGCTCTAGACTTCGGCCCCATGACCCTGCGAACCCTGCTGGCAGCCCTGCTCGCCCTGGCCCTGTTGGTGCCCGGTGGCGTGCGCGCGGCTGCCGCAGCCGCAACGCCCGAGCCGTCCGGCTGGCACGAGCTCCAGCTCCTGGCCGGTGCGCCCGCCGAAGCCGACCCGGCCTGGCCGGCCGGCAGCGAGGGCAGCGCGGCCACCGAGGCCTTGAGCGAACCTGCCAGCGCCCTGCCCGGCAGCACCCGCCTGCCCACGGCCGAGCGCGGCATGGAGGCCCCCGTGCG
>JBDHSJ010000178.1:0-8615 GCA_039808065.1 Burkholderiaceae bacterium | reverse complement strand
GTGGCGCTGGCCAAGGCCATCAATGAAGGCCGCTACCAGGCCAACGAGGCGCTGCCCAGCGAGCGCGTGCTGGCCGAGGAGCTGAACCTCTCGCGCGTCACCGCGCGCAAGGCCATCGAGCGCCTGGTGGAGCAGGGGCTCATCGTGCGCAAGCGCGGTTCGGGCAACTACATCGCCCCGCGCCTGGAGCAGCCGCTCACGCGCCTGTCCAGCTTCTCCGAAGAGCTGCACCAGCGCGGCTTTGTGCCGCAGTCGCGCTGGCTCAGCCGCGGATTCGTGGCCGCCGGGCCGGACGAGCAGATTGCGCTGGAGCTGAAGAGCGGCGAGCGCGTGGCGCGACTGGAGCGCCAGCGCCTGGCCGATGGCGTGGTGATGGCCTTCGAGGTCAGCGTGCTGCCCGAATCGGTGCTGCCGGAGCCGGAAGCCGTGAGCGCCTCGCTGTACACGCACCTCTCGCACACCGGCCAGGCCCCCGTGCGGGCCTTGCAGCACATCCGCGCCATCAATGCCGATGCCAAGCTGGCCGGCTTGCTGGAAGTGCCGCCCGGTGCCGCGGTGCTCTTCATCACCCGCGTGGGCTATGTGGCCTCGGGCAAGGCGGTGGAGTTGACGCATTCCTACTGCCGCAGCGACTACTACGACTTCGTCGCCGAGATGAGGCGCGACCCGGCATGACGATCCTGAAGGGTCAGTTCCTGACGCCGACCGGCTTCGTTCGCGGCGAGCTGCGCATCGGCGCGGACGGCCGCATCGCGGCAATCGACGGCGTGGCGCAGAGCGAGCAAGAAGCGCGCGCCTCCGGCCTGCCGCTGGTGCTGCCCGGTTTCATCGACACCCATGTGCACGGCGGCGGCGGGGCGGACACGATGGAAGGCGGCGCGGCCGTCCGCCAGCTGGCACGCACCCATGTGCGGCACGGCGCCACCGCCCTGCTGGCCACCACGATGACGGCACCGCTGGAGGAAATCCGCGCTGCCCTGGCCGCCCTGGCCCCTGCCTGCGCGCAGCGCGGTGCGCATGAGGCGCGCGTGCTCGGTGTGCACCTGGAAGGGCCCTACATCAGCCCCGGCCGCCTGGGCGCGCAGCCGGACTACGCCAAGCCCCTGGCGATCGACGAGCTGCAGGCCCTGCACGCCATCGCACCCATCCGCTTGATCACGCTGGCACCCGAGCTGCCCGGCCATCTGGAGCTGATCCCGCAGCTGGTGGAGGCCGGCATGCGCGTGCAGATCGGTCACAGCAACGGCCGCTACGAAGACGGCCTGGCCGCGCTACAGGCCGGTGCGCAGGGCTTCACGCATCTGTTCAACGCCATGACGGGCCTGCACCACCGCGAGCCCGGCATGGTGGGCGCGGCGCTGGCGCATGCGCAGCACGCCGAGCTGATCCCGGACCTGATCCATGTGCACCCCGGCGCCATCCGCGCCGCGCTGCGTGCCATTCCGGGTCTGTTCTGCGTCACCGATTCCACCGCCGCGGCCGGCATGCCCGATGGCGAGTACCGCCTGGGCCGCCACCTCGTCACCAAGTGCCTGGGCGGCGTGCGCCTGCCCGACGGCACCCTGGCCGGCAGCACGCTGACCATGGACCAGGCGCTGCGCAACCTCGTCGGCACCCTGGGCCTGAGCCTGGCGGAGGCGAGCAGCCGCTGCAGCACGCAGGCGGCGCGCTACCTGGGCCTGGCCGACCGCGGCGAGCTGGCCCCGGGCCATTGGGCCGACCTGGTGCAACTGGATGCGGACCTGCAGCTGCAGGAAGTCTTTGTCGAAGGAGAACGGATTGAGCGCGATGCCGGCTGAACACAACACCCCCACGCTGATGGCGCAGGAATGCCGCAGCGCCCCCGAACGCGTGGCCGAGCTGCTGGCGCATGACGCCGAGGTCTATGCCGCCCTGGGTGCCAGCCTGCGCGAGGCCCCGCCCGCCGCGCTGGCCACCATCGCCCGCGGCAGCTCGGACCACGCCGCGCATTACCTCGCCTACCTCGTGATGGCGCGGCTGGGTGTGCTGGTGTCCTCGCTGCCGATGTCGCTGGTGACGCTCTACAACAGTCCGCTGCAATGCAAGGGCGTGGTGGGCCTGGGCTTCAGCCAATCCGGACAGAGCCCGGACCTGATCGCGCCAATCGAGTACCTGCGTGCCGGTGGCGCGCGCACGGCCGCGTTCGTCAATGACGCCGACTCGCCCTTGGCCCGCGCCGCCGAATTCGTGCTGCCGCTGCGCGCCGGCCCGGAAAAGAGCGTGGCCGCCACCAAGAGCTACATCGCCCAGCTGGTGGCCGGCGCCCGCCTGGTGGCGCACTGGCAGGACGATGTGGTACTCAAGCAGGCCCTGCAGGACCTGCCGGCGCGCCTGCGTGAAGCGGCCGCGCTGGACTGGAGCGCCGCCATCGCGCCGCTGCGCAGCGTGGACCGCCTGTTCGTCATCGGCCGCGGCCCGGCGCTGGCGATTGCCGAAGAAGCGGCGCTGAAGTTCAAGGAGACCTGCTCGGTCTCGGCCGAAGCCTTCTCGGGCGCCGAGGTGCAGCATGGCCCGATGGCCCTGGTGGGCAGCGGCTTTGCCGCCCTGGTGTTCGCCCCGCGCGGCCCGGCCCAGGCCCAGCTGGTGGAACTGGCCGGCCGCTTGCGCGAGCGCGGCGCCACCGTGCTGCTGGCCGCCCCGGCCGGCACGCCGGGCGCGGACCTGCCGCTGGTCACGACCGGCCATGAGCACCTGGACCCGATCGCCGCGGTGCAGAGCTTCTATCCGATGGTGGAGCAACTGGCGCGTGCGCGCGGCTTCGACCCCGACCGACCCCGCCACCTGTCCAAGGTCACGAAAACCCAATGAGCACGCTGACCCGCGAAGACGCCCTGCGCCTGGCCGCGCAGCTGGTGATGATCGACGTGCCCGGCACCGCGCTGGACGCCGCCACCGAAGCCCTGCTGGCGCGCTACCCGCTGCGCGCGGTCTGCCTGTTCCGCCGCAACTTGAGCGGCGTGGACGGCACGCGCGCGCTCTGTGCCGCGCTGCACGAACGCCTGGGCGCCAAGGCGCTGATCGCCATCGACCAGGAGGGCGGTGCGGTGTCGCGCGCCACCTTCATCCCGGTGGCGCCGTCCGCCATGGCCTTGGGGTCGATTGGCAGCAGCGAGCGCGCCGAACAGATCGGCGCGGCGGTGGCGCGCGGCCTCGCGCACCTGGGCGTGAACTGGAACTTCGCGCCGGTGCTGGACGTCAACAACAACCCCGCCAACCCGGTGATCGGCGAGCGCAGCTTTTCCGAGAACCCGGACGAGGTGGCGCGCCTGGCTGCCGCCTGGATGGCCGGCAGCCTGCACGAGGGCGTGGCCTGCTGCGTCAAGCACTTCCCCGGCCATGGCGACACCCACGAGGACTCGCACCACGCCCTGCCGCAGGTGGACAAAAGCCTGGCCGAGCTGGAGGCGCTGGAGCTGCGGCCCTTCCGCGCGCTGAAGGATCAGGCACCGGCGCTGATGACGGCCCACATCGTCTACCCGCAGCTGGACGCCGAGCTGCCGGCCACGCTGTCGCGCTTCTTCCTCACCGAGCTGCTGCGCCAGCGCATCAGCTTTGCAGGCGTGGTCATCACCGACGCGCTGATGATGCGCGCCATTGCCGACCGCTGGGGCCATGCCAAGGCCGCGGTGCTGGCGCTGCAGGCGGGGGCCGATCTGGTGCTGGCGCAAGGCACGGTGGACGAGCAGGTGGCCACGCTGGAGGCGGTGGCCGATGCACTGCAGGACGGCCGCATCCCACCCGAGGCGGCCCAGCAGGCCGTGGCCCGCGTGGACACGCTGGCCGCGCGCTACCCCGCCGCGCTGCGCGACTACCCGGACGCCCAGCGCGTGGCCGACGAAGCCCTGATGCACGAGACCTGCGCCGCCGCGCTGACCGCCCTGCGCGGCGCCAAGGCCCCGCGCGGTGCGCTGCGCGTGATCACGCAGAAGGCCGTGGTCAGCGATGGCGTCAGCGAAGCGGGCCTGAGCGCCGAGGAAGTGGCGACGCTATGGCCGGCGGGTGCCGACATCGAGTGGCTGCATGTGCCCGACCTCGGCCACCTTTGCGCCGCCGACATCCCGGTTGATGGCCGCACCAATGTGCTGGTCAGCAACCGCCGCGGCCGGTACGCCGCGGCCGCTGGCTGGCCCATCGACCTGCACATCGCGCTCTGGAACCCCTTCCAGGCCCTGGACCTGCCCGTGCCCACCCTGCTGAGCTGGGGTTACCAGCGGCCGATGCTGGCGGCGCTGCGGCGCTGGCTGGCGGGCGAGCTGCAGGCGCAGGGCAAGGCGCCCGTCGCCGCGCTGGAGCGGTAAGCCATGAAGACCAACCCGATCCGCTGGGTCCCCAGCCTGTACTTCGTGCAGGGCCTGCAGTTCTTCGTCGTCATGCTGATCGCCGGCCTGATGTTCAAGAACATGGGCGTGGACAACGCCACCATCGCGCGCTGGACCGGCCTGCTCGGCCTGGCCTGGGCGCTGAAACCCCTGTGGAGCCCGCTGATCGAGTTGGTGGCCAGCAAGAAGCGCGTGGTCGTCATCGCCCAGTTCACCGGCGCCGCGGGCCTGGCCCTGCTGGCGCTGGCGCTGCAGGCACCGGCCTGGTTCGCGCTCTCCATCGCCGTGTTCTTCGTGCTGGCCTACGCCAGCGCCACGCACGACATCGCCTGCGACGGCCTCTACATGGCCGAGCTTGACGCCAAGCAGCAGGCCGCCTACGCCGGCTGGCAGGGCGCCTTCTTCAACGCCAGCAAGTTCCTGACCCTGGGCGGCCTGCTGGTGCTGGCCGGCTGGCTGGAACGGCGGCACGGCGTGATGAACGCCTGGTCGCTGATCTTCGTGGGCCTGGCCGTGCTACTCGCCCTGCTGGCGGCCTGGAACGCCAAGGTGCTGCCACCGGCCCTGGGCACGCCGCCGGCGCGCACCGAGCTGTGGGCGAACTTCGTCGAGGTGGTGGCGGACTTCCTGAAGAAGCCCGGCATCGGCATCGCCTTCCTGTTCATCGTCCTGTTCCGCTTTGCGGAAGGCCAGGTGCAGACCATCGGCCCGCTGTTCCTGATCGAGCCGCGCGCCCAGGGGGGCCTGGGCCTGACGACCGAGCAGGTCGGCGGTATCTACGGCACGGCGGGCACGGCGGCCTTCCTGGTCGGCTCCATCCTGGGCGGCACCTTCACCGCGGCCCTGGGCCTGAAGCGCGCCATGCCGGCGCTGATCGTGGCCATGATGGTGCCCAACGCCGTCTTCTTCGGCCTGGCACGTGCCCTGCCCACCGATCTGTTCGCGATCAGCGCCGCCATCACGGTCGAGATGGCGGGCTACGGCTTCGGCTTCGTCGGCATGATTCTTTACATCATGCAGGTGGTGGCGCCGGGCCGCTTCACCACCGCGCACTACGCGCTGGGCAGCGGCGTGATGCAGCTGGGTTTCATCTTCAGCAAGACCCTCAGCGGCGACATCGAGCAGGCGTTGGGCTACCAGGCTTTCTTCGCCTGGACCCTGGTGGCCGGCCTGCCGGTGCTGCTGCTCTGGGCCTGGGTGCGCCGCCGCGTGCCCACGCCCGCCCCGGTGGCGGCGTGATTGCGAGCCTGGCGCTGGCCGCCGGCGCGCTGTTCTTCGACGACTTCAGCCAGACCGACCGCGACCAATTGACGGCACAGGGCTGGCTGCTGCGCCGCCAGGCCGGCCACCCCGGCGTGCCCGGCGCGCGCTGGGACCCGGCGGCGCTGGAACTGCTGGCCGATCCCGAGCAGCCCGACAACCGGCTCTTGCGCCTGCACACCCGCACCGACGGCACGCCCACCGGCACGGTGCAGAGCCAGCTCTGCCGCCCACAGCAGTTCCTGTGGGGCAGCACCAGCGCCCGCGTGCGCTTCAGCCCGCGCCGCGCGGGCGGCGACCCGGTAGTGCAGGCGGTGTTCCAGATCAGCCCGCTGCGCTTTGACTACGACCCGCTGTTCAGCGAGCTCGACTGGGAGTACCTGCCGAACGGAGGCTGGGGCAGCCCGGCCACGCGGCTTTACGCCATCGCCTGGCAGACCGTGCGCCTGGAGCCCTGGGACGCGCACAACGAGATGGCCGAACGGGCTCAGGATCTGGGCGGGCGCTGGCTGCAGCTGACCGTGCAGAACACGCCCCAGGGCAGCCGCTGGTTCGTGGACGGCCAGGAGATTGCCCACCACGCCGGCCGCACCATCCCGCGCCAGCCCATGGCGCTGGCGCTCAGCCACTGGGTCTCGCCCGGCGGCCTGCGCAGCGGCGGTCCGCTGCAGGGCGAGTTCTTTGAGGTGGATTGGGTGCTGCACGAGGCCGACGCCGTGCGCAGCCCGGCCGAGCTGGCCGCCACCGTGGCTGCACTGCGCGCCCGGGGCCTGGCGCGGCAGGACAGCCTGCTGCCCGCCAACACGGCGCCGCGCTGCGACTTTTGACGGAAGCGCGCGGCCACAATCGCGCCTTCCGCCTGCTCTCCCGCCCCGCCGCCATGCGCCGATTCGCCGCCACGGCTCTTGCCGCCCTGTCCCTGTTCGCTGCCGCCGCCCAGGCCGCCGAGCGCCCGCGCCTGGTGGTGCTGCTGGTCATCGACGGCCTGCCGATGCGCCAGGTGCAGGCCTTCAAGCCGCAGTTCGGCCCGGACGGCCTGCGCCGCTTCCTGGACCGTGGCGTCACCTACTCGCAGGCCTACTACGCCCACGCCCATACCGTCACCGCTGCCGGCCATGCCACCCTGGCCACCGGTGCGCACCCCTCGCGCCATGGCATCGTCGGCAATGAATGGCTGGACCGCGCCACTGGCGCGCCGGTCTACAACACCGAAGACCGTGCACATCGCTACCTGGAGGGCCGTACCGCCCCGGACGCCGGCACCAGCCCGAAGAACTTGCGGGTCGAAACCTTTGGTGACGCGCTGCGGACGCGCGAGCCGGCCGCCAAGGTGATCGGCGTGTCGGGCAAGGACCGTGGCGCCATCCTGCCTGCCGGCCACAAGGGCGTGGCCTACATGTACCGCAGCGAGACCGGGCGCTTCACCTCCACCACCTACTACATGCAGCAGCACCCGGCCTGGGTGAATGCGTTCAACGCCAAGCGCAATGCCGAGCGCTTCTGGCATGCCGAGTGGAAGCCCCTGCGCGCCGAAGCCGACTACGCCGGCTCCTCGCCCGACGGCCAGCCCTGGCAGGGCCAGGCCGGCTTTGGCAACCGCTTGCCCGCCACCCTGGGAGCCGGCATGGATGCGCCGGGCGAGCGCTTCTTCACCGATGTGCTGACCTCGCCCTTCGGCGATCAGCTCACGCTCGAGTTCGCGCTCGAAGCGCTGCGCCACGAAGGCCTGGGCCAGGACGACATCCCCGATGTGCTGACCGTCAGCCTCTCCAGCCACGACTACATCAACCATGTCTTTGGCCCGGAGTCGCGCCTCTCGCACGACCACCTTCTGCAGGTGGACCGCCTGCTGCAGGGCTTCTTCCGCGAACTGGACCGGGAAGTGGGGACGGGCCGCTACGCGCTGGCCCTGAGCGCCGACCATGGCTTCCTGGAAACCCCCGAATTTCGCCGCAGCAAGGGGCAACCCGGCGGCCGCCTGCCCGTGGGGCCGGCGCTCACCGCCCTGAACAACCACCTGGCCGCCGAGTTCGGCCTGCCCAAGCTGGCGCGCGGACTCTCCGCCGGCACCGTGCTGTTTGACGAAGCCGCCCTGGCCACCAAGGGCATCGCCATGGCGGCCGTGACGCGCTCGGCCGCCGACTTCCTGCAGCAATTGGAGGGCATCGCCACCAGCTACGGCGAGGCCGATCTGGCCAGCAGCGCCGCCCCGCGCGCCGATCAGCCGCATCTGCAGGCCCTGCGCCTGAGCTGGTATCCGCCGCGCACCGGCCAACTGGCCCTGGTGCCGCTGGAGGGATGGATGTACAGCAGCCGCCCCACTGGCAGCAGCCATGGCAGCCCCTGGGCCTATGACCAGCAGGTGCCCATCCTGCTCTGGGGCCCCGCCTGGTTCGGGCAGGGCGAGGTCAAGACCCGTGTGCAGCCGGTCGACCTGGCGCCCACCCTGGCGCGCACACTCGGGCTGGCGGCGCTGGCGCAGGCCCAGGGCCACCCCCTGCCGCTGCCGAAGGACGGGGCGCAGGAGGGGCCGCAAAAGCGCCGCCCGCGCACGCCCACGGCCGACACCGCCCGCTGATCGAGAATCCGCCCCGAACGCTGGAGCTGCCGATGTCCTTCGACCTGCCCTCGATGCTGGGCGAGTACCTGTTGCCGCTATTGATCCTGGTGCCCCTGGCCATCGTGGTGATGCTGATCGCCATGCGCAGCCAGAAGGATGAGCACTGGTCGCACAGCCGCAACGACCCGCTGCCCCCCAACTTCACGCCCACACCGCGCCCTGCGCCGCGCAGCGAAGCCCCGGCCGGCAGCACGGCGGTTGCCGCGCCTGAAGCCCCGGTGGCACGCACGCCCGAGCCCGCCGCGCCAGCGATCACCCCCTTCCTGAGCCCGATGGATGGCAGCGCGACGACCGAGACACCGGCCTCGTCGCTGCACGAGGTCAGCACCCCGTTGCAGCCGGCCGCCACGCCCACCGTGCCGCGCCGCCGCGCCAGCGACGCCCTGCCCGGCCCC
>JBDHSJ010000177.1:0-8632 GCA_039808065.1 Burkholderiaceae bacterium | reverse complement strand
GACATCCCGGCAGTATCTATTTCTCCAGCGAGCGCTTCTCGAACAGGTAATCGGTGTTGTCCTGGTGCCCTGCCGCCCGCGCGGCGCCGTAACGCGGGGTCTGCGGGAACTCGCGGGCCACCTCGAAACGGATGCGCTCGTAGAGCTGGTTGCCGATCTGCCAGTTCGAGAGCTGTTGCAGGCGCTGCATCAGATGCCAAGCGAACACCGAGTGGCCGTCGCGGCCGGTGTCGGCCACGGGTTCGTTGCCGCCGGAGGCCAGCACCACCACGGCCTTGCGGCTCAACAGGCTGTCGGGTGCGGCGCTGCGGTCCACCTGCACCTTCTCGCTGCCGGCCAGGGTGCCGGAGTAGCAGCTGTCCGAGACCAGCAGGGTCTGGCGCGCGCCGATCAGGCCCACCAGGCGGGCGATGTCGGCATTGCTGAGCCAGCTCTGCGGCTGGTCGGCGCGGCTGTCGGCGGGCAGCCAGTAGCCCATGTTCGTGCCGGGCTCGACGACGCCATGGCCGGCGTAGTAGATGAGCACCGAGTCGTTGCCGTCGGTCTCGAGCGCGAGCTGATTGAGCGCGCGCACCATGGCTTCCTTGCTGGCGTTCTCCAGCGTCACGGTGTCGTAGCCGAGCTGGTCTTCGAGCAGGCGCTGCATGGCGCGGATGTCGCTGAGCGCGCCGCTAAGGTCAGCCACCCGGTCGTCCTGGTAGTCATTGACACCGATCAGCAGCGCCACCTTGCGTGAAATGGTGGGCAGCGCGGCCTCGCGCACCTTGCGCGCCTGGGCGCGGCGCAGGCGCTCCAGTCCGGTCTGGGTGGTGGCGACGGGGGCCGCCACAGCGGCCGTGCTGGCCAGGCGCGCGGCCTGGATCTGCGCCTTCAGCGCCTCGGTGATCAGGCACTGACCACTGGCCAGTTCGGGCTCGCTGGTGCAGGGGCGCACATCGGCCAGGGCTGGGTCCAGTTGCAGGCGGTGCAGGGCGTCGGCGAAGACCTTCTTCTTGTAGTTGTCGCGCGCAGCCAGCAGGGTGATGAGCTCGGCGCGCGACATCTGGCTGCTGTTGATGGGCGTGAAGCTCGCGCCACTGCTGCCTTGGGTCACACCGGGGAGGGCGTCGAGCGTGCGGCCCTCGCTGGGGGTGGAAAGCTGCACGACCGGCGCACTCTGCGTCAACGCAGTGCCCAGAGCCACCTGGGTATCCACAGCAGCCGGGGCCACGCTGGCGCTGGAGCTGGGCGGGCCGGAACGGTAGAAGGCGCCACTGCCCTGGGCACTGACGACCAGGTTGCCGCTGGCGTCGCGGCTCAGGGCGGCGGGGCTGAGGCTGTACTGCGTGAAGCTCGGGCTCAGCGCCCCCAGGCTGCTGGTGCTGCCCTGGTCCATGAAGACGAGCCAGCGCCCGTTCGGAGTCTGCAGGGCGTCGGCGCCCGCCTCGTTGCGGAAGCGCTGCAGGGGGCTGCTGCCGTCGGCGCCGAGCAGGGTGATGGCGTCGCCAGGGGCGGTGGAGCGCAGGGCGGCACCGGGGGCCAGGGTCAGGTCGTCGATGCGCGCTTCGATGCGGCTGGGCAAGGTGGCGCTGGTGCGCAGGGTGACAGGGGTGCCGGTCAGCGTGATCCGGGTGAGCGCGCTGGCAGGCATGCCCGCCAGCACGGCGCCGAAGCTCGACAGGTCGCTGAGTTCATCGGCGCGCACGGGCAGCACGTTCAGCAACTGGATGTCCACCAGCTTGCCCGCCACGACGCGCGGGTCCTGCGCGCGGTCGTCCGGGAAGGCCATGTTGCGCTCGCTACGGATGCTGACGCTGTCGCCCGCCTGCAGCAGCCAGTTGCCGCTCAACGAGAAGCCATCGTGGTCGTCGCTGGCCAGCTTGTGGCTGCCGTTGATGCTGAGCGTGTTGCCCGCCAGGATGCGACCGCCCAGGCCGAGCAGGTTCACGCCGGCGGTGCTGCCCATGGCGATGCCGGTGATCTGCACCTGCGGGGCCTGCAGCAGCGTGCCGCCCCCCATGCGCACGCCGCTGAGCTCGTTGTGGATGATGGCGGCCTCGCCGTACAGGCTGAGCTGGGTGGCGGCGCTGACGCTGCTGTCCACTACCTTGAGCTCGCCACCCTGCGTGGTGCCGGCACGCAGGCTGATGGCGCCCTGGCTGGCGCTGAGCGTGGCGCGGTCCAGGCTGAGGGTGCTGGAGGCGCTCAGCTCCATGCTGCCCGCGCTGAACTGCCCGCCATGCAGCAGGATGCCACCCTGCGGTGCGGTGATCTTGAGGCTGTTGCTCGCCGTCCAGACGCTGTTGGTGCCGGCCAGCTCCAGGCCGGGCTTGGGCATGAGCCCATTCGCGACGATGCCGCCGGTGCTGCGCTGGGGTTCCAGCCCCACCCCTTCGACGCGGACCTCAATGTCCGTCGCGCGCAGATTGAAGACGGTGCCGACGGTGCCCTGGCTGACGCTTGGATCAGCCGTCGACAGCAGGCCCCAGCCGTGGCCCCCGCCATGGCCATCGATCACGATGCGGCCGCCTTGGATGTTGTTGACGCCGATGGCGTTGATGCCCCAGCCGCCATCCGAATCGGGCCGCGGGCCCGTCTGCGGCCCCTGGCCCCGAAGCGTGACCGTGCCGCTGCCGGCATCGATGCTGGCCCCGTTGAGCAACACCCCGGTCGATCCCTCGAGCACCACCTGATTGAGGCCGGACACGGGTTGACCGCTGATGTCGATGGACTCCAGCGCGGCCGCGTACCCCGTGCCACCGGTCACCGTGAAACTGCCACCACCGGTGCGGATGCTGCTGTTGTCGATGCGCACCCGCCCGGACCGGTTGCTGTCGGCATCGGAGAAGAGGCTCACGGCGGTGCCTGGACTCTGGCTGAAGTCCAGCGGGGTGTTGCGCACCATGATGGAGCGGTCGCTGCGCAGACTGAAGCTGGCGGGGGAACCACTGACCGAGCTGCCGCGCAGACCGATGGTGTCGCCCACCAGCGTGGCGCTGCCCCCCTGCCCCAGGAGCAAGCTGCTTCCCAGCTCGACCAGCACGCCGGCGAAGTTGACCTGGGTCAGCGGTTGGTCGACCCGACCCAGCAGGCTGAGGCTGTTGCTGACAAGGGTGCTGCCGCGCAGCAACAAGCCGTTGCCGCCGCCCTCGCCCAGGCCGGTCAGGTCAATGGTGGCGGCCTGCAACTGGCTCTGGAACATCGAGATGCCATGGCCCGCCCCCAGGCTGCCGCCACGTCCGTTCAGTTGGATGCGGCTGTTGTTGCCCGTGGCCAGCAGCTTGCTGGTGCCGAAGTCGATGCCCGCCCCCTGGCCACCGCCGCGCACGGCGCCACCGTCGCTGCCTTCCATGCGGAGGATGGCGTTGGCGCCCGTGGTGCTCAGTTCGCTGTCGAGCAGATAGACCATGGCGCCAGCCGGGTCGCCGCTGCCGGTGCGGGTGCGCAGGCTGATGTCGCTGCCACCCTGCAGCTTGACCTGGTTGAAATAGAAGCCGTCGCTCAGGGCTTCGAAGGGCGCCTGGGTGCTGATGTCGACATCGGCCAGCAGCGAGCCCACCAGGCCGGTGTTGCGGCCGCCGGTGCCCAGCAGCTCCAGCTTGCCGCTGGCGTTGTCCGGCCCGGCGATGCTCACATGGGTGAAGAGGTAGCTGTGGCCGTCGGTGATGCCGCGGTTGTTGGTGCCGCTCAGAGTGACGGTGGCGCCCGGGCGGGCCTGACGGGCGTCGATCACCAGCCCCCGGCTGCCAAAGTCACCGAAGCCATACAGGCCCACGCCCTGATTGCTGCCCTGGGTGTTGGTTTGGCCTTCCAGCTTCAGTGCCGCGCCTTGCACCCGGATCTGCGTCTGCGTACTGGCACCGCCCTGGCCGCCAATCAACAGCAGGCCGCTGCCACCGCTGGTGGAAAGGTTGTAGCCCTGCAAGTGCAGCAGGGAATCCGTTGCCGCGCTGGGGTCAACCACCGAAAGACTGCTGCCGGGGCCCACGGCCACGCCATTGGCTCCGCTGTCGGTGCGGCCCTCCACCAGCAGCCGATGGTCGGCCTGCAGCACCACGTTCTGCGCCAGCTCGATGGCTGCCGCGCCCTCCGAGCGCGCGCTCAGGCCGATGTCGCGCGCACGCAGGGTGCTGTCGGCGATGCGAGTGGCGGTGGTGGAGCCGAGCGCGCTGCCGCCGCCCACGATGCGGCCGGCTTCGAGCGACGAGGCATCGATGCGCAGGCCTGCAAAGCCACCCGGCTGGGCCAGCGTGGAAACCAGGGTCTGGCAGCCCTGCAACGCGGTGCAGATCTCGCGCGAGCTGCCAAAGATCAGGTCGCCGCCGGCTGCGTTCACCGTCACATGGTCGAGATGGATGCCGGTGGTGGCGTTCAGGTTCAGCGTCAAGGCGGCGCCGGTGCTGACCAGGCTGCTGTTGCTGATCAGGATGTCCGCATGTGCGTCCAGTCGCAGGCTGACGGGGTTGGGCGGGTTCACGGACAGCGCGATCGAATCCGCCAGGATGTTGCCGGCCTGGGTGTTGGCCCCCGCCGTGGCGGTGGCCACGGTCACCGAATTGCCGGCGTTCAGCGCGGCGGCCAGCGTGGCCACGCTGAGCACCGAGCCGTCGCCGGTGCTGCTGAAGTTGGGGCCACCGCTGATGTTGATGTCCGGCCCGCTGCTGCTGATGCGGATGTCGTTCGGATCCAGCAGCCACAGGCCGCTGCGCCCCCGCGGCGCCTGCAGCGCCAGCAAGCTGGGCTGCGCATCCAGCCAGCCGCCCGAGGTTTCCACGAAGCCGCCGTTGCCGCCCTGCGGCCCACCCTGGGCGCTGAAGCGACCGTAGGCGCGTGTGGCCTCGTTGCTCCACAGCCAGATCGAACCGCCATCACCCGCTTGCGTGGCATCGGCGCGCAGCTCGGCCTGCGGGCCCATATAGACGGCGCGGGCGTTGGGCACCGTGACATCACGCCCGCCGGCCCCGCCCCCCACGACGATGCGCCCGCCGCCCGCCGGCGCCGAGGCATCGGCGCGTGAGCCATCGAGCAGGGCCACTTCCTGACCCAGCAGACGGATGTCGCCGCCGGCCGCCGCCGTCAGGCTGCCATCGGCCAGCGTGAGGCGCTGGCTGGCCTGCAGCACGATGCGGCCCTGGGCATCGGTGCCGAGGGAATCGGCCTGCACCAGGCCCTGCTGGTTGACGCTGGCGGCATGCACGTCGATGCGCCCGCCCGGCGCACTCAGGTGCCCGAGGTTGAGTACCTCGCCCGCCGCGACGTCCACGCGCACGGCCAGGTTGGGCGCGCCGCTGTCCACCAGCTCCACTTGGCGCGCGGCGGCCAGCTGCACCTGGCCGGCCTCCACCGAGCCGGTGTTCTCCACCCGGCCGCCGAGCAGCACGATCTGCCCGCCCAGGCTGCCGCGCAGCTGGCCTTCGTTGCGCACGCTGGCGCCCTGGTCGGCCCCGAAGCGGTAGCGGCCGCTGATGAAGTCGGCGTCGCTCAGGTTCAGCGTCGAGCTGACGAGGCTGGCCACATCCACGCGCGCCCCGGCACCGAACAGCACGCCATGCGGGTTCAGCAACCAGACCTGGCCGTTCGAGCCCAGGCTGCCGAGGATCTGGGAGGGGTCGCTGCCGACCACGCGGTTCAGCACCTTGGAGGCGGCATTGGCCTGCTCGAAGTAGACGCCGGCGCCGGCGCCGATCGAGAAGCTCTGCCAGTTCAGGACGGCGTTCGGGCTGTTGCGCACCGTCAGCTGGTTGCCCTGCTGCTGCAGCTGCGCCTGGCCGTGCTGCACTTGCAGGCCCGTGGGCAGGGTGGCGGCCAGTGCGGGCGTGCAGCACAGCGCGATGAGCGCGCGGGCCAGGGGGCGCAGGGTGGGAAAGCGGTTCATGTCGGTCTCCCCGGCCTTAGAAGCGGTGTTGGAGGCTGACGTGCGCGCGCACGTCATCGCGACGGGTCTGCAGCGCGTCCTTGAGCGCCACGCCCACATCCAGGCGCAGCTGGGTGTCGCCCTGACCCTGGTTCTGGCCAATGCGCAGGCCCAAGCCCAGGCTGGCCAGCTCGCAGTTGCGGCGCGTGTTCACGCAGGGCGTGTTGCCGCGGTTGCGGGCCCAGCCCAAGTCCGCAAACACGATGCCCTGCAGGCGCCAACGCTCGCTGAAGCGCGCGCCCCAGTTCGGGCTCCACCACTCCAGGCTGGCTTGCAGGCCGGAGTCGGCGTTGAGCTCGCGCTCCTCGTAGCCGCGCACGCTGAACTGGCCGCCCAGGCCGAAGGCCTCGGCGGGCACCAGGGCGTCGGGGCTGAGCTGGCCGTTCACCTGCAGCTCCAGGCTGCCCCAATCCTCCAGCGGCAGGCCCAGGTTGCCGCCCAGGCGCAGCAGGGTGTAGCGGCGTTTCGCGTCGGGGCGGATGGCCTCGAAATCCTCCTGGCGGCCATCGCGCCCGCCCAGGGCCAGATTGGTCTGCAGGCTGGCGTGCAGGCCCCAGCGGATGCGCTCCACGGCCTGCGCGGTGTAGCCCAGGCTGAGCGGCTGCAGGCGCACGCTGGCGCCGGCCGAGCCGCAGGCACCGGCGGGCAGCCCGGCAATCGCGCAATCGTTCAGGTAGTGGCGCTGCTCCAGGGCCAACTGCAGGCGCTGATCGACATTGCCGGCGCGCTCCAGGTAGCGGCTCAGGCGCAGGCCCATCACCCGGCCGCGGCCCGAGAAGGCCAGGTCACCGGCGGCCGTCTGGCTGGTGCCGCCGTCCACATCGGACCAGGCGCCGTAGGCATCCAGCGCCAGCAGGCTGGCATAGAAGGGCTGGCGCAGACCGGCGCTGAAGACCTTGACCGCCGCGGGCTCCTCGGGGGCGGTCTGGAACTCGGTGCTGAGCACGCGGTCGCCACCGGCAAAGTTGGCGTGCTGCCAGCCCAGCGCCGCGCGCCAGCGCCCGGTGCGCTCGCCGCCAGTGTTGTCCAGGCGGGCGTGCCAGCGGCTGGGCGGCTGCGGCTGCACCGTCAGCACCGCGTCCACCTGGCCGGGCTGCGTGCCCGGCTGCAACAGCACCTGGGTCTGGTGGGCGGGGTTCTCGTTGGCGAGCTGGATCTGCGCGTCGAGCCGGCGCACGGCGGGGGTCTGGCCGGTCTGCAGCGCGGGCAGGCGTGCACGCACCACCGCGTGCTGGTCGGCGGGCACGCCGCGCACGTTGATGGCACTGAGCTTGCCCTCCACCACGCGCAGCTGCACCACGCCGCCGCTCAGCGTCTGCTCGGGCACAAAGGCCACCACGCCGCCGTAGCCGGCTTCGCGGTAAAGCGCCTGCAGCGCCGCCGCGGCCTCGCGCAGCTTTGCCACGCTGCTGCTGCCCTGGTAGGGCGCCAGCCGCGCCTGGATGCGTTCGGGTGCGAGCAGGGTGTTGCCCTGCACCTCGAAGCGCTGCACCTGCAGCGCGGGGCTGTCCGCCGCGCGCACGGCGGGGAACACCGCCAGCAGACAGAGCAATACCAAGGGCAGGGCGGTTCCACGCATGATCTTGGGCCTCATCGCTTGCCGGCTGCGGGCTACCCGCGCCAGGTTCTTGGAAGGCCCGCCAGCGGCCGGCCACCTGATCGTGACAAGTTGTTGTACGCCTGCGCTGCGGCCGCGTCCTCCGGGAAAGTGCGGAGAGACAAACCGGGTGGAGGGGCGCATGGCGATACCGTGCGGCCCGGTGCACGAGACCCCGAAACCCCTGCCCCGAGCGGCCGTGCCCCGCGTAGATACTGCGCCGCGCTCAACACAGAGGCACTACGCACCAAGGAGAGACAGATGGCGACCCGCTACGTGATGCAACGCGACACCAAGGCCTGGCAGACCCAAGTCTGGACGGCCTTCATCCTGGCCGTGATGGCCTGCGGCTACGGCGTGTTGAACATCCCCGGCACCGATGTGGACCGCGGCTTCCTGGCCATCGGCCTGTTCTTCTCGCTGTTCGCCTGCTTTGCCGTGGCCAAGACCGAACGCGACAACCGCGACGGGCAGGTGGACACGCAGGGCTGGGTGATGCTGGTCTGGGTGGCGCTGGCCGCGGCCTTTTCCATCACCGCCTGGGGCCTGTGGCGCATGGCGGTGGACGGCTGGGTGAAGAGCTACCTGCTGGTGAGCTGGCTGTTCCTGGTCAGCAGCACCTTCACGCTGGCCAAGATGCTGCGCGACCGCCATGAGGCCGACCTGATGGCCCGCACCGCGGCGGCCGAGCGCGCCGAGAAGGCCGCCGAACGCGGCGCCGCCGGCGAAGCCCGCCAGGCCTGAACCAACCCACCGAGAGCCGCGCTGCCGCCCAGGCAGCGCGGCTTTTTTTACGTCTTGGCCTTGGCCTGCAGGAAGCGCCGCTGGCGCTCCAGGGCCTCGGCGCTGGCCGCCGCCAGCTGAGCTTCCAGGCGTGCCAGCGTTTGTTGCATCAGCTCCAGCTGGGCCAGCAGCGTCTGGCTGGCGCTGCCTTCGCCCTGCTGTGCGCGTTGTGCGGCGGGCAGGCGCAGAAAAGTCTGCAGGGCCTCGGGCAGATAGCGCTCGGCACAGGCACCGGGGTAGTAGGCGTCCTCGCCCACCAGGGTCGCACGGGCTTGTGGGTCCTGGGCCAATTCAAGCAACTGCGCCAGGCCCTGCTTCAGCGGCAGCAGGGCCTGCAGCACGCTGTCCGGCAACTCGGG
>JBDHSJ010000176.1:0-8634 GCA_039808065.1 Burkholderiaceae bacterium | reverse complement strand
CCGGGTTCCGGAGAGATGGATGAGTGGTTTAAGTCGCACGCCTGGAAAGCGTGTGTGGGTTAACAGCCCACCGCGGGTTCGAATCCCGCTCTCTCCGCCAGACAGCAAGCAAAAACGGGCCTTCACGGCCCGTTTTTCATGGCTCCACCGCGATGACCGCGGGAGGCCAGTTCAGACACCCTTGGAATGCGGCGTCAGCGTGATCTGCGTCTGCGCAAAGCCCTCCGGCGCCGCCGACTCGCTGTCGAAATAGGGTTCGCTCGCCAGCAAGGCGGCGCCGCCCACGGAGTCCTGCCCGGATTTCGCTGATTTGCCGCGCGGCGCATCGTGGAGGGCCTGTTCGCGGCGCATGTCGGTCAGGTCGGCCTGCAATTGCTCGATCTGCTTGAAGGCCTGCGCCTTCTGTTGTTCCAGCTGTTTGCGCAGCTGCTCGTACTTGTGCAGCCGCGTGAGTGCCTGCTTGAGCTTGCTTTGCAGCGCAAGCCAGGCGCCACCCGCACCGGCCAGCGCGGCCACCGCCGCGACCAACAGCATGACGGCCATGTTTTCCATCGGGGACCCTCCTTGGCAGGGCACCCCGAAGGAGGTCCCACAGCGACACTTTTCGTGCAGAAGCGCGCCCCCCACCAGCGGGAAAACGCTTAGCGACCTGCCGTGAAGTCCGGACCCGGCCAGGGCCATTGGCCGCTCCGATGCTGCAGCGCAACATGAAGACTAGGATGGCGCCATGCCAACCCCTTCTTCCCGTCCTCAGGTCTTGGTGATCGGCTGCGGCTTCGGCGGCCTCGAAGCCATCCGCGCCTTGCGCCGTGCGCCGGTCGACATCACCGTCGTTGACCGCACCAACCATCACCTTTTCCAGCCTCTGCTGTACCAGGTGGCCACTGCCGGGCTGTCGGCGCCCTCCATCGCCGCTCCGATCCGGCATGTGCTGCGCGCGCAGGGCCAATGTGCGCACGCTGCTGGGCGATGTTCAGCGCATCGACCCAGATGCGCGAACGGTGACCCTGGAAGACGGCCAGGTGTTGCATTGGGACCATCTGATCGTGGCAGCCGGCGCCACGCACAGCTATTTCGGCAACGACGCCTGGGCGCCGCATGCCCCCGGCCTGAAGACGCTGGCGGATGCCTTCGAGATCCGGCGCCGTGTTCTGCGCGCCTTTGAAGCGGCTGAACGCGAGCCGGACGCCGCGCGCCGCGCGGCCTGGCTGCAGTTCGTGGTGATTGGGGCCGGCCCCACCGGCGTGGAAATGGCAGGCACCCTGGCCGAAATCGCCCGCCGCACCTTGGTGGGCGAGTTCCGTCAGATCGACCCGGCGAGCGCGCGCGTGGTGCTGGTGGAAGGAGCCGCGCGGGTGCTGCAGACCATGCCGCCCTCGCTGAGCGAGAGCGCCCGCCGACAACTGCGGCAGCTGGGCGTGGACGTGCTGCTGAATCAACGTGTCACGGCCATTGATGGCGAAGGCGTCACCCTGCAGGGGCAGGACGGTGCGCAGCGCCTGCACAGTCACTGCGTGATTTGGGCCGCGGGCGTGGCGGCTTCACCGCTGGGCCGCCAGTTGGCCGAGTCCTGTGGCTGCGCGCTCGATCGAGCCGGACGCGTGCAGGTGGAGGCCGACCTGAGTCTGTCCGGGCACCCGCACATCAGCGTCATTGGCGACCTGGCCGCCGCACGCAGCGGCGGGCCTGAAGGGCGTCCGGTGCCCGGTGTCTCGCCCGCCGCCAAACAAATGGGTCGCTGGGCCGCGGCCAATTTGATGCGCCGCCTGGCCGGTCGCCCCACCCTGCCCTTCCGCTACCGCGACTACGGCAACCTGGCCACGATCGGCCGCCACAGCGCGGTGGTCGACCTCGGCACGCCGCTGGGGCCCTTGCGCTTCTCCGGCTATCTGGCCTGGCTGTTCTGGCTGTTCGCCCACGTTTACTTCCTGATCGACTTCCGCAGCCGCCTCGTGGTGCTCATGGACTGGGCCTGGGCCTACTGGACCCACGAGCGCCATGCCCGCGTCATCAGCGATCTGGAGGCTCGTCAGTTCCCACCAATGGGGGATGGAGCGGCACGCGAGCGGCACGCACAGTCCGCGCATGCGACCGAACCGTAGCCCCCTGATTCCGATGCTCCAGCCCAGAGAACCTGCCCAGCCACTGCGCGGCGCCGAGCCGCGTGCCAGCCTGGCCGGGCTCGAGGTGTCGGAGACGGCCATTCATGACTGGCTGGCCGCCGGGGGTGAGCGCCGCAAGACGCCGCGCCCACCCCAGGCAGCGGATCCCGCCAAGGCGGGGTCTTAGGCACGCAACCGATCAGCGACTGACGGCCCACTCGGCCACGGCATCCAGCACGACACGGCCCCGTCGCGGCAGATCGGGGCTGTCGTGGTTGATCCAGGCCACCAGCACCCAGGGCCGGCCCGTGCGGTCCCACAGATAGCCGGCAAGGCCAACGGCGTCGCGCAGAGTGCCGGTCTTCAGCCGGGCACGGCCCTGCGCGGGGCCATGCTTGAGGCGGCGGCTCAAGGTGCCGTCCTCGCCCGCCACGGGCAGGGTGTTCAGGAATTCGGGAAGGTGGCGCTGCTCGCGCCAGACCGCTTGCAGCAGATCCGCCATCTGGCGGGCGCTGATGCGCTCGCTGCGTGAGAGACCGGAGCCGTTGTCCATCACCAGACCGTCAACCGGGATGCCACGCTCCATGAACCAGGCTTGCACGGTGCGGGCAGCGGCGGCCAGCGTGGGCTCACCCGGGCGGGCCACGGCGGCGCCCAGGCGCTGGTAAAGCAGGCGGGTCTGGGCGTTGTCGCTGCGCTTCATCAGGCCGCGCAGCAGTTCGGCCAAAGGCCGCTCCAGGTGGCGGGCAAGCAACAGGCTCTCGGGGGGCGTGCGCCCTTCCTGCACGGCCGCGTGCGCGCCCCACTGACCGCCAAGCTCGGCCCAGAACTGCCGCAGTGCCCGCTCCCACAAGAACTGGCGGTCCACCACTTGCAGGAACTGGCTGATGCGACAGTGACGTGGGAACTCGCCCTGCAGCTGAACACGCAGCGCGTTCGCTGCCTCGTGCACCACCCGAGGCGGCTGCCAGCCGTCTTCCCAATCCGCACAGGCTCGTGCGGCCGGTTGCAGGGCCGAGAGATCCAGCGAGATGCCGGGCAGCAGGGGGCTGAGCCGTCCCTGCATCACGCCCAGGGCGTCGCTCTGCAGCTCAAGACGCTGCAGGCCGCCGGCGAGCTGCAGCGCGTCCGGGATGACGTTGTAGGGGAACTCGGGGGTGTCATCGAAGGGCGGCAGTCCAAGTTCGGGTCGCTCGGGCTGGAACAGGCTGCGATCCAGCACCACGCCCGCACGGAGCTCTCGCACGCCCTGGTCGCGCAGTTCGCGCAGCAGCTGGTGGAGCTCGGCATAGCCGAGATCGGCCTCACCCCCGCCGCGGACGTACAGCGGGCTGTGGAGCACACCCTCGGCATCGGGCGGGGTGAGGGCGCGCAGCTCGGTCGCGGCGCGGGCATTGGGGCCCAGGCGTTCCAGCGCCACGGCGGCCGTCACCAGCTTCATGGTGGAGCCCGGGGCCATGGCACGCTGGGCATGCAGCGCCAGCACGGGCGCCGCCTGGCCCACTGGCTCCAGAAGCAGTGCCAAGCTGTCCGCAGGCAGGCCCTGAGCCTGCAGCGCGGTCTGCAAGGGATCCGGCAGGGGGCGGTGAGCGCAGGCCACCAGCAAGAGGGGCGTGACGCCCAGGAGGACAAATCGGCGGAGCAGGTGCATGGCCCCGCCATGCTGCCAGCCTGCGATGCGCGGCAGTTGCTTCTTTCCCAAACAGGCAATACCGGTTGAGAGCGTGCGCATTCCCACGAGTTATGGTTTGCGCACAAGTCGTGATCACCATTTGCACCACAAACCGGGGCGCGCCCTCTGTGCGAGCGGGGGTCTGCATGGTGAAGATCGCGGCCAGCCTTCCAACCACAACTTGCAGTCGGAGTCCCTGATGAAACGCACCCGCATCGCCCAAGCCCTGGCCCTGGTGGGCCTGGTCAGTCCCAGCCTCGCGCAGACCACCCCGCCCGCCGGCGACGCCAGGCTGGAGAAGGTGGTGATCACGGGTTCGAGCATCAAGCGCCTGAAGGATGAGGGCGCGCTGCCAGTGCAGGTGATCAGCCGCAGCGAGATGGAGCGTCAGGGCATCGCCTCCACGGAGCAGCTGATCGCCAGCCTCAACATCAACGGCAACGGCCTGGACAACCTGGCCGGCAATGCCGACGTGGTGGACGGCGCCGCCCGCGGCAACAACGGCGCCACCAGCGCCAACCTGCGCGGCCAGGGCAGCAACGCCACGCTCATCCTGCTGAACGGCCGGCGCGTGGCCTCGCACGGCCTGAACGGCGGCACGGTCGATCTGAACCAGATTCCGTTCGCAGCCATCGAACGGGTGGAGGTGTTGAAGGACGGTGCGTCCGCCATCTACGGCACCGATGCGATCGGCGGCGTCATCAACTTCATCCTGCGCACGCGCTTCGAAGGTGTGGTGATGAATGCGATGGTCGACATCCCGCAGGAGAAAGGCGGCGAAATCTATGGCGCCGACATCACCACCGGATTTGGCGACCTGGACCGCCAGGGCTTCAACTTCCTGGCCTCGCTCTCGGTGCGCGACCACAAGATCCTGCGCGGCGACCAGCGCGATTTCGTCAACACCTACCAGCCGGACCGCGGCGTGGCGCCAGACACGCGTGGCACGCCGATTGCCACCGCCTTTGCCATCAGCACCCTGTACAGCGCGCTGAGCCGCGACAACCTGAGCAACACCGGCCGCGGCACCGGCCCGGCCGACTTCGCCGACCCCACGCTGCGCGTGAACGGCATCAATGTGCTGGACCTGCCCGGCCAAGCGGGTTGCGGCTCGGTGGACGGCATGAGCCCCTACGAGGAAAAGCTCTGGGCCACGGCCGCCAGCAAGTACGGCTGCGCCTGGGACACCGGCCGCGCCGCGGTGATCCAGCAGCCGGTGAAGAACACCAATCTGGTGTCGCGGCTGACCTTCCGGGCCGGCGATCACCAGTTCGCCGCCGAGGCGGTGCTGGGCAAGAGCGAGTCCGCCAAGAGCTTCTCGAACAACCAGATCACCAGCGGCACCACGGCGACCACCACGCTACCCAATGGCACGCGCGTGCCCCACCCCTTCCTGAACCTGGCCTACCCCAGCACCGGCAGTTCGTACAACGAGATCTTCAACAAGCTGGTGGCGGCCTTCCCGGCGCTCGAAGCCAACCGCGGCCAGCCGATCGCGTTCCGCTGGCGCTGCATGCCCTGCGGCCCGCGCGAGATCGAGACCGAGACCGACACCGCGCGCTTCCTGCTGGGCGCTGATGGCCCGCTGCCCTTCCTGCCCGACTGGGAGTACCGCGTCGGCCTGAACCGCGCCACCAGCAAGAGCAGCTCCACGGTGGGCACCGGCTACCACTACTGGCAGAAGTTCGCCGACCTGATCAACAACGGCACGCTCAACCCCTTCTCGCTGACGCAGACGCCGGCCGCCCTGCAGGCGCTGGACGCCATCTCGGCGAAGGGCGTCACGCTGTATGACGGCAAGTACGTGATGACGCAGGCCGATGCCTCCGTCTCCGGCCCGCTGTTCAAGCTGCCCGGCGGCATGGCCATGGCGGCCTTGGGGCTGGACAAGCGCACCGAGGAGTACAAGTTCGACGGCGACCAGCGCCCGAACGCCAACACGGTCGACGCGCTGATCTTCAACGTGCCCTTTGACAACGCCCTGGCCACGGCCGGCACGCTCAAGCGCGACATCAAGGCGGTGTATGGCGAGCTGGCGCTGCCCGTGTTCAAGGGCTTCGAGGCCGTGGGCGCGGTGCGCCAGGACGACTACACCGGCTTCGGCAAGAGCACCAATCCAAAGCTGACGCTGCGCTACACCCCCTTTGAGGAACTGTTGCTGCGCGGCTCCTACAGCACCGGTTTCCGCGTGCCCACCTTCAAGCAGGCGCAGGATCCGATCACGGAAAGCCAGTACACCGGCGCCGACCTGACCGACCCGGCCAAGTGCCCGAGCCGCGCCGTCTCCACCACGCCGGGCTGCGAAGCCATCCGCCCGCTGGTGCTGTTCGGCGGCAAACCCGAGCTGGAGCCAGAGGAAGCCAAGATGACCAGCGCCGGCGTGGTCATCCAGCCCACGAAGGACCTGGTGGCCACGCTGGACTGGTGGAAGGTGCGCCGCGAGGGCACGATCCTGAGCTACGGCATCACCACCATCCTGAACAACTACCAGTACTTCCCGGACAACCTGCGTCGCGATGCCAGCGGCAACCTGGTGGCGGTGGACACACGCTGGGTCAATGCGGGTGAATCCATCACCGAAGGCCTGGACTTGAGTCTGCGCGGCAGCACCCTGTGGGCCGACGCGCGCTGGACGGCGGGCTTCGATGTGTCATATCTGCTGGAGAAGCGTTCGCGCCCGCTCAAGTCCGCCCCCATGGGCCCGAGCGAGATCGGCGTGTTCACGCGCTCGGGCGATCTGGGTATCCGCTGGAAGCACACCGCTTCATTGACGCGCACCGCCGGCGACTGGACCACCACCATCAGCCAGACCTTCCGCGACGGCTACAAGGACTACACCCTGCCCGGCGTGGCCAATGGCAGCGTCAAGCCCGCCAACTGGCAGCCGAACGTCGAGAGCTACTCGGTGTTCAACCTCAGCGTGGGCTATACCGGCTTCAAGAACCTGACGCTGACCGCCGGCATCAAGAACCTGCTGAACGACGACCCGCCCTTCAGCGTCACGTACGACACCAACACCGGGGCCGGCAGCAGCTGGGAGCCCCGCGTGGCCGACCCGCGGGGCCGCAGCTACACGCTGCGCCTGGAATACAAGTTCTTCTAAGCGGCCAGGGGAATACCGGCGGCCAGGTGCCGCCGGTGCACCGCCAAGCCCGCGGTGGCCAGCAGCCACAGGGCCAGCAGAGCGAACTTGAGCGCGTGGGCCGCCGCACCCAGCTGCAGACTGAAGTCGGTGGATTCCGGGACATGGGGCCACCAGAGCGTGGCCAGCGCGACCGCCAGCAGCAGGCAGGCCGACACCAGCCCCAGCTGCAGCCACAGCGGCGACTCATGGGCCGCCTCCATCCAGGTGCCCACCAGGGGCACACGCACCCACAGGCCGAACATCAGCGTGGCACACAAGGCCACGCCCAACAGCATGTCCAGCTCCTGGTGATGCAAGGCGACAGCGTTTTCCACCAGATCGGCCACCACCAGAAGCAGCGGCAAGGTAAAGCCGATGCCGCGCCAGCTGGCCAGCTTCAGGTGCCCGCCTTCGGGCGTGCGCAGCGGCAGCCACAGCGCCCACAGCCGCCACATCGCCAGCCAGTACAGGGGAAGGAAGAGCGCGATGTCGAGCACCAGGTAGGCCACGAAGCCGGCATAGCCCCAGCCATCCAAGCTCAGCTGCCAGCGCACCACCTGGCCGGCCACGTCGGACGCATTTGTCCAGCCCAGCAAGACTTCGATCCAGACACCGCCGCCGCGCAGGTAAAGCAACAGCTGCAGCGCGCTGAGCAAAAGCCCGATGACGAGCAGGCCCCAGAGCAGATGACGCAGCGGAATCGCATCGGGCGTTCGGGGTTCGAGCTCGTCCATCAGCATGGCAGACCTCTGCAGCGGGCTGTCGATGCGGCAAGCCTACCCCGCGGATGCGACGATTACCTGCAGTTATGCGCCGAGGCCCAGCATTCATTGGTTCCACCGCCACAGCCTGCCTAGAGTGGCCGCTCTTTGCTGCCCACTGACCATGCTCAATACCGAGACGCCGAGCCCCCGCCACCCTGATCTGGACAGCTACCCCACCGGCCAGCTGGTGCAGGCCTTGGTGGACGACCAGCTCGACGCGGTGCGCGCCGTGCAGGCCGCCGCACCGGCGCTGGCCCGGGCCGTGGAGGCCGCGCTGCCGCGACTGCAGGCGGGCGGCCGGCTGATCTATGTGGGCGCCGGCACCTCCGGCCGCCTGGGCCTGCTGGATGGCGTGGAACTGACGCCCACCTTCTCCTGGCCGCCCGAGCGCGCCTGCGCGCTGATGGCCGGCGGCCCGGCCGCCCTGATGAAGGCCGTGGAAGGCGCCGAGGACAACGCCAGCCAGGGCGCGGAGGACTTGCGGCAGCTGCAGCCCCGCGCGCAAGACGTGGTGATCGGCCTGGCCGCCAGCGGTGCCACGCCCTATGTGCTGGGCGCCCTGCAGGTGGCCCGTGCGGCGGGCTGCCTGACCATTGGCATGGCCAACAACCCCGGTGCACCGGTGTGCGCGCAGGCCGAGATTGGCGTGGTGTTGGACAGCGGACCCGAGATCATTTCGGGCAGCACGCGGCTCAAGGCCGGCACCGCGCAGAAGATCGCGCTCAACACGCTGTCCAGCAGCCTGATGGTCAAGTTGCACAAGGTGCACGGCAACCTGATGGTGGACCTGCAGGCCACCAACGCCAAGCTGCGCCGCCGCGCGCTGGCCTTGACGCAGCGCGCCAGCGGCGCCGCGCCCGAGGCCGCCGAACTGGCGCTGGCCCAGGCCGGCGGGCAGGTGAAGCTGGCCATCCTGATGCTGCGCAGGCAGCTCACCGCCCCCGCCGCGCAGGCGCTGCTGGCGCGTCACCG
>JBDHSJ010000175.1:0-8667 GCA_039808065.1 Burkholderiaceae bacterium | reverse complement strand
GATGCAGGCCGCCCGCGAGCCCGCCGCGCTGAAGGCCGAGGTGCTGGCCATGCGCGACAAGCTGCGCCATGCCCACCCGGTGCGCGCCGGCCGCTTCGACCTCAAGCACAGCCCCGGCGGCATGCTGGACGCCGAGTTCGCGCTGCAGGCCCTGCAGCTGCTGCACAGCGCCGCCCACCCCGAGCTGATTCCGAACAAGGGCCTGATCGCCCTGCTGCAGCGCGCCGAAAGCGCCGGCCTGCTGGCCCCCGGCATCGGCCGCGCGGCGGCGGACGCCTACCGCGAACTGCGCCGCGCCCAGCACCGCCTGCGTCTGGACGAACAGCCCACCCACCTGGACGAGGCCGAGCTGGGCGAACTGGCCGGCCACCGCGACGCCGTGCGTGCGCTGTGGGCGGCCGTCTTCCCGGCCTGAGCTGGTTGCTGCTGGGCCTGGCCGCGGCCTGTGCGGCCGGCCTGGCGCTGCCGCCCGAGGCCTGGAACTGGCAGGCCGGGCGCTGGCTGACCGAGCCCTGGCGGCTGTGGACCTGCGTGGCCGTGCATGGCTCGATTCAGCATGCGGCTGGCAATGCCATCGGCGCCCTGCTGCTGGCCGCGCTGGCGGTGCGTGCCCAGGCCGGTCGGCGCGAAGGTCTGGCCCTGCTGCTGGCCTGGCCGCTGATGCATGCGCTGTTGGCACTGCGGCCGGATCTGCCGGCCTACTTCGGCGCCTCCGGCCTGCTGCACGGCGCGACGGCGGTGCTGGGCCTGAAGCTGCTGCGCGGAGCGAGGCGCGAGCCGGCCGTGGGGGCGGCCCTGCTGGCCGGGCTGCTGCTCAAACTGCTTCTGGAACAGCCCTGGGGCCCGGTGCTGCGCTTCGAAGCCCTCTGGGGCGGCATGGGCACGGTGCCGCTGGCGCATGCGCTGGGGGCGGGGGCCGGCCTGGGCTGCGGGCTGCTGCTGGCAGGGTGGCGGCGTCCCTAGGAACTCACCAGCACCAAGTCTTCGGCATCCCACGCGCCGAACAGGGCATGCCCGCCCCAGTAGAGCAGCGGGGCGGCGATGACGACGACCAGCAGGCTGCCGCTGAGGAGCACGAACCGCCGGCCCTGCACCGACAGCTCGGGATCACTGGCACTCTCTCGCCCCGCCCGCAGGGCCTGGACGGCCAGCGAGGCGCAGCCGCCGACATACAGCAACCCGAGCAGCGGCAGCTCGCGCAGCTCCGGCTGCCAGTACGACAAGGCGGCGATGAGCAGCGCAATGTCCCCGCCACATTCCACCAGCAGGGTCGGGGCGCGCGGCCGCGGGCTCCGAAAGTCCTCGATATACGACCAGAGGCAGAGGGTGACGTACAGCGCCAGATAGGCGGCAGCCAGGGTGGGCATGCGAATCGGCGGAGGGAGAGCGCGCGCCCGACTCAGCCGGCGGCAAAGTCCTGCCGCAGCAGGCCCAGCTGCAGCAGATCGCGGAAAGCCCCGCCCCAGCGCGCCACCTCGCGCAGGCGTCCCTCCTGCAAAAAGCCCAGGCCCTCGGCCAGCTTCAGGGAGGCCTGGTTGTCGGGGTGGATCTGGGCCTCGATGCGGTGCAGCTCCATCTCCGCAAAACCCCAGGCAAGCGCGGCTTGCAGGGCCTCGCGCATCAGGCCCTGGCCGCGCGCGCCGCGCGCCAGTTCGTAGCCCGTGGCGCATTTGGCCCAGTCGCGGTTCCAGGCGAACAGGCCGCAGCTGCCGATCAGGCTCCCGCTCGCCTTGTCCTCGATGCCCCAGCGCAAGCCCGGGTTGGCCAGCGTGCGCAGCGCGGCGAAGCGTTCGATCAGGGCCTCGGCCTGGGCCAGCTCGGTCAGCGGGTCGCTGCCGAAATAGGGCATGGCCTCGGCATCGCCATGGATGGCCAGGATGGCGGGCGCGTCGGCGGCCGTGAACTCGCGCAGGCGCAGGCGCGGCGTCTCCAGGGTCGGGAACCCGTTCATGGCTTGAGCGGCAGCGGCGTGCTCGCGGGCACCGGCACGGCCGTCACGCTGTTCTGCGGCGAGCCGTCGATCAGCCGGTCGGTGTAGGTCAGGTAGACCAGGGTGTTGCGCGCCTTGTCCACCATGCGCACCACGCGCACGCGCTTGAAGAGGATGGAGGCGCGCTCGCTGAACACTTCCTCCTGCTGCGGCAGCGCGCCCTTGGGGAAGCTGATCTCGCCCACCTGGCGGCAGGCGATCGAGGCCTCGGCCTTGTCCTCGGCCAGGCCGAACGCGCCGGAAAGACCGCCGGTCTTGGCGCGCGAGACGTAACAAGCCACGCCGGCCACCTTGGGGTCGTCGTAGGCCTCCACCACCACCTTGTGATTGGGGCCGATGAGTTTGAAGGCGGTCGAGACCTCGCCGACGTTCTCGGCCAGGGCCGGGGTGGCGAGCAGGCTGCAGAGGGCCAAGCGGGTGAGGGTCTTCATATGGGGCTCCAGGCGGCCTGGCACTGTAGGGTCAGCGCAGGCCAGGCAGCCCGCTGACCAGCAGCCCGGCTCCCGCGCAGCCTGCCAGCAGCGGCAGCACGCCGACCTTGAAGCGGAACAGGGCGATGGCGGCGACGAGCGCGATCGCACAGGCGCCCAGGTCGAAGCGCCCACCAAAGCCCTGCGGCCAGAACACATGCCAGGCGAAGAACAGCGCCAGGTTGAGGATCACGCCCACCACCGCGGCGGTGATGGCCGTCAGCGGCGCCGTGAAGCCCAGCTTGCCATGCGTGGCCTCCACCAGCGGTCCGCCGGCCAGGATGAAGATGAAGCTGGGCAGGAAGGTGAAGAAGGTGACCACGGCGGCGGCCAGCGCGGCGCCCAGGAACAGCGCGTCCGGCCCCAGCACCTGCTGGCCCCAGCCACCGACGAAGCCGACGAAGGCCACCACCATGATCAGCGGCCCCGGTGTGGTCTCGCCCAGCGCCAGGCCGTCCACCATCTGCGCGCCCGTGAGCCATTGGTACTGCTCCACCGCGCCCTGGTAGACGTAAGGCAGCACCGCGTAGGCGCCGCCGAAGGTCAGCAGCGCGGCCTTGGTGAAGAACCAGCCCATTTGCGTGAGTGCGCCCTGCCAGCCGTACCGCCACACCAGCACGGCCATGGCCGCCAGCCACAGGGCGAGGCCGGCCCCCAGCACCCGCGCCAGGCGGCCGCGCGAGAAGCGCGCATGCGCGGGTGGCGATGTGTCGTCGTCGATCACCGCCGCCCCGTAGCGGGCTTGGCTGCTGCCATGGCCGCCGCCCAGCGCAAACACCTGCGGCCAGCGGCGTGCGCCGAAGTGGCCGATCAGGCCCGCGGCCAGCACGATGGCGGGGAAGGGGGCGTCGAACGCGAACAAGGCCAGGAAGGAGGCCGCGGCGATGCCCCACATCCAGCGGTTCTTCAGCGCCCGCGTGCCGATGCGGTGCGCGGCATGCAGCACCAGGGCCGTGACGGCCGGCTTGAGGCCGTAGAACAGGCCGGCCACCAGGGGTAGATGGCCGAAGCGCAGATAGACCCAGCTCAGGCCGATCAGGATGCAGAGCGAGGGCAGCACAAACAGCGCCCCGGCCACGATGCCACCCAGCGAGCGGTGCAGCAGCCAGCCGATGTAGGTGGCCAGCTGCTGCGCCTCCGGCCCGGGCAGCAACATGCAGTAGTTCAGCGCATGCAGAAAGCGCTGCTCGCTGATCCAGCGCCGCCGTTCCACCAGCTCGGTGTGCAGGATGGCGATCTGCCCGGCCGGCCCGCCGAAGCTGATGAAGCCGAGCTGGAGCCAGAAGCGCAGGGCGTCGGTGAAGCGGGGGGCGGTGGGTGGGGTTTGGAGTTCGGAGCCTGTGATCACGCGGGCAATGTATCGACGCGCCGTGACGGTTCGGTCGCAGGGCGAGCCGGCCACAGCAGATAGCCCAGCACGCCCAGCGAACCCAGCGCCAGCACGGCCAGCACCCAGGGCCAGAAGCGGCGGCCGCGCGCCCGGGCATCCCGCGCCACGAAGCCCAGCAGCAGCAGGCAGCTGACGATCAGATCCAGGGTGATCTGCGTGCTGCCCGGGTTGGCAAAGCCGGCCAGCCAGAGCCCGAGGTAGCCGACCTGGGCCAGGGCCCAGAGCGAGTAGGCGCCGAAGGCGAGGGTGATGATCCACAGCAGGGGGCGGGGCATGGTGATCTCCGGTTGGGTTGGGGTGGCGCCAGTGTTGGCGCCGTGGTGCATGGCCGCAATGACCTGCCAGGTCATGGCCGCGAGCACGCTGGCCGCGTAGGCTGCGCCCCATGCGCCTGACCACCGCCCCCCACCCCATCACCGCCTTGCGCCGCGAGCGCCGCATCAGCCAGCTCGAACTTGGACTGCGCGCCGGCGTGTCGCAGCGGCACCTGAGCTGCATCGAGACCGGCCGCGCCCAGCCCGGCCGCGCCACCCTGCTGGCCCTGCTGGATGCGCTGGAGGCGCCGCTGGAAGCCCGCAACGCCGCGCTGCTGGCGGCCGGCTTGGCACCGCAGTACAGCCAGCATGCGCTGGACGCTGAGCCCCTGGCTCCGGCTCGCCAGGCCCTGGAACGCCTGCTGCACGCGCCCGGCGCCGCGCCGGCCCTGGTGATCGACGCCGAGTGGAACCTGCTGATGGCCAACCTCGGCGTGCAGCGGCTGCTGGCGCTGCTCGGCATCCCCTTCCCGGACGGCCAGCCCAATCTGCTCGACTTCCTGCTTGGGCCCCAGGGCCTGCGGGGCTGCGTGCTGAACGAGGCCGAGGTCTGCGGCGAGGTACTGCACCGCGCCCGCCGCGAGGCCCTGCATGTGCCCGCCCTGGCTACACGCCTGCAGGCCCTGGCCCCACTGCCGGACTGGCCGCTGCCACAGGTGCAGGCGCCGTTGCTGTTCACCCGGCTGCGCGCACTCAACGGCCAGGTGCTGAGCCTGTTCTCGATCTTCAGCAGCTTTGGCGCGCCGCTGGATGTGACCTTGGCCTCGCTGCGGATCGAGCACCTGTTTCCGGCGGATATGCAGACCGCGCAGGCGCTGGGAATGGGTTGATCGCTAGGATCCCGCCCAACAAGACAAGGGGGGCAGCATGGGCACCAGCACCGGCATGCGCGGCAAGGACCTGCAGAAGTTCCTGATGGTGGCGCGCGATCAGAACGTCATCCTGCTCGTGCGGCACACGAACGAGGACTCGCTCGTTTACGTGGGCAAGCCGGGCTACTACGCCAAACCAGCCCTGCTGAAGGCCAAGACTGCTGACCTGGACCCGCCGGCTGTGACGCGCAGTGTGGCCGGGCGCATGGTGGCGCAGAGCTACCGCATTGCCGGCCTGGTGGTGCACCCCGGCATGCACCCCGGCGCCTACAAGCCCGCCAAGCTGGCCAAGGCCATGCAGGCCTGGGAGGAGGGCATGAAGCTGCTGGCTGGCGCCAATCTGCCCGCAGCGGGCGACCCACTGAAGCTGGAGAGCTGGGCGGCCTGGGGCGTGGGCCGCGTGGCGGCCTGCTCGTCCGACTGGCGTTGGCGTGTGGATGTGGATCCGGCGTCGAGCCACTTCGGCTGCCTGCAGCTCATGCGTGCCGGGCTGGACTGGGCCTACATCCATGGCGACTACGACCTCAAGGACGTCATCGTGCCGGGCCGCGAGACGGTCAACCAGCGCGCCGAGGGCAAGCTGCACGGTGTCAAGAACTACACGCCGGTGCTGGAGCGGGGCAACTTCGAGCGCGTGCGCGAGCAGCTGAACCAGCTGATCGGTGCCGACATGGTCCAGCACGGCGCCGAGGCCCAGTTCGCCTGGCACGGCGACGAGCCCATCACCGTGGCCTTTCCGAACTGGACCTTTGTGGTTCTGAACGACGCCGTGACGGTGCAGCGCTGGTACGAGCAGCTCAACCGCAGCGTGCTGGCCACGAAGGGCCACGACTACGCGGCCGACCGTTCCCGCATGTTCCATTTCGGGCCCCAGGGCATGTTTGCCCCGGGGGCCCTGCCGTTCGCCAGCTGGGGTTGAGCCGGGTTCAGAACGGCTTCTTCGTCACCTTGGCGTGGTGCTCGTTCACCAGCATCAGCGCCGCCGAGCCGAAGTAGCGGTGGTACTCGGCCACCATCTCGCCCTGGATGATGACGGGGTCGGTGGCCACATGCTGCTTGGCCGTTTCGATGTCCGGCACCGCCAGCACAAAGAGGCCGCGCCAGCCGTCCACGCCATCCAGCGGGCCGGCCACGGCCAGCACACCGGCGTCGGCCAGCCGTTTCATGTTGGCGAAATGGCCTTTGAACATGGCGTCGCGCGCCTCGCCCTTGGGCACCGGCGTGCCACTGGATTTGAGGATCACCAGCACGTAGGAGCGCATGCCGTTTTCGTTGGCGCCCACGCGCTGGGCCAGGGCTTCGTCGTACGTCGGCGGCGCCGCGGTCTGGGCCGAGGCCAGCAAGGGGAGGCTCAGGGCCAGGGCGTGCAATAGATGGCGCATGGGGGTTCGCTGGTGCGTAGGAAAAGCCCAAGCCTACGCCCAGCTTCCTAAAATTCGGCATGTCCCGCGCCCCGCTCGAACTCCTCGCCCCCGCCCGCGATGCCGATATCGGCATCGAGGCCATCAACCATGGCGCCGACGCCGTCTACATCGGCGGCCCCGGCTTCGGCGCGCGCGACAAGGCCTCCAACCCGATCGAAGACATCGCCCGCCTGGCGGCGCATGCGCACCGCTATCACGCGCGCATCTTCGTGACGATGAACACCATCCTGCGCGACGACGAGCTCGAAGGCGCGCGCCAGCAGGCCTGGCAGCTGTATGACGCCGGCGTCGACGCCCTGATCGTGCAGGACATGGGCCTGCTGGAGCTGGACCTGCCGCCGATCCAGCTGCACGCCAGCACGCAGACCGACATCCGCACGCCCGAGAAGGCGCGCTTCCTGCAGGACGTCGGCTTCAGCCAGATGGTGCTGGCGCGCGAACTCGATCTCCAACAGATCCAGGCCATCCGGGCGGCAGTGCAGCAGGCCAAGCTGGAGTTCTTCGTGCATGGCGCGCTGTGCGTGGCCTACAGCGGGCAATGCTTCATCAGCCATGCGCACACCGGGCGCAGCGCCAACCGCGGCAGCTGCAGCCAGGAATGCCGGCTGCCCTACACGGTGAAGGACGCGCAGGGCCGCATCATTGCCCACGACAAGCATGTGCTGAGCCTGAAGGACAACGACCAGAGCGCCAACATCGAGCTGCTGGCCGACGCCGGCATCCGCAGCTTCAAGATCGAGGGCCGCTACAAGGACATGGCCACCGTCAAGAACGTGACGGCCCATTACCGCCAGCTGCTCGATGGCTTGATGGAACGCCGCGGCCGCGACTACGAAGCCAGCAGCCACGGCCATTGCCGCTTCACCTTCACGCCCGAGCCCGAGCAGGGCTTCAACCGCGGCGGCACCGATTACTTCGTCAACGGCCGCCAGATCGACATCGGCGCCTTCGACACCCCCAAGCACGCCGGCATGCCGATCGGCCACATCGGCAAAGTGGGGGCGGACTACTTCGAGATCGACACCGGCGACGCCGCCATCCAGCTGAACAACGGCGACGCGCTGACCTGGTGGGACCGCCAGGGCGAGCTGCAGGGGGTGCCGGTGAACGTGGCCACGCACCTTGAAGGCACGCGTTGGCGCATCGAGCCCAATCTGAACCGCAGCACGCAGTTCAGCGATCTCAAGGACCTGTTCCCGAACACGGCCATGAGCCGCAACCGCGACATGGCCTGGGAGCGCCTGCTGGCCAAGCCGAGCAGCGAGCGTCGCATCGCCGTGGACCTGAACCTGGCGCAGACGGCCGAGGGCTTCGAGCTCAGCCTGAAGGACGAGACCGGCGTGAAGGCCGCCGTGCGCATCCAGCACCCGCATGAGAGCGCACGCGATGCGGCGCAGGCCGAGGCCCAGCTCAAAGACGGCCTGGCCAAGCTGGGCGACACGATCTTCGAGGCCCGCCGCGTGCGCCTGAGCCTGCGCGAGCCGCTGTTCCTGCCCGCCGCCAAGCTCAACGCCCTGCGCCGCGAGGGTGTGGCCGCGCTGGAAGCCGCGCGCGCCGCCGCCTTCGAGAAGCTGCCGCGCGATGCCGAGGTGCAGCCCCCCGTGCCCTTCCCCGAAGACACGCTGAGCTACTTGGCCAATGTCTACAACAGCAAGGCTGCGGCGTTCTACGCGCGCCATGGCGTGCAGGTGGTGGGGGCCGCCTACGAGAGCCACGAGGAGCTGGGCGAGGTCAGCCTGATGATCACCAAGCACTGCGTGCGCTGGTCACTCAGCCTCTGCCCCAAGCAGGCCAAAGGCGTGACGGGCGTGCAGGGCACGGTGCGCGCCGAGCCGCTGACCCTCCAGCATGGCGACGACACCCTGACCCTGCGCTTTGACTGCAAGCCCTGCGAGATGCATGTGGTGGGGGCGATGCGCAAGAACGTGTTGAGGCAGCTGAAGGCCGAGCCGGTCACGTTCTACCGGACGCGACCCTGACGTAGGCTGCGGGTTCCACCCCGCAGGAGCCCACCATGTCTGGAATGCGTCTTGGAGCCTTCTCCGTCAGCCTGGCCGTCAAGGACCTGGGGGTCTCCCAGGCCTTCTACGAGAAGCTGGGCTTCAACGCGGTGGCGGGCGATGCCGCGCAGGGCTGGCTGATCCTGCGCAATGCCGATGACATCACCATCGGCCTCTTTCAAGGCATGTTCGAGCGCAACCTGCTGA
>JBDHSJ010000174.1:0-8678 GCA_039808065.1 Burkholderiaceae bacterium | reverse complement strand
AAACCCAGGATGTTGCGCTCCAGAGACTTGACGCTGTGGGCGCGGAACACAAAGCGGTACACCAGCGCCGGCATGCCCATGGTGACGATGACGCGCGCCGAGCGCCCGCCCAGGGCCTTGGCCGTGAGGGGGTTGGCCACGTTCTTGTGGAAGGCGATGCCGGGCCGCGCCAGCTGCTCCAGAAAGCCCTTCAGCAGGGCCGGCATGTCGCCCAGCCAGAGCGGGAACATCAGCACCAGGTGGTTGCACCAGAGCAGGGTGTCGCGCGCGCCCGCCAGGCCGGGCGGCAGCGCGCCGTCCTTCCAGTCCTCGGCGCGGCGCAGCAAGGGGAAGTCGAGCGCGCTGACGTCGATCGTGCGCACCTCATGGCCGGCGGCCGCGGCCCCGGCGGCATAGGCAGCGGCGAGGTGATGGCAGAGGTGGTGCTGCGTCCCATCCGGGTGGCCCTGCACCAGGGCGATGCGGCGTGCTTCCATAAAGCCCATGCTGCGCCGCCGGGTGCCCGCACGCCTTGCGCGCCGTCAAGCCCGCGCGCCGCCACAATGCTCCGCATGAACACCGCCCCCCAGCCGCCGGCCGCGCCGGACGCCCACGCCCCGGCCAGCGAACGCATCCGCTACCGGCTGGTGTCCGCCGGTTGCCGCCACCATGCCAACGACAACATCGCCGACTTCATCCAGCCAGGCGAATTGGACGAACTGCAGGCCGAGGTGCAGGCCAAGCTGCAGGAAGTGCTGAAAGCGCTGGTGATCGACACCGAAAGCGACCACAACACCCAGGACACCGCCAAGCGCGTGGCCAAGATGTTCGTGCGCGAGGTATTCGCCGGCCGCTACAAGCACGCGCCCGCCGTCACCGAGTTCCCCAATGTCGAGCGCCTGAACGAGCTGATGATCGTCGGCCCCATCAAGGTGCGCAGCGCCTGCTCGCACCACCTCTGCCCCATCCTGGGCCGGGTGTGGATCGGCCTGCTGCCCAACGAGCATTCGAACCTGATCGGCCTGTCCAAGTACGTGCGCCTGACCGACTGGATCATGAGCCGGCCGCAGATCCAGGAGGAGGCCGTGACCATGCTGGCCAACGAATTGCAGGAACGCGTGCAGCCGGATGGCTTGGGCATCGTGATGGAGGCCGACCATTTCTGCATGCACTGGCGCGGCGTCAAAGACAGCGACTCCAAGATGGTCAACAGCGTGATGCGCGGCGCCTTCCTGAAGGACCCGAACCTGCGCCGCGAGTTCCTCTCGCTGCTTTCAAACAAGGGGTAAGCCATGCTCGTCCGACTGATCTACGCCAGCCGCACCCAGGCCAGCGAAGCCGAGCTGGCCACCATCCTGCGCCAGAGCCGCGCCCACAACGTGCCGCTGGGGGTGACCGGCCTGCTCTGCCATGCCGACGACTGGTTCGTGCAGGTGCTCGAAGGCGGCCGCAGCGCCGTCAACGGGCTGTACAACACCCTCGTGCGCGACCCGCGCCACCGCGAGGTGACGCTGCTGGCCTACAGCGAGATCACCGAGCGCCGCTTTGCCGGCTGGAGCATGGGGCAGGTCAACCTGGCGCGCCTGAACCCGGCCCTGGTGCTGAAGTACGCGCCCACCACGCGCCTCGATCCCTTCGAGCTGAACGGCAGCACGCTGGAGCGCCTGTTCGAGGAGTTGATCGCCACCGGGGCGATCGTCTGCAGCTGAGCGCTCAGCGTTTGTTGCGCGGGTGCGCGGCCGCCAGGCCCTCGTTGCCGCGCTTGTAGTTGCCAGTGATGCGCGCCAGCAGCTGCTGCGCGGCGTCTTCATCGCAGCCCGCCAAGTCCTCCAGCAGGGCGGCGGCCTTGGGGCCGCGCAGGGTGCTGGCCAGGCGGCCGTGATGGAAGACCTGCAGGCTGCCGTCCTTGGCCTGGCGCCAGTCAAAACCGCTCGGGTCGTGCATGGTCTTCAGAACTTCCCGGCGTCGTGAAAGCCGTACAGGCCCGCCAGCACGCGCGTTGGCAGTGGCGCCACCGCCTCGTTGAACAGATCGACCCGCGTGTTGAACAGCTGCTTGCCGAACTCGCGCTGCTGACGCGCCAGCTTCAGGCCGGCGATCAGCTCATCGCGTTCGGCGTCCTCGTCGTGCACATGGTGTTCGATCAGCGCCTGCACACGCTGTACGGCGGCGGCATGCAGGGCCTGGGTGACTGCCAGCTGGCCGACCGGCTCGGCCGCATAGGGCCGTGCCCTGACCACTTGCACGGCGTTCTGCAGGTCATGGCTGTGGGCGCGCAGGGCGTCGAAGGCGGCGGCCTCTTGCGGCAGCCAGAGCGGCCCCCGCTCGGCCAGGCGCAGACCCAGGCGCGCCAGCTCGGCCAATGGCGCCTCCAGTTGTGCCCAGGAGGAGCTGATGGCATTGCGCAGGCGCATCAGGCGGTTGTAGGCGCCGATGCCCCAGAGCAGCAGCACCGCGCCCAGGATCCAGGCGGCGATTTCCATCAGCCGCCCTGCAGGTAGGCGGCGTGGCCTGCGGCACGCAGCTCGCAGGCCGGGCAATGGCCGCAGCCGTAGCCCCATTCATGGCGCGGGCCGCGTTCGCCCAGGTAGCAGGTGTGGGTGTGCTCGCGAATCAGCTCGTTCAGCGGCTCGCCGCCCAGCTGCTCGCTCAAGAGCCAGGTGTCGGCCTTGGTCAGGAACATGAGCGGCGTCTCGACCGTCATCGGCGTGGCCAGGCCGAGCGAGAGCGCGAGCTGCTGGGCTTTCAAGGTGTTGTCGCGACAGTCGGGGTAGCCGGAGTAGTCGGTCTCGCACATGCCGCCCACCAGCACCGAGGCGCTGCGCCGGTAGGCCACGGTGGCGGCCAGGGTCAGGAACAGCAGGTTGCGGCCGGGCACGAAGGTGTTGGGCAGCCCATTGGCCTGCAGCTCGATGGCGCGCTCACTGGTCAAGGCGGTGTCGCTGAGCTGGCCGAGCAGGGCCAAGTCGAGCAGATGGTCCTCGCCCAGGCGCGGCGCCCACTGCGGGAACTGGCGCGCGATCTCGGCGCACACGGTCAGGCGGCAATCCAGCTCGATGCGGTGGCGCTGGCGGTAGTCGAAGCCGATGGTTTCGACGCGGGCGAAGCGGTTCAGTGCCCAGGCCAGGCAGACGGTGGAATCCTGGCCGCCGGAGAACAGCACCAGGGCGGTGCGGGGGTCGGTGTGCATCGCGCCAGTTTGCCAGCGTGCCAAGATCGCCGCCCACTGGAGGAAAGACGATGAAGCGTTTCGGTTTGGGGACCCTGGCCCTGATGCTGCTCAGCGGCGCGAGCGCCCAAGGGCGCCTGGTGCAGGCCCTGGTCTACCCCGGCGGCGCGGAACTCACGCGCACCGCCGCCATCAAGGCCGGCGCGCAGGAGTTCGTCTGGGACTGCCTGCCCGCCGGCGTGCAGACCGACACCCTGCGCGCCCAGGGCAGCACCGGCCTGCGCGTGGGCGACCTGCGCGTGGAGAACCTGCCGCGCGAACGCGCGCCCGAGTGCAGCGCCAACCCGGGGCTGGACGCGCGCATCCGCACGCTGGAGGAACAGCGCGCCGCCCTGCTGGCCGACAAGGGCGGGCTGGACCTGGTGCTGCACTACCTGCGCGGCGCCGGCCAGGGCGAGGCCAAGGCGCCCGCCGGCCCCCAGGCCGCCATGGCCGAGAGCCTGCGCCGCCAGGGCAGCGAGGCGCTGAAGCAGCAAGCGGCCTTGCAGCGCAAGGTCGAGGACTTGGACCGTGATCTCAAGCCGCTGCGCGCCCAGCGCGACCAGGAGGCCCAGCGCGTGCCGCATTGGCTGCGCGTCACGGTGCGCCTGAGCGCTGCCCGCGACGGCGAGCTGAGCCTGAGCTACCAGACCGGCCAAGCCAGCTGGGCGCCGCGCTACCAGGCCGATCTGCTGGCCGACAAGGGCGAGATCGCCTTCGAGCGCCACGCCGAGGTGCGCCAGTCCACCGGCGAGGCCTGGCGCGACATCCAGCTGGTGCTGAGCACCCGCCAGCCGCAGCGCCAAGCCGGCCTGCCCGACCCGCAGCCCTGGCGGCTGAGCGAGGCCCGCCCGGTGCCGCAGGCCATGGCGCTGTCGCGCACGATGGCCGCGCCAGCCGCCGCCCCGGCCCCGGAGGGCGTGTCCGTCAGTGGCTCACGCCTGAAGGCCGACCAGTTCGAGCCCGAGCTGCTGCAGACCGACATCGACCTGCAGTTCAGCCTGCCCGGCCGCGTCAGCCTGGCGGCCGACAACGAATCGCGCAGCTTCGTGCTGGAGCAGCTGCGCTGGCCGGCGCAGTGGCTGGTGCAGGTGCAGCCGCGCCAGAGTGTGCAGGCCTTTGTACGCGCCAGCTTCCAGCGCCCGCAGGGCTTCTTCCCGCCCGGCCGCCTGCAGCTGCTGCGCGACGGCCGCCCGGTCGGCCAGGACCATTTCGCCCTGAACGACGAAGCCGAGCAGCAGCTCTTCTTCGGCCCCGAGGAGCGCCTGCGCGTGCGCGTGGAACCCGAGCAGCGCGCCGGCAGCGATGCCGGCTTCATCGGCCCGCGCAAGCAGATCACCCTGCAGCGCCGCTATGTGCTGGAAAACCGCGCCGAGCGCGGCCTGGCCGTGCAGGTGGTGGAGGCCGCACCGCACAGCCAGCATGCCGACATCAAGGTGCAAAGCCGCTTCGAGCCGCCCACCGCCCTGGCCCGCTGGCGCGAGCTGGACGGCGTGCATGTATGGCGCCTGAACCTGGGCCCGGGCCAGAGCCAGACGCTCAAGGCCGAGCACCAGCTCAGCGCCCCGCGCGAGATGCCGGTGGCGGGCTGGCCCTGATCAGGGCTCATCCTCCCAGTAGTCCAGGCAATCCGCCCGCCGCTGCATGAAGCTCGTGCCCGGCGGGCCGGGGAAGGCGCCGACCTTGCCGGAATCCGGGTACTCGCAGACTTCGGGCCGCTGCATGGTGCTGATCGACAGGTACTTCAGATCCTTCGTACCGGTGTTGATCAGGTGGTGCGGGTACTCCGGCCCGGCGGGGATGAAGAGCACGTCGCCGGGCTTCACGGGCAACATCTCCTCGGCTACGCGCAGCGTGCCCTCGCCTTCCAGGATGACGAACAGTTCCTCCTGCGCCCAGTGGAAGTGGTAGGGGCAGCTGCGCTTGCCGGGCGGCACGATGTCGTAGGCACAACCCAGCTGCTGCGCCGCCGTGCCTTCGCTCACACCAGCGCTGCGGCTGCGGTACAGCGGCAATCGCTCAAGCGCTTCCAGCGGCAGTTCGTGGATGTTGCGGATCAGCTTCTCTCGCAGGCTCATCGGGTGCCTCCCTGACAATCGCGACCCCATGCCGCAGTCCCGCGATCTTCAAGAGGCGCAAGCCGTCCTGCAACAAGTCTTTGGCTATCCCAGCTTCCGCGGGCTGCAGGCCGAGGTGGTGGCCGAGGCCGTGGCCGGGCGCGACGCCCTGGTGCTGATGCCCACTGGTGCGGGCAAATCGCTCTGCTACCAGGTGCCAGCCATCGTGCGCCAGCGCCAGGGCAAGGGCGTGACCCTGGTGGTGAGCCCCTTGATCGCACTGATGCATGACCAGGTCGGCGCGCTCGAAGAAGTGGGCGTGCAGGCCGCCTTCCTGAACAGCAGCCTGGATTTCGAGGCCACCAAGCGCATCGAGCGCGCCCTGCTGGCCGGCGAGCTGACCCTGCTCTACGCCGCGCCGGAGCGTGTCACCAACGCGCGCTTCCAGGCCCTGCTGGACTCCCTGCACGAGCGTGGCCTGCTGAGCCTCTTCGCCATCGACGAGGCCCATTGCGTCAGCCAGTGGGGGCACGACTTCCGCGAGGACTATCTGCAGCTCAGCCTGCTGCACGAGCGCTACCCCGAGGTGCCACGCATCGCGCTCACCGCCACCGCGGACAACCACACCTGCGCCGACATGGTGGAGCGCCTGCAGCTGCAGGACGCGCGCGTCTTCATCAGCAGCTTCGACCGCCCCAACATCCGCTATCGCGTGGTCGAGAAGAAAGACCCGCGCGCGCAGTTCCTGCGCTTCCTCTACGACGAGCATCGGGGCGACGCCGGCATCGTCTACTGCGGCAGCCGCAAGAAGGTGGACGAAACCGCCGAATGGCTGGAGCAGCAGGGCATCAAGGCGCTTCCCTATCACGCCGGCCTGGATGCGGCCAAACGCGCCAAGCACCAGGACCGCTTCTTGCGCGAGGACGGCGTGGTGATGGTCGCCACGATTGCGTTCGGCATGGGCATCGACAAGCCCGATGTGCGCTTCGTCGCCCATCTGGACCTGCCCAAAAACATCGAGGGCTATTACCAGGAGACCGGCCGCGCCGGCCGCGACGGCGAACCCGCCAACGCCTGGATGGCGTACGGCCTGGCCGATGTGGTGCAGCAGCGCCGCATGATCGACGAGAGTCCGGCGCACGAGGACTTCAAGCGCATCCAGCGCAGCAAGCTCGACGCCCTGCTGGCCCTGGCCGAAAGCACCGACTGCCGGCGCCAGCGCCTGCTTGCCTACTTCGACGAGGCTTCGGAACCCTGCGGCAATTGCGACAACTGCCTGCAACCCCCCGCCGTGTGGGACGCCACCGAGCCCGCGCGCATGGCGCTGAGCTGCATCTACCGCTTCCAGAAGGAGCGCAACCAGCGCTTCGGCGCGGGCCATCTGATCGACGTGCTGCGCGGCAAGGAAACCGACAAGACCCGCCAGCACCGCCACCAGGAACTCAGCACCTGGGGCATCGGCCGCATGGTGACCGAAACGCAATGGCGCGCCGTGCTGCGCCAGCTGATTGCGCTGGGCGCCATCGAGGTCGAGGGCGAGTACCAGACCCTGTGCCTGGGCGAGGCTGCCAAGCCGGTGCTGCGCGGCGAGCAGACCGTGAAGCTGCGCGAAGGAACCGGCGAAGGCAAGGTGCGCGCCAGCAAGAAGCCTGGCGGCAGTGCGGCAGCCGCCGAGCCCCTGCACCTGGACACCGAGGCCAAGACCCGCCTGGAAGCCCTGCGCGCCTGGCGCACCGAGGTGGCGCGCGAACACGACCTGCCGGCCTACCTGATCTTCCCCAACAGCACGCTGAACGAACTGGCCGTGAAGGCGCCGCGCACCCTGGACGAGGTGGCCGGCGTCAGCGGCGTGGGGGCGAAGAAGCTGGAGGCCTACGGACGGGAGATCTTGCGGGTGTTGGAGGCGGTGGCTTCCTGAGCGCGCTCAAGCACGCAGGCGCTGCTTCAGCCGCTTCAACACCCAGCCCAACATGGGCACCCGCTCCCACAGCTCCTCCGCCGCATCCCAGTAGTCGCGGTGGTAGATCACCCGCCCATCCGGCGCAAAGCGCAGATGGCTGCTGCCGTGGATGCGCCACTCGTCCGGCTGGCCGGGGCGGCGGAAGATGAAGTCCCAGGTCAGGAAGGCCTGCTCGCCCTGGGCGAAGGCGTCGCGCACCACGAAGCGGGGCTGCTCCAGGGTCTCGAACATGTGGGCAAAGATGCGCTGCACCGCCGCCAGTCCGCGCACCTCGTTGAAGGGGTCGCGGAAGTAGGCGTGTTCGCCGTACAGCTCGCCCAGGCGCGCCAGGTCCTGCGGCTGCAGGGCTTCGAAGAACTGCTGCACGGCAGCCAGGCGGGGGTCGGTGCTGCTCACAGCTTGGTGCCCTTGCGCACCAGCCAGAAATAGGGCCGCGCCGGCAGGTGGCGCAGGAACTTGACAAAGCGGGTGAAGCGCTTGGGGAAATGGATTTCAAAGTCGCCGTCCTGCCAGCCTTCCAGGATGGCGGCCGCGGCCTGTTCGGGGGTCTGCAGCGCCGGCATCTTGAAGTCGTTCTGCGCCGTCATCGGCGTGGCCACGAAGCCGGGGTTGACGACCGACACGCCCAGGCCCTTGGGCGCCAGATCCAGGTAGAGCGTTTCGGCCAGATGGATGAGCGCGGCCTTGGCCGGCCCGTAGCCCAGGGCCTTGGGCAGGCCGCGGTAGCCAGCCACGCTGCTCACCAGGCTGAGGTGTCCGCCCTGGCGGCCTTCAGCCTGCGCCAGCAGCTGGGGCAGCAGCGCGTCCAGCAGGTTCAGCGCGCCCTGGTAATTGGTTTGCCACTGCGCGCTGGCGCTGGCCAGGTCGAACTGGTCGGCGCGCAGCGGCGTGTAGGTGCCGGCGCAGTAGACCGCCAGGTCCACGCGGCCGGTGGTGGCCACCAGGGTGCGCAGCGCGCTCTTCAAAGCCGCGGGGTCGAGCACATCGGCGGGCAGGGCCAGGCTGCCGGGGTGGGCGTCGGCAAAGGCCTGCAGCTTGTCGGCGCCGCGTGCGCTCACGGCCACGGTGGCGCCCGCGGCGTGCAGGGCATGGGCCAGCGCAGCGCCAATGCCGGTGCTGGCACCAATCAGCCAGACCACCTGGCCCTGCCAGTGCTTGAACTTTGGATTGAGGCTCATCGGGTGAAGCTGAGGGTGACCTCGCCGAGATCAATGCCGAATTTGCGCATACGCGCCTTGTTGATCATCACGCGCTCATCCACCAGCCACATCCAGTCGTCGAACTGGACCTCGTAGACCTTGCCATCCACCGGCAGCTTCAGCGTGTAGCCCCAGCGCAGCGCGTTGCCGGCGGCCTGGCCTCGGGCCTCGCCCACCACATCGTCGGCACGGCCGCTGTAGCGCCCGTCGCCGTGGTGCGTGAGGCGCCAGACGCGGCGCTCCTTGCGGCCGTCGCTGTACTCGAAGTCTTCCTC
>JBDHSJ010000173.1:0-8843 GCA_039808065.1 Burkholderiaceae bacterium | reverse complement strand
GACAAGCTCTTTAAGACTCTCCTTACGCCGGTACGAACCGGATCAAGTTCTCGGGTTTGACGTTGCAGCCGTCATCTCAGCCCTTGTAGGGCACCCCGGAGCGGACGCGCAGTGTAGTCACGTCCTGTCCATCGACCGGGTCGACATGCGACCGAACATGTCGCATGTCGACCTCAGACTGGCTACGGCACTCGCCCTTTCGGAGCCCTCATGCTGACCTGCATCCTGTTGATCTGCCTGTCTCACCGGGCTCTGCCGCCCCGGGGCCCGGACCTGGCTCAGGCAGCCTTTGATGCCCTGCTGAGACTGAGCTACTCGCTCCGCATCGGCTGGTACAGCGCCCAGGTGCTCATGCTCGGTGCACTGATTCGGCTGCTCCGCGCCATCTTCCGTCGCCTATGAGTCGCCTTTGGTCAAGGGCTGTGCCTCGACCCACCGGCGCACCTTGGCCAGTTCGAAGCTGATGACGCCAGCCTGCGTCGCTCCGCCCATCAACCGCACGGTCTCCAGCAGTGCCAAGTCCGATCCCGGGTAACGAACCGCGAACTCAAAAGGCCCACCCGGCACACCAGGGGCCAGTTCAGCAAACAGACCCCGTCCGGGCTGTCGCGCAGCGCGAGCAGCGAGTTCGGCCCAGCTCTTAGGCATCTGTCGTCCGGCCAACCTCACAGCCAGCTCGAACGCCACGGCCTCTTCCAGCGGACCTTCTTCCACTTCCACTTGAAGCGCAAGCCCGCAGATCGCCTCCCACCACAGCAGCAGCAAAGCAACATCCGACACCGAGGCCGGGGCACTCGCCGGCCCAGCGCCCCTCGCCGCCGAACTCAGCGCATTGCCATCTGATGACGCCAGATCTCCCGCCCAACGAAGTTTCCAAACGCTTGCCATCACATCCTCCAGGGTTCACAAAAAGCCAATCGGTCCGGTCTCACGCACCTGCTTGCTGCGGTGCTCCAGGGCCAGTTCATCAAGCCATTCCACCAGACCAGCCGAGCGCCGCTTCAGCCGCCGCGCCACATTGGCGAAGTCACCGGCGGTCAAGCCGTCCAACTGGCCCAGCAGTTGAGCAACTTCAGCCAGCGACGGCTCGAGTTCCGAAGCTCCAATGGTTTCAGGCGCCGCCAGCTGCATCAACAGGTCCACGCGCTGCTCCGGCCGCAGCGGCAGGAACTCCACTTTCAGCACGAAGCGGCGTAGCAGCGCCGGGTCCAGGTGCTCCGGGTGGTTGGTGGCACAGATGAACACGCCCTCGAAGCACTCCAGCCAGCGCAGGAACTCGGCCGTGACGGCCCGATCCGCGCGGTTGCCGGCTTCGCCGCGGCTGCCCAGCAGCACATCGGCCTCGTCCAACAGCAGCAACTCGCGCTGCGGGTCGCAGCCCGTGAACATGCGGGCGACGTTGGCCTCCGACTCGCCGTACCACTTCGAGTTGATGTCCGACGCCGTGCGGACCACCAGATGCCGGCCGAGCTGTCGTGCCAGCTCAGCCGCGTACTGCGTCTTGCCGGTGCCCGGCGCACCGTGGAACAGCAAGGCGGCACCCTCTTCGTCCCGGGCGGCGTCCAGCACCGCTTGCGGCTGCAGCCCTTGGGCCAGGTTCAGGTGTTGCGTGTCGAAGGGCAGCACGGCCTTGGCCTGCTTTCGGGCAGCCACCTGACCCGTTGCCGTGGCGTGGCCCTGCATCAAGGTCGCAAGCGTCGTGTCCGGGCTCGGTGTGCCGGCGGCGTTGGCGCTGGCCGTGCACTGTTGCACCAGGCCCAGCAGGCGCGCAGCGCCATCCAGCAAGGCCGGGCTCATGAACTCGGCGGCCGCGGCGCGCTCGATGGCGGCAGGCGATGCCTGCAGCGGCGCCAGCCGCTCCTGGGCCAGCCGGTGACGCATCTCGAACGGCGAGGGCGGAAAGTGCACGCACAACGCAAAGCGCCGCAGGAAGGCCGGGTCGATCTGATCCACGCGGTTGCTGATCCAGACCACGGGGCGTGCGTTGTGCTCCAGCAATTGGTTCACCCAAGCCTTGCTGAGGGACGCACTGGAGCCACGCCGGCCAAAGATCTTGCGCTCGGGGTCGGGGAACACATCCTCGGCCTCGTCCAGAACCAGCACCGAACGCGGCCGGCCCTTGGTGAAGGTGTGGCACAGCGCCAGGTTCTCCAGCCGCTCGCCGCGCGAAGCCTCGAAACCCTCTTCATCGCGAAAGTCCACCAGGATGCCCTGCGCGCCGAGATCCTGCACCAGCTGCTGCACATAGGCGGTCTTGCCGGTGCCAGCCGGCCCGTGAATCAGCAGATTGATGCCTCGGGCTTCTGCGTCCAGCGCAGCCCCCAGCACCGCGCGCGCCACGCTCAGCTGCTGGGCAAGATGCGGCCACTCCATCCGTTCCCCCGCCGGGGGGCTGGGCAAGGGGCGCAGCACGGCGGCGGCCATCTCGGCTTCGCTGGCGTAGGCGGAGCCCAGCAACTTCCGGCCCAGGCTGGTCAGTTCCAGCATGTCCCCCAGCGTCTGGCGGCTGCCCATGAAGCCGCGCACGGACACCAGGCCCGCGCGCAACAAGGCCGTGCTGGGCAGCTTCACCGCAGCACGCGGCGCAACGCCCAACACATGCACCAGCACGGCGCGCAGGCGCGAGGTGCTGTTGACGAAGCCGAACAGGTCGGCATCCACCGTGCTGAGCGCAAGCGCAGCGGCCCAGTGCAGAAACTGCCGCTCCCAAGGCTCCAGCGAGAGCATTGAGGCCAGGGTGTCCACGTTCTCGCGCATCGGGTGGTACTCCGCCTCGGCCAACTGCTGCAAGGCCGACTCGAGTGCGTCACACAACAGTTGCACCGAGGCCACGCGCCGGCACAGCGTCTCCCCCAGCCGCTCGGCAATCTGATCGTCGGTGCCACCCTCCCCCTCCGCCAGGGCCGCGCGGCGCGAGCGCGGCCGCGGCTCCGCGCTGGGCTCCTGCGCTGCCGGGGGCAGCCATTCATCCAGGGGCCGCAGCTGTCGCAGCACGGGCAGGAACAGCGCACCAATGTCTTCGTAGTTGCGGTGCGAAATGACACCTTGCATCAGGCGGATGCACCGCAGCAGCTGAAGCAACACATGGGCATTGGCCAGCTGGGTGGCGTCGCCAGCGTCAACGGGCTCGTCGGGTTGAAGTGCGAGGGCAGCACGCATGGACAGGGCTCCTGCATTGAACGAGGAGCGAATGCTGGACGCGCCACGCGACAGAATCCGTCGCCTCAAACTCCGTAGCGTGCTGAAGCGGCGCTGAAGGTGTCCCGCATCGCCGCGCGCAGCCCGGCGGGTGCCAGCACTTCGGCGCGTGCCCCCAGGCTGAGCAGCCAGCGGCGCAGCTGGGCGGTATCTCGCACCGTGGCCCGCAGCAGCTGGGAGCCGTCGTCCTGCTCCAGCACGCGCTGGTCGGCCGCCAAGGGCGTCTCCTTCAGCAGATCTCCCAGCCGCTCCCACAGGCGCAACTCCAGGCCCACTTCCTCATGCCCGCCAAAGCCCAGACCGCCTGCGCCGATCCAGCCCTCCAGATCGAAGCCCTCGATGCCCGAGGGCTTGGTCACCAGCTCGGCCGTCTGGATGCGATGCAGCACGAGGGTGCGCACATCGTCAAAGCCCTCGAAGCGAACGGGCAGGTAAAAGATCGGGCCCAGCAGCACCAGTCCCAGGGGCGCGACCTCATAGCTGCGCCCGTCTGCGGCACCGAACGCGCGGTAGCGCAGGCGCAGGCACTGACCCAGCAGCACCGCCTGCGTCACCGCCAGGTGCACCTTGGCATCCACGCCCGGCGCCAACACCGGCGGCCCCTGCCACAGCACGCGCACCCGCTGGGGCCAACGGCGCAGGGGCAGGTCCTCGAAGTGCTGGGTCAGCTTGTGGCGCGCTTGCTGCACATAGGGCTGGATGCCCTCGCGCACGCAGGCCGGCAGCGCCCCCTCCAAATAGGTCGCCAGCATCTGGAAGCTCACGGCCTCCGGCCAATCCATGCCGGGCAGCGAGATGCGCGCGGCATCGCGCCGCCAGGCCCAGGTGTAGGGGCGCTGGCTGGTGTCGCAATCCATCGGGTAGGCGCTGGCCAGGCTTTCCAGGTCGCGCTGCACGGTGCGCGCGGTCACCGCATGGCCGCGTGCCGCCAAGCGCTCGCGAATGTCCGCCGTGCTCAGCCGTTCAGACCGCTGCAGCACGCTCAGCAAATCGAGCAGGCGTTGGAAATTTCGATCCATCGGGCCGTCTCCTGACAAATCAGGCTTGCGAACGAATGTAACCAGACGGCACCATCGGCCCCGTCGTTCACGCGCCCATGCTTCATGCCTGCTCTGCCGCGTTACCTCACCAAGAGTCGCTTCAAGCTGGCCTTGGAGTGCCCGACCAAGCTCTTCTATGCCGGCAAGCCGGAATGGCTCGACACCTCGCTGGACGACAGCTTTCTGGCCGCGCTGGCCGAAGGGGGCTACCAGGTGGGCGCCCTGGCCTGCCAGATGTTCCCGGGTGGCGTGGCCGTGGAGGCGCTGGATCACGCAAGCGCCATGGCCCGCACCCAGGAACTGCTGGCCCAGCAGGAGGTGACGATCTACGAGGCCGCGCTCGTGGCCGGTGATCTGTTCATCCGCGTGGACATCCTGCGCAAGCGCGGCAGCTGCATCGAACTCATCGAGGTCAAGGCCAAGTCCTACAACCCGCAGCGCGATGGCGACTTCCGCAACCGCAAGGGTGAGATCGATCGAGGCTTCAAACCTTACCTGCAGGACATCGCCTTCCAAACCCATGTGGCCCGCCTGGCCTTGCCTGGGTTCGAGATCCGCAGCTTCCTGATGCTGGCCGACACCTCACGCCGTGCCAGCGTGGACGGCCTGAATCAGCACTTTCGGGTGCGCCGCGATGGCAAGCGCCTGCGCGTGCAAGCCCCGCCCGAAGGCACTGACCTGGGCCAACCCATCCTCATCGCCGTGGCGGTGGATGGCCAGGTGGCCCAACTGCTGGCCGAACCCATCACCATCGGTGGCACCGCGATGCCCTTCACGCAGGCGGTGGCGCTGTTGGCCCAGGCCTATCGCGAAGACCGCGTCATCGCCCCGCGGCCCGGCACGGCATGCGCCGCCTGCCAGTTCAAGGCCGCCTCACCGCCCGCGCCAGGCACACCCCAGAGCGGCTTCCACGCCTGCTGGGCGCAGGCGTTCGGGTGGACGGCGACGGACTTTGAGGCCGGCACCGTGCTCGACCTGTGGAACTTCCGCAAGAAGCAGCAGCTGATCGACCAAGGCGTGCTCAAGCTCCAGCAGGTGCAAGCCGAGGACCTGGGCTTTGGCGGCAGCGAACCTGGCCCGGAAGGGCTGACGCGCGCGCAGCGCCAGTGGTACCAGTGCCGCCCGGAATGGCCCGGCGGCGGCGATCATTACTTCGATGAAGCCGGCTTTGCGCGCGCCGCGCGCGACTGGGTCTACCCCCTGCATTTCATCGACTTTGAAACCAGCGCCGTGGCCATCCCCTTCCACTGCGGGCAACGGCCTTACCAAACCGTCGCGTTTCAGTTCTCGCACCATGTGATGGAGCGCGACGGCAGCGTGCGGCACTGCAGCCAGTTCCTGGAAGCCAGCCCCGGCGTCGACCCCTGCCTGCCCTTTCTGCGCGCGCTGCGCACGGCCTTGTCGAGCGACTCCGGCACCGTGTTCCGCTGGGCCGCACACGAGAACACCGTGCTCAACCAATTGCGCGAACGCCTGCTCGCCGATGCCAACCCACCCGACGACGCTCCGCAGCTGGTGGCCTTCATCGAAGGCCTGACCCAGCGCGACATCGACGGCGTGTGCCACGCGGGCGCTCGCAACATGGTGGACCTGTGCCAACTGGCCGAGCGCCTGTACTTCCATCCGGACACGCAGGGCAGCTCCTCCCTGAAGAAGGTGCTCCCTGCACTGATGAAAAGCTCGCCAACCCTGCGCGCGCTCTACGCGGAACCCCGCTACGGCAGCCCCGCCATGCCCAGCCTGAATCTGAAGCAGGGCATGGCCTGGTGGGTTGAGCGCACCGGGCGGGTGCTGGACCCGTACAAGCTGCTGCCTCCGGTGTTCGAGGATTTGGATGCGGAAGCGCAGGAGCGGCTGGATTCCCAGCTCGCCCCCGATCTGGCAAACGGGGGTGCCGCGATGGCGGCCTATGCGTGCCTGCAGTTTGAGGATCTTGGTGCCGCGGAGCGGGAGCGGATCAAGGCGGCGCTATTGCGGTACTGCGAGTTGGATACGTTGGCGATGGTGATGGTGGTGCAGGCATTTCTTGCGAAATGCACTTGACTTTAATGATCTCGATAAAATAACTTGGAGAGCCAAATGAATGCAATGGATTTTTCCCGGGAACTAGTGATGGCATACAGAAGAGCCCGGGAACCTTTAAAACCACATTCCAGGCTGGCACGCGGCGAAAACAGATCGGTCGCCTCAGAAACCGAAGATCTGCTCGCATACTTTCTTGCCGAGAAAATTGAAGGAATCAATAAAATTAGAATTAACCAACCCCTGACGCTACCTACAACAGATCCAGCTAAGAAGAGAACGATTAAACCGGACCTTGTCTTCATTACAAAGACGGAAGGGAAAGAACGGATCAAGCTACTCCTCGACTTAAAAATGGATCTTGGATACAAGAGAAAGAAGATTTGCACCGACATTGAACGCGCTCACATGCTTTGCGAAGAAATAAGATCAAAAGCAGCCAGGTATCGACCAGAGAAGCAAGAGACAAAGAAGACCCAAATAGCAATCGATTTCGATAGCAAACTTGAATATGGCTTTGTCGTCATCTCGGATCAAAATATATCAAAAGACGATCTGAATAACGCACACAAGAGATCCAACGCATTCAAGAATGCACCGCTGTTTATTTTGATATCCGGCCTTCACCCCAACAGCTACAGCATCGAGTCTGAGGAGCTAATTCAAGATTGCGCGCTTAGACTGGAAAAGAGCCTGAAGGAGCTAGTTGACTTTGTAAAGCAAAAAATTTAACCAGACTGCGGCCGCCACCTTCAGGCGGACTCTGCAAAGGCACGAAGACTGTTGCTCGCCCAAAGAGGCAAAACGTCTTCTAAAGCGAATAATTCAGGCAACTTAAGCAGTGGGGTACAAATGCACAGACCTTTGGGAAACGCCGGAGCAATTGATGCATTTTGCGATATCTTCGACGACCTCTATGTCGAAAGATTGCCCGCAAAAAATGCGGCCGAGGCCGCACTGTGGTCAGATGACCCCAAGATCCATTTAACCAAGGGATTTTTGGTGACGCCAATCAAGTCGAACCACGAAGTGAACTTGCTGGGAGCCATTGCCGAATGGAGTGCTTTGGAAGCGCCAATACTCGCCACACTGGAATTCACCAGAAATTCATTCGTCGCATGGTTTGACGAACTTCTCACCGCAACGAGTCACCTGAACCCAGAAGAGCTTTACGCCTGGAGAATATCAAACAAGACCTTCCGCAACGCCGCGGAACTATCAAGACGTCAAGTTCGCAACATTAGTTGGTGCCGCATTTTTGGCGGGCTTCTACCGAGAAGCAAAACACAAGAACGAGCTCAACTTTCAATGATCGGCGCCTCAATGTGCGCAGTGTTCTATCTGGAACAGTTTGCCAAGACTTGGGACGAATACTCTTCGGGCTTCACTCAAAAAGCATCACAAGACCGCTTCAGTCGAGTAAGAGCATATTGGGAAATTGCCATTGAACAAATTGCCCACGGAGGCCAGTGAGCCTTTCGGGAGTTTTCAAGCTCAGAAGATCGTCTGCAGGCTCGCCCTAAACCTGTGAGCCATCGGCAGTGCCACCTCTGCCTGTTCCAGCCAAACCAAGCCGCCCGCCACCCTAGCCGCCGGGCAGCCATCCGGATTGATCACCACAACCGGCACCCGCCACTTCAGCGCCAACACCGGCAACTTGGCGGCCGGCTGAACGGTGGCCGAGGTCCCCACCACCAACAGCAGATCAGCGCCCCGCACGGCAAGTTCGGCCCGCCGCCATTCGGCCGCCGGCAGGGCCTCGCCGAACCAGACCACGCCGGGCCGCACCCGCCCGCCGCAATGGCCGCAACGCGGCGGCTCCAGCGCGGCCAAGGGCTGATCCACCGCCGGCAAACCAACCGCAAACGTGGCCGGGCGCTGGCAGGCGAAGCAGCGGGGGCTGAACAGGCTGCCGTGCAGATGTGTCACCTCGCGGCTGCCGGCGCGCTCATGCAGGTCGTCCACGTTCTGGGTCAGCACCGTGACGGCAAAGCGCGCCTGAAGTGCGGCCAGCGCGAGGTGGCCGGCATTGGGTTGTGATGCCAGCACGTGCGCCCGCCGCCATTCGTACCAGGCCCAGACGCGCGCCGGATTGGCCCGCCAGCCGCCCGGGCTGGCCAGTTGCGCCGGCTTGTAGTCGCTCCACAGCGCATGCGGCGCCGCCCGAAAGGTCGGGATGCCGCTCGCGGCCGACATCCCAGCGCCGGTGAGCGCCACGATGCTCGCCCCCGGCTGCAGACGGGCCAGCACTGCTGCGATGGGCGCCGGTACGGTGTGGGAAGGCGCAGGCGGTGGTTCTGCGCTGGTGTCGGTAGGCAAGTCGTTCATAGGCGGAGTAGGCGAAGCGCCGCTTTGATTGCGCGGCCGGCCAAGGTTATGCCGCCCTGCCTACACTGCCCGCCCCATTCCCGGAGCCCCCCTTGTTCTCCCTGCGTCTGCTGGCCTGTAGCGCCACCCTTCTTGGCGCCAGCGCCGCCCTCGCGAACGGCAGTGGCAGCGCGGTGCAAGCCGCCGGTGATGCCTTCGGCACCAGCGTGGGCCGCGAGACCATCGGGCTCTACAACAGCAGCAGCGTGCGCGGTT
>JBDHSJ010000172.1:0-8900 GCA_039808065.1 Burkholderiaceae bacterium | reverse complement strand
GGCCGCCGCCGCCCTGGCGGGCCTGTGGCCGCAGGCCGAGCAAGAAGCCCTGCGCGCCCAGCACCGCCGCTGGCAGGCCTGGGCGGCCCAGCAGCCGCCGCGCCCCAGTGTGGAGCTGCCCCTGCTGCTGCCCGAGTTGGCGCGCGAGGCCCTGGCGCGCGTGGAAAGCGGGCAGGCTGCGGCGGCCGAGTTGCGCGCCCTGTGGCTGCAACTGGCCCTGCGCAGCGTGGGACGCGACCCCGGCCGCCTGATCGGCGACCCCGACACCCGCCCCAACCCCGGCCTGCGCCTGGCCGGCCGCGAGGACATGGCCCAGCACTTCCTGATCTCCGCCTGGCTGGCCGCCCAGGGCGCCGGCCCGTTGGGCGACGCCCTGGGCCTGGCCAAGGAGCTCAGCGACAGCCAGCGCGGCGGCAGCGGCTTCTCCTTCAACGACCTGGCAGCCGACCGCGCGGGTGAGCGCATCGGCCGCCTGGGCAGCCGCCAGCCGCTGGCGCTGCTGCGCCTGCTGGCGCAACCCCTGCCCGAGACGGCCTTCTTTCCGAAGGTGGCCGACCTGCCGGAATTCCTGAGCCAGCAGCGCCTGCAGCAGGACTTCGGCGGGGTGGATGGCCCCGGCTACCGTGCATTGATGACGGAAATCGAGCGCCGCATCGACGCCTTGGCCGTGCATCGTGGTTTGTCCGGAGGCGATGCCTGAACTGAGCTTTTGGCCGCAGGGGGTTTGCGCCCGTAGGCTGCGCGCCTTTCACGCCCCCGCTCCACCCACGCCATGCGCCCACTTTGCCCCGCGGCCCTCGCCGCCGCCCTGCTCAGCCTGAGCCTCGCTGCCCCCGCTCAAACCCAGTCCGGCCTGGACCGTGCCGGCTTCGACCCCGCTGTGCGCGCCCAGGACGATCTGTTCCGCGCCGCCAACGGCCGGTGGCTGAAGACCGTCGAGATTCCCGCCGACAAGCCCGAATACGGCACCTTCATCCAGCTGCGGGACAAGAGCGACCGCGAGGTTCGCGCCCTCGTGGAGGGCCTGGCCGCCAAGCCCCAGGCCGCTGGCAGCGTGGCCGAGAAGGTGGCGCTTTATTACGGCGCCTTCACCGACCTGGCCGGCATCGACAAGGCCGGACTCAAGCCCATTCAGCCCCTGCTGGCCAGCATCGATGCGATCAAGACCCGCAAGGAACTTGCGCACTGGCTGGGTCGCCAGCAAGGGCTGATGAACCTGCCGCTGGGCCTGGCCGTGTACCCGGACTTCAAGGAGCCGGGCATCAACCGCCCGCTGACCTGGCAGGGCGGCCTGGGCCTGCCGGACCGTGACTACTACCTGAAGGCCGAAGAAGAACGCTTTGCCAAGGCGCTCAAGGCCTACGGCGAGTACCTGACCACCCTGGCCCGCCTGGCCGGACTGAAGCACCCTGAGCAGGCCGCCCAGACGACGCTGGCCTTGGAACGCCAGCTGGCTGCCGCGCACTGGGACCGGGTTGAGAACCGCAACATGGTCAAGCTCTACAACCCGCACGCGCGCGCCGAGCTGGCCCAGGCCGCGCCCGGGCTGGATTGGCAGGCCTTCCTGGACGGTGCCGGCCTCGGCACCATCGACCGCCTGTCCATTTCGCAGCCCAGCGCCACCGTGGCGATTGCCAAGCTGCTGGCCGAGGCCCCGCTGGCCGACTGGCAGATCTATTTGAAGCTGCATGCGCTGGACGACGCCGCCGACACCCTGCCCAAGGCCTTCCGCGACGCCCGCTTTGCCTTCCGCGGCACCGCGCTGACCGGCGCCACCGCGCCCAAGCCACGCTGGCAGCAGGGCATCGACCAGGTCAACGCGGCCTTGGGCGAGGCCCTGGGCCAGCTGTACGTGGCCCAGCACTTCCCGCCCGGCCACAAGCAGCGCATGGTCACCTTGGTGAACAACCTGCTGGGCTCCTTTGGCGACAGCCTGGACGGCCTGACCTGGATGGGCCCCGAGACCAAGGGCCGTGCGCGCGCCAAGCTGCAGAGCTATGTGACCAAGATCGGCTACCCCGACACCTGGCGCAGCTACGAAGCCATGGTGGTGAAGAAGGGTGACGCACTGGGCAATGCCGAGCGCGCCGCACGCTTCGAGTGGGCGCGCCAGGTGGCCAAGGCCGGCAAGCCGGTGGACCGCCGCGAATGGGCCATGACGCCGCAGACCGTCAACGCCTACTACAACCCGCTGGCCAACGAGATCGTGTTCCCGGCCGCCATCCTGCAGCCGCCCTTCTTCAATGCCGCGGCCGACGACGCGGTGAACTACGGCGCCATCGGCGCGGTGATCGGCCACGAGATCAGCCATGGCTTCGACGACTCCGGCAGCCAGTTCGACGCCGACGGCGCGCTGCGCAACTGGTGGACGGACGCCGACCGCGAGGCCTTCAAGAAGCTGGGCGAGCAGCTGGTGGCGCAGTACGAGCAGTACGAGCCCGTGCCCGGCAAGAAGCTCAACGGCCGCCTGACCCTGGGCGAGAACATTGCCGATCTCAGCGGCCTGCAGATCGCCTACAAGGCCTATCTGAAGAGCCTGGGCGGCAAGGAAGCGCCGGTGATCGACGGCCTGACCGGCGCGCAGCGCTTCTTCATGGGCTGGAGCCAGGCCTGGCGCGAGAAGGCCCGCGAAAGCCGCGTGCTGCAACTGCTGACCAGCGACACCCACTCGCCCCCCGAGTTCCGCGCCAACGGCGCAGCCTTGAACCACGACGGCTTCCACGAGGCCTTCGGCGTCAAGGAAGGCGACCGGATGCACAAGCCGCGCGAGCAGCGCATCCGCATCTGGTGAACGACCGCCCTTCCCGCCCTCTACCGCCTTTCCCTGCCATCGCCCCCATGAAACTGCTGTGCACTGCGGCCGCCGCGCTGACCCTGTGTCTGACCTCCCATGCCGAGATCCTCTCCGGCCTTGACCGCCAGGGCGCCGACCCCACCGTGCGCGTCCAGGACGATCTGTTCCGCGCCGTCAATGGCGAGTGGCTGAAGAAGACCGAGATCCCGGCCGACAAGGCGCGCTACGGCAGCTTCATGCTGCTGCGCGACCAGAGCGACCGCGAGGTGCGTGAAATCGTCCAGGCCCTGAGCACCCAGCCGCAGGCCAAGGGCAGCGTGGCCGAGAAGCTGGCGCTGTACTACGGCAGCTATGTCGACCTGGACACCATCGAGCGCGTCGGCCTGCAGCCGCTGCAGGGCGATCTGAAGCGCATCGCCGCCATCCAGGATCGCGCCGCGCTGCTGCGCTGGATCGGCGCCCGCCAGGGTCTGCAGAACCAGATCGTCAATCTGGGAGTCGAGCCCGATTCGCGCCACCCCGACGTCTATCAGGCCGTGATCGGCCAGGGCGGCCTGGGCGTGCCCGATCGCGACTACTACCTGAAGGATGGCGACGAGCGCTTTGCCAAGGCCGTCGCGGCGTACCGCAGCTACCTCGAAACCCTGGGCCGCCTGGCCGGCCTGCCCGACCCGGCCAAGGCCGCCGAGCACACCATCGCACTCGAGCGCCGGATCGCCGCCGCGCATTGGGACAAGGTCGAGCTGCGCGACCCGGTCAAGCTCTACAACCCCAAGACCCGCGCCGAGCTGCAGAAGTTCGCACCGCAGATCGACTGGAATCTGCTGCTGCAAAGCGCCCAGCTGGGCAAGACGCAGCGCCTGATCGTCGGGCCGACCACGGCCGTGCAGGGCGCCGCCCGGCTGCTGGCCGAAGCCCCATTGGCGCAGTGGCAGGACTACCTGAAGCTGCACCTGCTGGATTCGCAGGCCGACAGCCTGCCCAAGGCCTTCCGTGACGCGCATTTCGCCTACCACGGCACTGCGCTGACCGGCACCACCGCCGAGCGCCCGCGCTGGCAGCAGGGCATCGAGCAGACCAATGCCGCGCTCGGCGAGGCCCTGGGCCAGCTCTATGTCGGCCAGCATTTCCCGGCCGAGTCCAAGCAGCGCATGGTCACGATGGTGAACAACCTGCTCGGCAGCTTCGGCGACAGCCTCGAGTCCTTGAGCTGGATGGGCGCCGAGACCAAGATCAAGGCGCGCGCCAAGCTGCAGGCCTACACGGTCAAGATCGGCTATCCGGAGCAATGGCGCGATTACAGCGCGCTGCTCGTCAAGGCCGGTGACGCGGTCGGCAACGGCGAGCGCGCCGCGCGCTTCGAGTGGGCGCGCAATGCCCGACGGGTCGGCCAGAAGGTCGACAAGAAGGAATGGGGCATGACCCCGCAGACCGTCAACGCCTACTACAACCCGCTGGCCAACGAGATCGTGTTCCCGGCCGCCATCCTGCGTCCACCCTTCTTCAATGCCGCCGCCGACGACGCGGTCAATTACGGCGCCATCGGCGCGGTGATCGGCCATGAGATCAGCCACGGCTTTGATGACGAGGGCAGCCAGTACGACGCCGACGGCGCGCTGCGCAACTGGTGGACCGAAGCCGACCGCAAGGCCTTCGAGCAGCTGGGCGAGCGATTGGTTGCCCAGTACTCGGCCTACGAACCCCTGCCGGGCAAGCAAATCAACGGCCGCCTGACCCTGGGCGAGAACATCGCCGACCTCAGCGGCCTGCAGATCGCCTACAAGGCTTATCTGAAAAGCCTGGGCGGCAAGCCCGCGCCGGTGATCGACGGGCTCACGGGCGAGCAGCGCTTCTTCATGGGCTGGAGCCAGGCCTGGCGCGACAAGAGCCGCGACAGCCGCGCGCTGCAGATGCTGGTGGTCGACCCGCATTCGCCTGCGGAGTTCCGCGCCAACGGTGCCGCCGTCAACCACGACGGCTTTCACCAGGTGTTCGGCACCAAGGCCGGCGACAAGATGTTCAAGCCCAGCGAGGAGCGCATCCGCATCTGGTAAGGCCGCAATGGGCAGGCCCACAATGCCCGCATGCCGCGCCTGACCGCCCCCGCGCTGCTGCTGCTGGGCCTGCTCGCGCGGGCGGCAGCAGCGGCCGATCTGCCCACCGTCACCCTGCATTACCAGGAGCGGCCGCCCTACTACCAGACGCGCCCGGACGGCGGCGTGCAGGGTCTGGTGGTCGATTCGCTGCTGCGCGCCCTGGTGCGCGGCGGCCTGCCCTACCGGCTGGCGCTCACGCCCAGCCAGCGCCAGCTGCTGCTGATCGAGGAGGGCCAGGGCCTGGACTGCGGCATCGGCTGGTTCCGCAACCCGGCGCGCGAGGCCAAGGGGCGCTTCAGCGCCATGCTCTACCGCGACCAGCCGCTGGGCCTGATCGCCCGCGCCAGCCTGAGCTGGCCCGAGGCCATCGGCATGCGCGAGGCCCTGATGCGCGGCGACGCCCGCCTGCTGGTCAAGCAAGGCTTTTCCTACGGCGCGCAGTTCGATGGCCTGCTGGCCCAGCGCACTCGCGCCCCGGAGAGCAGCAGTGCCGAGGTCCCGGTGCTGATGCGCATGCTGCACGCCGACCGCGCCGATTGGATGCCCGTGGCCCCTGAGGAAGGGCAATGGCTGCTGAGCCTGCCGGCCGACACGCCGGTGCCGCCGGGCAACTTCCAATTGCTGCGCTTTGCCGATGCCCCGCCTGGCGCCAGTCGGCATCTGTACTGCAACAAGGCCGTGCCTGCTGATTGGTTGCAGCGCCTCGATGAGGCATTGAAATGACCCCCCCGAAGCGGCCCAAGAGGCCGCCTCCCCTCAGGGGGCGCCACCATCGGCCCGGCAAAGCCGGTTCCGCGGTGGCACTTGATCGCGCCGGCTAGGCGCCGCCACCCTGCTTAAGCCCCTTGGGCAACCGAGTTCATGGAACTTTTCCTGGTGATTGCCGCTTCGCTGGCGGCCGGCTTCATTGATGCCATCGTCGGCGGCGGCGGCCTGGTGCTGGTGCCCGCCCTGTTCGCGGCCTATCCGCAGGCGGTGCCGGCCACGCTGTTCGGCACCAACAAGGGCGCAGCGATCTGGGGCACGGCCTTGGCGGCCTGGCGCTATGCGCGCCATGTGGAACTGCGCTGGAACTCGCTGCTGCCCGCCATGGGCGCCGCGCTGGCCGGCAGCGCACTGGGCGCCTGGGGCGCCACCCTGGTGGACGCGCGGGTCTGGCGCATCGCCCTGCCGCTGATCCTGCTGGCCCTGCTGATCTACACCCTGGCCAAGAAGGACCTGGGGCGCGAACACGCGCCGCTGCACCAGGGTCGGGCCGAGGTCTGGCGCGCGGTGGCCATCGGCGGCGGCATCGGCCTGTACGACGGCTTTTTCGGCCCCGGCACCGGCAGCTTCTTTGTTTTTCTGTTCGTGCGCCTGCTGGGCTACGACTTCCTGCATGCCAGCGCCAGCGCCAAGCTGCTCAACACCGCCACCAATGCGGCCGCGCTGACCCTGTTTGCCGCCACCGGCCATCTGTGGTGGGGCGTGGCGGCGGCTATGGCGGTGGCCAATATGGCCGGCAGCTGGATGGGCTCGCATCTGGCCATCTCACGCGGGGCCGGCTTTGTGCGGGGGGTTTTCCTGGTGGTCGTGTCCGCACTGATCCTGAAAACCGGCTGGGACGCGGCGCTAACATGGTCCGCAGTCTTCGCCTGAAAGGCCTCGCCATGTCTGTGGATCCCGAACTGCGCTCGCTCGACATCGAAATCCCCGCCCAGCCTGAAGTGCTGGTCAAGCTCTCGGTGCTGATGGCCGAGGACGAGATCGATCTGCTGGCGGTTTCGGCCCTGGTGGAAGGCGACATGGCGCTGGCCGCCGCCGTGCTCAAGGCCGTCAACTCCTCGCTCTACGGCCTGCGCGGCCGGGTGCAGACGGTGCATCAGGCCCTGACCTATTTGGGCATGCGCGAGGTCAGCGCGATTGCCTTCGAGATGAGCCTGCGCGCCGCCTTCCCGCCCGCCGCCGAACTCGACCCGGTGTGGGACCGCGCCGCCAAGCGCGGCCTGATGATGGGCCGCATCGGCCAGATGCTGGGCATCGACCCCTGGGCCGCGCATTCGGCCGGCCTGTTCGAGGAATGCGGCAAGGCCGTGCTGTACCGCCACGCGCCCCAGCATTACCCCGCCATGCTGCGCGCCGCCGCCACCGATTCCGAGCTCTGCGGCCTGGAAACGGCGGCCTTCGGCGTCAGCCACGACGCGCTGGGTGCCGCCCTGTGCGAAAGCTGGGGCCTGGCCCCGGCCGCCGTGGCCAGCGTGCGCCACCACGTGACCCTGCAAGCCACCGGCGAGATGCCCGAGGCCCTGCAGCGCCGCGGGGTGGCCGCCATCTCGGGCATCGTCTACATCCTGATGAACGACCCGGATGCGCTGGAGTCGCAGGTCAATCTGATCGCACCGCAGGCGCAGATCGATGCCGCCGCCGCGCTGCGCGCCGCGCGCCGCGTGCAGGAGCAGCTGGAAGCCGCATGAGTGGCAAGGGCCTGATCGCCGCGCTGACCACCGTCGGCACGCGCGAACAGGCCGACACCCTGGCCCACGACTTGGTGGAACGGGGTCTGGCGGCCTGCGTGCAGTTGCAGGCGATCGAATCCGTCTACCGCTGGCAGGGCCAGGTGCAGCAGGAGCCCGAGTGGCGGCTGCTGATCAAGAGCACCCAGGCGCGCTGGGCCGAGCTGCAGGCCGCCATCCTGGCGCAGCACCCCTACGAGCTGCCGGCCCTGGTGGCCTGGCCGCTGCCTGAGGGCAGCGCTCCATTTCAGGACTGGGTGCGCGAGCAAACGCATTCCTAGAATCCGCCCCTTTGCCCGACGGTGCGTGCCCGCATGAGCTTTGAAGACTTCCGCACCCTGCTGCCGCAGCGCCTGCTGCCCAAACGCCTGCTGACGGAACAGCTGGGCCGCCTGGCCGCAGCCGAGGGCGGCGCCTGGACGACGCGGGCGATCGAGCGCTTCATCCGCCGCTACGGCGTGAACATGGCCGAGGCCGCCAACCCCGACCCGGCCAGCTACAAGAGCTTCAACGAATTCTTCACCCGGCCGCTGAAGCCCGGCGCCCGGCCGCTGGCTCAGGCCACCTGGATCTGCCCGGTCGATGGCGCCATCTCCGCCTTCGGCCGCATCGAGGCCGACCAGGTGTTCCAGGCCAAGGGCCATGGCTACCGCACGCGTGAACTGATCGGCGGTGACGCCAGCGAGGCCGCGCGTTACCAGGACGGCCATTTCGCCACCCTGTACCTGAGCCCCAAGGACTACCACCGCATCCACATGCCGGTGGCCGGCACCTTGCGCCGCATGACTTGGGTGCCGGGCAGCCTGTATTCGGTGAACCCGGCCACGGCACGCGCGCTGCCGGGCCTCTTTGCCCGCAACGAGCGGGTGGTCTGCCATTTCGACACCGCGCACGGCCCCTTCGTGCTGGTGCTGGTGGGCGCCACGGTGGTGGGCAGCATGGCCACCACCTGGCATGGCGTGGTCAACCCGCCGCGCCACCCCGAGGTCAAGAGCTGGGATTACGCCAACGGCCTGCACCGCTTCGAACAGGGCCAGGAGATGGGCCGCTTCCTGCTCGGCTCCACCGTGGTGATGCTCTGGCCCAAGACCAATCTGGCATTCAATTCCGACTGGGCGCCCGCGCGCCCGATTCGCCTCGGCGAAAAGATGGCTGACCTCGCATGAAGACCACCCGCGTCCTGACCGGCATCACCACCACTGGCACCCTGCACCTCGGCAATTACGTCGGCGCCATCCGCCCGGCCATCGCGGCCTCGCGTGAGCCCGGCGTCGAAAGCTTCTTCTTCATGGCCGATTACCACGGCCTGATCAAGTGCGACGACCCGGATCGCGTCGAAGCCAGCCGCCTGCAGATCGCCGCCACCTGGATCGCCGCTGGCCTGGACACCGATGTCGCCCTGCTCTACCGCCAGAGCGATGTGCCCGAGGTCTGTGAGCTGACCTGGCTGCTGACCTGTATCACCGCCAAGGGCCAGATGAACCGGGCGCACGCCTACAAGGCGGCGGTGGACGCGGC
>JBDHSJ010000171.1:0-8956 GCA_039808065.1 Burkholderiaceae bacterium | reverse complement strand
ATCGGCCACGGCGATGAAGAAGCGCGCCAGGCCGGCGCTGTAGGGGCTGTCAGACATGGGGCGGGCGATGGTGTCAACTGGCCGCACCATAGCGCGCCAGGATGCGCGCGATCTCGCCTTCGTCGCGCAGCGCCTGCACGGCAGCCAGGATGGCGCGCGCATCACGCGGCGAGCTGCTGGGCACACCGCAGTGGTAGGCAGAGGGTTGCACGAGCAGGCTCCAACCGGCCAGCTGATGTTCCGCGGTGCTGCGCCGGTACCAGGCCCAAACCTGCGGACTGACCACCGCGTACTCGCTGCGCTTGCGCGACAGCTTCTCAAGCGCCTGCATCTGGGAAAAAGCGTCTTCGCGCAGCAGTTGGCCAGCTTCAAAGCGCGTCTGCAGGGTCGGGTACTGGTAGGCGCGCACGGTGCCGATGCGCTGACCGTCGTCCAGCTCGGCAAGGCTACGCGGCACAGGGCTGTCGCGGTGGCCCACCAGGCGGTCCGAGGTATCGAACAGCGGCGGGCTCCATTGGTAAAGGTTTGGGTCGGGCACCCAGCTGCGGTCCAGCCCGCAGCGCAGATCGGTTTCGCGGTCCACCTCGCTGAAATGGCCCTTGGTGGGCAGCAGGCGCACGAAGCGCAGGCGCCAACCCAGGCGCTGCGCCACGGCCTGGGCCACATCGTGGTGGATGCCTTCGATCACGGTCTGCCCTTCCCAGCGGCCCCAGGGCAAGCTCCAGCTGCCGCTGGCGGCCATGCGCAGTTCGGGCGGTTCCTGCGCCTGTGCAGCTTGGCCAATGATTCCCAACAACCCCACCCAGGCCCAGCACCAGCGACCGAACATCCCGACCCCGTTACACATTGCAAGGCTGGCGAGGCTAGCGCAGCGCCATGACGGCCCGCGGCGGAGCCGCGGCAATTTCACACGGGCACGCGTTCAGCGCGCGCTGTAGCTGGCGAGGATGCGGCCGAGCTCACCCTCACGCTGCAGCGCGTGCACGGCGTCGAGGATCTGTGCGGGATCACGCGGGCTGCTCTGCGGCACAGCACAGTAGAAGGCCGTCTGCTGCACGGTGACACGCCACTCGGCTGGCGGCTGCTGCGGGTTGTGACGCAGGAACCAGCCCAGGGCCTGCGGGCTGACGACGGCGTAATCGGTGCGCTTGCGGGCCAGCTTTTCCAGTGCGCGCGCCTGATCGGGGGCGTCGTCGCGCTTGAGCTGGCCGGCGGCAAAGCGGGATTCCAGCGTGGGGTAGCGGTAGCTCCCCACAGTGCCGACGCGACTGCCGCTGGGCAGTTCGCTGAGACTGCGCACCGGCAGCGCATCGCCGTGGCCGATCAGCAGGTCCGAGGTATCAAAGAGCGGTTCGCTCCAGTGGTAGGCCTCGGGCCGGCGCGTCCAGCTCGGGTCGATGCCGCAATGCAGATCGGTGTCGCGGTCGAGCTCGCTGCGGTCGCCCTTGCTGGCCGGCAGCAGCACGTAGCGCAGCTTCCAGCCCAGGCGGCGCGCCACGGCCAACCCGACCTCATGCTGGATGCCACCGGTCACGCGCGTGCCTTCCAGCTTGCCCCAAGGCAGGCTCCAGGTGCTGGTGAAGGCCATGCGCAGCTCGTCCTCGGCCGCGGCCTCAGGGCCTGCCCAGGCTGCACCCGCCAGCATCGCCACCACCCCGAGCCAAAGCCTCATCACGCTCCCCTGGCTGGTTCCTGCCCTAGCGTAGCGCCGCGCGCCCGCCCCGCACTCCGGGGAATCCCAGCAGCAGCGCCTGTGCGATCCTCAAGGGCTCACAAACCCAGGGAGGAGACCAATATGTGGAAGCAAATTGCCGGCGCCGCCGCGCTCATCTTGACCAGCTGGGCCGCCCAGGCCCAGGGCAGCCCGGCCGATGCCGCCAGCAGCGCCGCCGCGGCCGAGCAGAACCTGGGGCGCCAGATCAGCGCGCTGGGCTGGCTCAAGCCCGGCACGAGCGGTTCGGTGGCCAACAAGGCTGCCTTCAAGGCCAGCGAGAAGTACACCTTCCTAGGTACTGCCGACACCGACAAATTCCTGCAGCTCAACGGCAACCCGCCGCCGGGCGACGCCTACACGATCGCGCCCGTGCAGGGCAACTGGTTCGGCATCCTCAGCTTTGCCGACGAGGGCTACATCAAGGACGACGAACAGATTGATGCGGCTGCGCTGCTCAAGCAACTGAAGGAGCAGAACGTCGCCAGCAACGAGCGCAAGCGCCAGCAGGGCTACCCGACGATGACACTCGAAGGCTGGGCCATCCCGCCGCGCTATGACAGCAGCAGCAAGCGGCTCGAATGGGGCACCCGCTTCATCAGCGACGCCGACAAGCAGCCCGTCGTCAACGTCTCCACCCGCATTCTGGGCCGCAGCGGCTACACCTCGGCGGTGCTGGTGACCTCGCCGGCCACGCTGGACGCCGACCTGGCCGACTTCAAGAGCGCGCTGAAAGACTACGACTACGTCAGCGGAGAGAAGTACAGCGAATGGAAGCAGGGCGACAAGGTGGCCGCCATCGGCCTGGGCGCCCTGGTGGTGGGCGGCGCGGCCGCCGTGGCCAGCAGCAAGGGCGGGCTCAAGGGCATTCTGCTGGCCATCGGTGCCGCCGGGGCAGCCGTCTGGGCTGGCATCAAGAAGCTCTTCAGTCGCAAGGCTTGAGCCCCTGAATGGCTCGCGAGCTGGCGCTGTTCTGGCTGGTGCTGCTGGGCTTTCTGCTGGCGGACAGCTGCCTGCTGCTGACCCCCGGCGGCGAGGCCCTGCGCCTGGATGGGCGTGGCCGGCTGCGCTACCGGCCGGGCCTGCGCCTGCAGCTGCTGCGGCGTGAATCGGCGTGGATGAACCCGCTCAACCCCTGGGACCGGCTGCTGCCCACACCGCAGGCCCTGGGCGCGCTGGCGGCGGGCCAGCTGGCGCGCGAGCGCCAGCGTCTGCGCGCGCTGCTGCGCGCCGTGGCCCCCCTGCATGCGCTGGCGCTCGTCTACCTGCTGGGCCTGGGCCTGTTGGGCTTGCTGTCCTGGCGGGCGCACGCCGGCCTAGTGCTGGCAGCCCTGCTCTGCCTGCATCTGTTGCTGTGGAGTCTGAGCGCGGGCCTGGTGCTGTGGCGCCGCGCGCCCCTGGGCCTGACGGGCGGCCAGGCGGCCGCCCTGCTGTTTGAGGCCCTGCTGGTGCCGGCCTACACCCTGAACCTGGGCAAGCGCCTGCTGCGCCGCCAGACCAGCAGCCTGCCCGCACTGGGACTGGGCCTGCATGAATGGCGCGCGCTGCGCCGCCGCGACCCCGAGGCCGCCCAACTGCTGGCCCTGCAGCTGCGCGGCCGGCTGGAAGAGCTGGAGCAGGAGGGTGCCGCCGGCGCCCAGCTGGCCTGGCTGCAGCTGGCGCGCCAGCGCTTGCTCGCCCCTACTTCTTGAACGGGTTGCACTCCGGCGCGTCGTCGTGGTGGGCGCGCAGCAGCAGGGGCTTGATGAGGCGGTTGAACAGGGGCTGGCGATGCCGCACCCACACCGCCAGCGCCTGCGGTTTGGCGCCCAGGCGGGCCTTGGGTTCCAGCGCGGTGCGGCCGAAGGAGAGTTCCGTGGCGCCCAGCGCGATGGCGTCGGCAATGCTGGCGTGCAGCAGGCGCAGGTACAGCGGCGCCGCGGCGGCGGCGGCGCGGTCGAAGCCGATGTGATAGGCCAGCGCCTGGGCTTCGTCGCGCAGGGTGCAGATGAAACCCAGCAGCCGGCCCGCGGCATCGAACAGGCCGCTGCAGCGCAGCCGCGCACCGGCCGCCTGCTGCAGCGCATGGAAGTAGCCCGGGTGCAGGGTGAAGGGGCGCAGCGCCGCCTTGGCATGCACCTGCAGGTAAAGCTCATGCATGCGTGCGCCCAGGGGCGCATCGACCTCGAAAGTGCGCAGCTGCAGGCCGGCGGCCTCGATGGGCTCGACGATCTGTTTCTTGACGGCGCTGCGGTACTTGGAGGTCAGGCTGGCCAGGTAGGCCGCGTGGTCGCGCCAGGCTGGGTCCAGCGCCAGCAGCATGTTCGGCTCGGACTCGATCTGCCGATAGCCGACCCGGCGCAGCAGCTCGATGCCCTGCGGCCGCTCCAGCGCCACGTCCTTGATGAGCACAAAGCCGGCCTGGCCAGCCAGCTTCTCGGCCCGGCGCAGCCGGTACAGCGCCTCGGCCACCGCGGGCCAGATCGACGCCGGCTCGACATCCGCCGCCACGGCCACCGCATGCTCACCGTAGGTGAGCAGATTGCCGCACACCAGCACGCGTTCCTGCAGGCGCGCCGCCAGGGCCTGGCTGGGCTTGCGGGCCACGCGGCCAAGCAGGCGGCGCAGCGGGCTGGCTTCATCGTCCGGCGTCTCGGGCAGGGGGCGCAGATCGGCCCCAGCCAGCGCCACCCACTGCAGCACCAGGGCTGCCACCGGCCCGTCCTCGTCGTGGATCAGCGCGTAGCGCGCTTCGATGTCATCGGGCGGCACCGCCTCGAGCAGCGCGAGGTACTCACGGCTGAAGAACCAGGACCGGCCGGCCACCACGGCGTCCCAGTCGGCCGGGTTGAGCTGGGCGATGCGTTCGGCCAAGGCGATGCGGAAGCCCGAGGGTTGGCGCAGCGCACGGGCCACCGACTTGGCGGCGTGACGCTTCTTCAGGGCTTGGGTGATGTGGGTCAGCATGGATCGGGGCGGGCGGCAGAGCCCGCGAGTGTCGGGCTCAGAGCGCCCGCTCCATGAAGCGCCAGCGGCCCTGGAAATCGGGCGGCACCTCGGTCTCCGGGTAAGGCGTGCGGTCCACGAAGCCGTGGCGCTCGTAGAGGGCCTGGGCGGCGGCCATGAAGGGCGCGCTGTCCAGACGCAGGGTGTGCAGGCCGAAGCGGCGCGCATCGGCCAGCAGGCGCTGCATCAAGGCCTCGGCCAGGCCCTGGCCGCGCGCAGCGGGGCGCAGGTAGACGCGCTTGATCTCACCCACCCCGGGGGCCAGCGTGCGCAGGCCCCCCATGCCCAAGCATTCGCCGCCCTGCCAGAGCAGATGGAAGCAGCCGCGCGGCGGCGGCTCGCCGCAGACCTTGTCGAGCGTGGCATCCACATATTGCTCGATAGAGCAGCCATTCACCGCCACCAACGAAACGCCGAAGTGCGCCGCCAGTTGGCCGTCGATCCAGCGCAGGTACTCGAGGTTGAGCGCACGCAGCGGGCCGGGCTCGGGCGGGCGGAACTCGAGGGGCGTCACGCGCACACCACTGCGGCGCAGTCCAGCAGCTCATGCCCGGGCGGCACGCAGCGCTGGAGGCCGGCCACGGCGCCCAATGGCACGCGCACGCAGCGGTCGCCTTGCAGGGCAATCGTGTGGCCGTAGGCGCCCTCTCGCAGCGCCCGGGCCGCCGCCACGCCGAAGCGGGTGGAGAGCACGCGATCAAAGGCGGTGGGCGCGCCGCCGCGCTGAAGGTGGCCCAGCAGGGTGGCACGCACCTCGGTCCCCGCCAGACGTTGGCCGAGTTCGTGCGTCAGCGCCTGGCCGACACCACCCAGCCGCGCCACGCCGCCGAGCTGCTGCCAGTGCTGGGCGCCATCGGCCAGCGTGGCGCCTTCGGCCACGCAGACCAGGGCATGGCCCTGCTCGGCCACGCGGCGTTGCAATCGCTCGGTCAGGGCATCGAGGTGGAAGGGCTGTTCGGGCAGCAGGATGGCGTCAGCCCCGCCGGCCAGGCCGCCTTCCAGCGCAATCCAGCCGGCGTTGCGGCCCATGGTTTCGAGCACCATCACGCGGCCGTGGCTGTGGGCGGTGGTCTTCAGGCGCGTGAGGCCATCGGCCACCACGGCCACCGCCGAATCGAAGCCGAAGCTGCGCTCGTTGTCGGCGATGTCGTTGTCGATGGTCTTGGGCACCCCCACGATGGGCACCCCCAGGCGGGCGAAGCGATCTGCGATCGTCAGGCTGCCGTCGCCGCCGATCACCACCAGGGCCTCAATGCCCCGCCGCTCCAGCGTGGCCAGGGCCTCGGCCGAGGCGTCGCGCCCCTGCCAGTCGAAGGGATCGGCGCGGTTGTGCGTGCCCAGCACGGTGCCGCCTTCGTCCAGCAGATCCCGCACGGCCGCGCTGTGCAGGGGCTGCAGGCGGTCTTCCACCAGGCCCCAGAAGCCGCGCTGAATGCCCCACACCTCGGTGCGCGCATCGGCCTGGCACAGGGCCAGGGTGACGGCGCGGATCACCGCATTCAGGCCGGGGCAGTCGCCCCCGCCGGTCAAAACGCCCACTTTCATCACACATCCTCCTGATCGGGCCGCACTCTAGAGCCCCGGCTCTAAGCACGGGCAAGTCCTTGGGGTGAGCATGGCGGATCGCCATTAGCCTGCGCCGACTTCTGCAGTACCCGCCATGGACCACCAACTGAACGAACGCCTGCAATTGCTGCTCCAGCAGCAGCGTGCCGCCTTCCGCGCCGAGCCCTACCCCAGCCTGGCCACACGCCGCGACCGCCTGGAGCGGGTGCGTGCCCTGGTGCAGAAGCATGGCGATGCCTTTGCCAAGGCGGTGGACGCCGACTTCGGCCACCGCAGCGTGCACGAGACGCGCCTGACCGAGCTGTTCACGGCCGAGGCCGCGGTGAACCACGCACTGCGCAACCTGGCCAGCTGGATGAAGGTGCGGCGCGTCTCCACCGCCCTGCACTTCCTGCCCGGCCACAACCGCCTGATGCCCCAGCCCCTGGGCGTGGTGGGTGTGATCTCGCCCTGGAACTACCCGATCTACCTGGCACTCACACCGGCCGTGGCCGCCATGGCCGCCGGCAACCGGGTGATCGTCAAGCCCAGCGAGCTGACGCCGCGCTGCTCCGAGCTGCTGGCGCAGACGGTGGGCGAGTTCTTCGCGCCCGAAGAGTTCCAGGTCGTCACCGGTGACGCCAAGATGGCCGCCGCCTTCGCCCGCCTGCCGTTTGACCACCTGTTCTTCACCGGCTCCACCGCCGTGGGCCGGCATGTGGCCCAGGCCGCGGCGGCCAACTTGACGCCGGTGACGCTGGAACTGGGCGGCAAGAGCCCGGTGATCGTGCTGAGCGACGCCAACCTCGCCGTCACCGCCGAGCGCCTGGCCTTTTCCAAGCTGCTGAACGCCGGCCAGACCTGCGTGGCGCCGGACTACGTGCTGTGCCCCCGGCGCGTGCTACCCGAGTTGGCCAAGGCCATCCTGGCGGCCATGCGGCGCTTCTACCCCACGCTGGCCGACAACCCGGACTACAGCGCCATCGTCTCGCCTCGCCACCACCAGCGCCTGCTGGACCTGCTGGCCGAGGCCGAGCAGGGCGGCGCCACGTTGCTGCGCTCGCACGACGAAGCGCTGGATCCGCGCGAGCGCAAGCTCATGCCCACCCTGGTACTGAACGCCGAGCCCGAGATGGGCGTGATGCGCGAAGAGCTGTTCGGCCCCGTGCTGCCCCTGGTGCCCTACGACAAGCTCGACCAGGCGCTCCACACCGTGCAACAGGGCGAGCGCCCGCTCGCGCTCTACATCTTTGGCCACGACGAAAAGGCGCAGCAGCGCATCCTGCGCGAGACCCATGCGGGCGGCGTCACGATCAACGACTGCATCTGGCACCTCGGCCAGGAAGACCAGCCCTTCGGCGGCGTGGGCGCCAGCGGCCAGGGCCATTACCACGGCGAATGGGGCTTCCGCACCTTCTCGAAGGAGAAGCCAGTGTTCACCAACGCCATGACGGCCGGCACGCGCCTGTTCTACCCGCCCTACGGCAAGGTGTTCGACGGCCTGCTGAGCGTGCTGCGCAAGCTGTCCTGATGCAACGACGCTCTCTGCTGAAGCTGGGCCTTGGCGGCGCCGTGCTGTTGGCCCTGGCCGGCGGCATCGCCGCCTTCTGGAGCCCGGGCCTGCAAGGCCCGAAGCTCACCCCCGCCGGCCGCCAGGCCATGGGTGCCGTGGCCCGTGCGGTGCTGGAAGGCGCATTGCCGGCCGACGAGGCCGCGCTGAGCCGCCACCTGGACGAGCTGGAGAAGCTCTTTGCCGGCCTGCCCCCGGCGGTGCAGGTCGAGCTGGAGCAGCTGATGGGCCTGATCGCCAACGGCCCCGGCCGCCTGGGCCTGCTGGGCCTGGCCAGGCCCTTGCACGAACAGCCTGTGCCCGAACTGGCCGCCGCATTGCAAAGTCTGCGTCACAGCCGCCTGGCGCTGCGCCAGCAGGTGTACTTCGCGCTGCGCGACCTCAATTGCGCGGCTCATTACAGCCAGCCGGCTGCCTGGGCAGCCATGGGCTACCCAGGCCCCCGAGAGATCTGATGAGCTCCCTCCCCGATCCGATTCAAGAGGGCCTGGCGCGCGGCTGGCAGGTGCGTGGCGCCGAGCATGGTGCGTTGCCGGCCGAAGTGGCGGTGGACGTGGTCATCATCGGCAGCGGGGCCGGCGGCGGCATCACCGCCGAGATGCTGAGCAAGGCCGGCCTGAAGGTGCTGGTGATTGAGGAAGGCCCGCTGCGCAGCAGCAGCCATTTCCGCCAGCGCGAGGCCGAGGCCTACCCGCAGCTCTACCAGGAGTCGGCCGGCCGCAAGACGGCGGACAAGGCCATCACCATCCTGCAGGGCCGCTGCGTGGGCGGCAGCACCACGGTCAACTGGACCAGCAGCTTCCGCACCCCGGCGGCCACGCTGGCCTGGTGGCAGCGGCAATTCGGCCTGACCGATTTCGGCGTCGCTCAGATGGCGCCCTGGTTCGCGCAAGCGGAGCAGCGCCTGAACGTCAGCGATTGGCTCACCGCGCCGAACGCCAACAACACCGTGCTGGAACGCGGCGCCGCCAAGCTCGGCATCAAGGCCCCGCACATCCGCCGCAATGTGAAGGGCTGCTGGAACCTGGGCAGCTGCGGCATGGGCTGCCCGACAAACGCCAAGCAGTCGATGCTGGTGACCACCCTGCCTGCCGCCCTGGAGGCCGGCGCGCAGCTCTTCGTGCAGACCCGTGTGCAGCGCTTGC
>JBDHSJ010000170.1:0-9013 GCA_039808065.1 Burkholderiaceae bacterium | reverse complement strand
CGGTGCACGCCGCCGATGCCGCCGGTCACGAACACGCGGATGCCCGCGGCCTGCGCGCACAGCATCGTCGCCGCCACCGTGGTGGCGCCGAGGCGGCGCTGCGCCACGGCGTAGGCGATGTCGCGCCGGCTCAGCTTCAGGGCTTGGGCGCCGGCCTGAGCCAGCTGCTCCAGCTCGGCCGCCGTGAGGCCGATGCGGATCGTGCCGTCCATCACCGCGATGGTGGCCGGCACCGCGCCCTGGGCGCGGATCAGGTCCTCCACCGCCTGCGCCGTGGCCAGGTTCTGCGGGTAGGGCATGCCATGGGCCACGATGGTGGATTCCAGCGCCACCACGGGGCGGCCAGCGGCCAGGGCCTCGGCCACCTCGGGGGCATAGCGCAGCCAGTCAGATTTCATGGGTGTCTTCCAGGTCGTCGAGCAGGCCGGGCTGGATGTCCGGCGCCACGGAGAGAGGGGATTGCAGGCAGATCTGCGCCAGGCGCTGGCCGAAGCGGGCGGCGCCCAGCCAGTCTCCCGGGCGGCGCAGCAGGGCGGCCAGCACGCCGGCGGTGAAGGCGTCGCCCGCGCCGGTGACATCGGCCACGGCGGGCGTCGGGGGGGCCGGTAGGGTTTGCCATTGCCATTGGATCTCGCCCCACTGGCCCAGGCGCACGCCCTGCGCACCCTGAGTGACCAGGGCGCGGCGCAGGCCGCGGCGCGCCAGCTCGGTGTTGCCGCCGGCGGCCCACCATTCGCCGCTGTTGGCGATCAAGAGGTCCAGGTGTGACAGGTCCTCAGGTAGAGCGGCCATCTTGGGCTCGGAGACGGCCAGGATCACCGCCAGGCCCTGGCGCTCTTCGGCCAGCCAGGCTTCCAGGGTGTCGCGGCGCAGGTTCAGGTCGGCCAGCTGGATGGCGGCGTGGCTGCGCTTGGGCTGGGTGCGCGTCAGCTTGCCAGGGCCCAGGGTGCCCAGCGCGTCCAGCTGCGCGAGACCCAGGTGCAGTTCGCCGCTGGGTTCCAGCACGGCGGTGTAGGCGCCGGTGGCGGTGTCCGCCACGGTCAGCACGGCGTCGATATCCAGCCCGAGGCGCAGGCAGTCCATGCGCAGCAGGGCGCCGGCGGCGTCATCCCCCCAGGCGCTGAGCAGGGCCACGGGCAGGCCCAGCAGGCTGAGGTTGTGCGCCACATTGCGGGCCACGCCGCCGGGGTGGGACGACTCGGTGACCGGGTTGGAACTGGCCAGCACCGGCGCCGCTTCGAGGCGCAATTTGCGGTCCCAGACGGCGCCGCCAAGGCACCAGATGTTCGGCTCAGAGGCTGACACGGCGACACTGATCCTTATGAAGATTGATGCCCTGCTGGTGGACCTGGACGGCACCCTGCTCGACACGGTGGGCGACTTTGTCGCCGCCCTCACGCCCTTGGCCCACGAACTGGGCGCACCCGCGCCCACCGAAGGGCTGGTGCGGCGCCTGATCGGCCGCGGCGGCGCGCAGCTGCTGCGCGATCTGCTGGCCCATTGGGGCCTGACGGTGCAGGACTTCGAGGCCCTGCGGGAGCGGTACGAATGCCATTACAGAGCGGTGAACGGGCAGCGAGCCCGGCTGTTCGAGGGAGTGGTGGAAGGCCTGGAGGGCCTGCGAGCCCAGGGGCTTCGGCTGGCCTGCGTCACCAACAAGCCACAAGCGAATGCGCAGGAGCTATTGGAACGCTTCCAGCTGGCTGCGTATTTCGAACTGTTAGTGGGTGGCGCCCAGGGCCTGCGCGCCAAGCCCGCACCCGACAGCTTGCTGCGGGCCTGCGCGGCGTTGGGCTTGGCGCCGGAACGCTGCCTGATGGTGGGAGATTCCGCAAACGACGCGGCGGCCGCGCGGGCCGCCGGATGTGCAGGGGTGGTGCTGCTGCGCCATGGCTACAACCACGGCGAGCCGGTGGAGGCCGTGCCGGCCCAGGCCCACCTGGATGGGCTGGACCAACTGCCGGCCTGGCTCAGCGGCCGCGCTTTTCCTTGCCCAGCAACTGGTTTTTGAGGTCGTCGTCGGCCGGCTTTTCGCCCAGCCAGATGCGCAGCAGGGCGTTGAAGAACTCGGGCTCGGGGATCACTTCGCCCACCGGCTTGTAATCCACGAACACCTGGGCGCCAGTGCCGGGGATCCAGTCGATGCCGATGGCGGCGCCCGAAGGGGCCTTCTTCATGTCATTGAAGATCTGGCCGAACTTGAAGATGCCATTGATGGTCTTGGCACGCTCCTCGGGCAGGGCGTTTTTCTGCATGCCGTCGGTGAAGGCTTTGCCGAGATCCTTGCCGTCCACATCGCGCAGCATCTTCAGCAGCACGCGCTTGGGGCCATCCTGCTTGATCAGGCCGTCCGGCGTGTCGGCCTTCTGCTTGAAGTAGAAGCCCACGGTGTAGACCTTGAAGATGGCCTTGTAGCGCACCCCCAGTCCATTCAGGACCAGTTTCTGACCGGCCACTTCGGCCGTGGTGTCGAACTTCGCTCCCCCGGCCTCGACGGTCTCGGCCAAGGCGCCCAAGGGCAGGATGGGCAGGGCAAGGGCTAGCAGGGTGCTCAGAAAGGCTCGGCGCATGCGGGTCTCCAACGCGGCGGGTGAACGGCAATTGTGGCGAGATGTTGCGCCCGCCACCCCAGGGGAAGTGCTTGCCTGCAACGCGAATCCGAGTGCATTGGTTCACGAAGCCTGGCCTCATGGGCATGGCTACACTCCGCCGCATGTTCGTGAACCGCAAACTCACCAAAGGGTCTGGCGACCGGGGAGCCTGGCCCTGGCGACCCTGCACTCTGCGAAGCTGAGTGGGCGTGGCAGGGCCGCGCCCGGGTAAACCCTTGCGTGCAGGACCCGCTGTGATCACGAACGAACAAGACTTTCTGCGTCTGGCCCAAGCTGGCCACAACCGCATTCCCCTGGTGCGCCAGGCCTTTGCGGATCTTGAGACCCCGCTTTCCCTCTACCTGAAACTCTGTGCCGGTCGGCCCCTGAGTTTCCTGCTCGAGTCCGTCATCGGCGGCGAGCGCTTCGGGCGCTACTCCTTCATCGGCCTGCCGGCCCGCAGCCTGCTGCGGGCGCGCGGCTCGGTCTGCGAGATCGTGCGCGACGGCGAGGTCGTCGAGCGCCATGAGGGCAATCCCCTCGACTTCATCGCCGCTTACCAGGAGCGTTTGAAGCCGGCGGTGCTGCCCGGCTTGCCGCGCTTTTGCGGCGGCCTGGCCGGCTACTTTGGCTACGACACCGTGCGTGCTATCGAGCCGCGCCTGGCACACAGCCGCCCGGCCGGCGGCCTGGGCCTGCCAGACATCCAGCTGCTGCTGAGCGAGGAGGTCGCCGTCATCGACAACCTCAGCGGCCGGCTCTACCTGATCGTCTGGGCCGACCCGGCGGTGCCCGATGCCTACGCCAAGGCTCAGGCGCGACTGGATGAGCTGGCCGGCGGGCTGCGCCGCGGTGTTGGCCTGCCCGAGGTCAAACCCAGCGCGCCACAACCCGTACAGCGCGAACGCGAACCGGCCGAGTTCATGCAGGCGGTTGAGAAAGCCAAGGAATTCATCGCCGCGGGCGACTGCATGCAGGTGGTGATCGGTCAGCGCCTCAAGAAGCGTTTCGACGCCGACCCCTTGAGCTTGTACCGCGCGCTGCGCTCGCTCAACCCCAGCCCGTACATGTACTACTACGACATGGGGGACCACCAGATCGTCGGTGCTTCGCCCGAGATCCTGGTGCGCGAGGAGCACCGCTCCATCGAAGACGGCGGCGGCCGCAAGATCACCATCCGCCCGCTGGCGGGCACCCGCCCGCGGGGCGCCACGCCACAGGCCGACGCCCTGCTCGAAGCCGAGCTGCGCGGGGACGCCAAGGAGCGCGCCGAGCACCTGATGCTGATCGACCTGGCGCGCAACGACATCGGCCGCATCGCCCGTACCGGCAGCGTCAAGGTCACGGCGGCCTTTGAGGTGGAGCGCTACTCGCACGTAATGCACATCGTCAGCAATGTCGAGGGCGTACTGCGACCCGAGGTCGGGCAACTGGATGTGCTGAGGGCCAGCTTCCCGGCCGGCACCCTCACCGGTGCGCCTAAGGTGCGGGCGATGGAGCTGATCGATGAGCTCGAGCCCGTGGAGCGCGGCATCTACGGCGGCGCCTGTGGCTACCTGAGCTTCGCCGGCGACATGGACCTGGCCATCGCCATCCGCACCGGCATCGTCAAGGACGGCACGCTGTACGTGCAGGCCGCGGCCGGCGTGGTGGCCGATTCCGTGCCCGAGCTGGAGTGGAAGGAAACCGAGGCCAAGGCGCGTGCCGTGCTGGCAGCCGCCGAACTGGTGGAAGGAGGGTTCTGACCATGATCCTCATGATCGACAACTACGACAGCTTCACCTTCAACCTGGTGCAGTACCTGGGCGAGCTGGGCGCTGCGGTGAAGGTGCTGCGCAATGACGAGATCGATGTGGCCGGCATCGGCGCGCTGAACCCCAGCCATCTGATCCTCTCGCCCGGCCCCTGTACGCCCACCGAGGCCGGCGTGTGCGTGCCGGCCATCCAGGCCTTCAAGGGCAAGCTGCCCATCCTGGGCGTGTGCCTGGGCCACCAAAGCATCGGCCAGGCGCTGGGCGGCAAGATCGTGCGGGCGCAGCGCCAGATGCATGGCAAGGCCAGCACCATCACGAACGATGGTCGCGGCGTGTTCAAGGGCTTGCCGTCGCAGTTCAGCGTGATCCGCTACCACTCGTTGGTGATCGAGCCGGCCAGTTGCCCGCCCGAACTGGAGGTGAGTGCGCGCAGCGAGGATGGCGAGATCATGGCCGTACGGCACCGCGAGCTGGCGGGTACGAAGGCGCCGATCGAGGGTGTGCAGTACCACCCCGAATCGATCCTCTCCGAGCATGGCCACGCCCAGCTCAAGAACTTCCTGGAGCTGGCGCCATGAGCGGCATCGTGGACCTGCGCAGCGACACCGTCACCCGGCCGACCGCCGGCATGCGCGCTGCCATGGCCGCGGCCCCCCTGGGCGACGATGTGTTTGGCGATGACCCCAGCGTCAACGCCCTGCAGGCGGCCGTTGTGGAGCGTCTGGGCTTCGAAGCGGCGCTCTTCCTGCCCAGCGGAACGCAGAGCAATCTGGTGGCCTTGATGAGCCACTGCGGGCGCGGCGACGAGTACATCGTGGGTCAGCAACAGCACTGCTACCGCTGGGAGGCGGGTGGCGCGGCCGTGCTGGGCTCGATCCAGCCGCAGCCCCTGACCCAGCAAGCGGATGGCAGCCTGCTGTTGGCGGACATCAAGGCGGCCATCAAACCCGACGACCCGCACTTCGCGCGCAGCCGCCTGCTGTGTCTGGAGAACACCATCGGTGGCCAGGTGCTGGACCCGGCCTATGTGCGTGCGGCGCAAGCCCTGGCGCGCCGGCACGGCCTGAGCCTGCACCTGGATGGTGCTCGGCTTTTCAATGCCGCCGCCGCTGCGCCCGGTGAGGTGCTGGCCAATGCCCGCGCGATCTGTGCCGGCTTTGATTCGGTTTCGGTCTGCTTCTCCAAGGGCTTGGGCGCGCCGGTGGGCTCCGTGCTGTGTGGTTCGCGCGACTTCATAGACCGCGCCCGGCGCTGGCGCAAGATGTGCGGCGGCGCGATGCGCCAAGCCGGTCTGCTGGCGGCGGCGGCGCATTACGCGTTGGATCACCATTTGGAGCGCCTGCGCACAGACCATGCCCTGGCGCAGCGGCTCGCAGCCGGCCTGCAGGGCATCGCCGGCGTGCAGGTGCAAGCGCCGCACACCAACATCGTGTTTGCCGATGTCGCGCCCGAGCGCAGCGCCGGCCTGATCCCGTTCTTGAAGGAGCGCGGCGTGCTGGCCACTGGCCTGTACCGCTTGCGCTTTGTCACCCATCTGGATGTGGACGAGGTCGGCGTGGACCGCGCCATCGCCGCCGTCCGTGCCTATTTCAGCGAGGCCTGAGATGCCGATCACCGACCAAGAAGCCCTGCAGCGCGTCATCGAACATCGCGAGATCTTTCCCGACGAGATGCTGGCGCTGATGCGACGCATCATGACGGGCGAGATGTCGCCGGTCGTCGCAGCGGCACTGATCACCGGCTTGCGCGTCAAGAAGGAGACGGTGGGCGAGATCGCCGCTGCCGCCGAGGTCATGCGCGAACTCAGCCGCAAGGTGCCGGTGGCGCCACACCCGCACCTGGTGGACGTGGTGGGCACGGGCGGAGATGGCGCGCACAGCTTCAACATCAGCACCTGCTCGATGTTCGTGGCCGCTGCGGCCGGCGCCGTGGTGGCCAAGCATGGCAACCGCAGCGTCAGCAGCAAGAGCGGCAGCGCGGATGTGCTCGAAAGCTTGGGCGCGCGCATCGACCTGCAGCCCGAGGCCGTGGCGCGCTGCCTGGCCGAGGCCGGCATGGGCTTCATGTTTGCGCCCAACCACCACCCGGCGATGAAGAACATCGCCCCGGTGCGCAAGGAGTTGGGCGTGCGCACGATCTTCAACATCCTGGGGCCGCTCACGAACCCGGCCGGCGCGCCGAACATCCTGATGGGGGTGTTCCATCCCGACTTGGTCGGTATCCAAGTGCGCGTGCTGCAGCGCATGGGCGCCCAGCACGCGCTGGTGGTCTATGGCCAAGACGGCCTGGACGAGGTCTCGCTCGGCGCCGCCACCTTGGTGGGTGAGCTGCGTAATGGCCAAGTCACCGAATACAGCGTTCACCCCGAGGACTTCGGCTTCGCCATGGCGGCCACCCGCAATCTGCGCGTCGAGAACGCCGAGGCGTCGAAGGCCATGCTGCTGGGCGTACTGGAGGGCAAGACCGGCCCGGCGCGCGACATCGTGCTGCTCAACGCCGGCGCGGCGCTTTATGCGGCCGATGTGGCGGAGTCGATCGCCGCTGGCATCGAGCGCGCCCGTGCCGCCATCGACAGCGGGGCTGCGCGCGCCAAGCTGGACCAGTTCGTCAACGCGACCCAGCGGGGCTGAGCGATGGAAGACGTGTTGCGCCGCATCGTTGCGGTCAAGCAGGAAGAAGTGGCGGCACTGCGCCCGCGTGCAGCCGAATTGCGCCGCAGCGCCGAACAAGCGCCGGATGCGCGCGGCTTTGCAGCCGCGTTGCAGGGGCGTGTGGCTCTAGGCCGGTCGGCGGTGATTGCGGAAATCAAGAAGGCCAGCCCCAGCAAGGGCGTGCTGCGCGAGTCTTTCGAACCCTCTGCCATCGCCGCCAGTTATGCCCAGCATGGCGCAGCCTGCCTCTCGGTGCTGACGGACGAGCGCTTCTTCCAGGGCTGCACGGCCTACCTGCAGCAGGCCCGTGCGGCCTGCAGCCTGCCCGTGCTGCGCAAAGACTTCATGATCGACGAGCTGCAGATCATGGAGGCCAAGGCCATGGGTGCGGACGCCATCCTCTTGATCGTGGCCTGCCTGGATGATGCGCAGCTGCGAGACCTGGAAGCTTGTGCGCTGGCGCTGGGACTGGATGTGCTGGTGGAGTCCCACGATGCCGGCGAGTTGGAGCGTGCGCTGCGCCTGCAGACACCGCTGATGGGTATCAACAACCGCAATCTGCGCACCTTTGAAGTCAGCCTGGACACCACGCTGAACCTGCGCAACACGATCGGACCGGAGCGGCTGCTGATCACCGAATCGGGTGTGCTGGCGCGCGCCGATGTCGAGCGGCTGCGTGCGGCTGATGTGCAGGCCTTCCTGGTTGGCGAGGCCTTCATGCGGGCGCCGGATCCAGGCCGGGCACTGGCCGAGTTGTTTGCTTGAGCGCCCTGCAAGAGCCGCTGGGTGCGGCGCTGGTGCGCGCCCAGCTCGGCGTGGGGTGGGAATCCCCGGTGGCGCAGTGGCGCGCAAGCGCGCAGCCGCTGATCGACCGCATCGAGGCGCGGCAACGGGCGGGAGCGGCGATCTACCCGGCGCAGCCGCTGCGGGCGCTGGAGCTGACGCCCTTGTCCGAATGCCGGGTGGTGATCCTGGGCCAAGACCCTTACCACGGCCCCGGTCAGGCCGAGGGGCTGGCGTTCTCCGTACCGCCGGGCCAGAAGCTGCCGCCCAGTCTGCGCAACATCTACAAAGAGCTGCAGCGTGACCTCGGGCTGGCGCCCGCCGCGCATGGGCACCTGGGGAGCTGGGCGCAACGCGGCGTGTTGCTGCTGAATACGGCGCTGACGGTCGAGAACGGCCAGGCGGCCGCCCACGCGGGCTGGGGCTGGGAGGCTTTGACGGAAGCGCTGATCCAAACCGCGGCCGCGGATGAGCGGCCCAAGGCCTTCCTGCTGTGGGGCGCGCACGCCCAGTCCAAACGGCCGCTGATTCAGGGGGGGCGGCATCTGGTGCTGGAGGCCAATCACCCGTCACCTTTGTCGGCTTTGCGCCCACCGCGCCCCTTTATCGGCTGCGGCCACTTTGGCACGGTGCAGCGCTGGCTGGCGGCGCAGGGGCAACACTGGGACTGGTCGGTCGAACCGGTCTGAGCCCAGGGGCTTGCAGGGTGGAAAACCTCTGCTATAGTCGCGGGCTCGCTCCCGGAGGGGTGGCCGAGTGGTTAAAGGCAGCAGACTGTAAATCTGCCCGCTAACGCGTACGCTGGTTCGAATCCAGCCTCCTCCACCAAAGCGATGCTCCTTCAGCGGGAGTAGTTCAATGGTAGAACCTTAGCCTTCCAAGCTAATGACGCGGGTTCGATTCCCGTCTCCCGCTCCAGAGCGGTTGGCTTGTGGGGCGAGGCGGCACCGGATTGCGGATTGCGAAGTCCTCAGCCCTGTGTTGCTGCCCATGTGGCTCAGTGGTAGAGCACTCCCTTGGTAAGGGAGAGGTCGCGGGTCCGATTCCCGCCATGGGCACCACCCTTTTTCGTCTTTTCTTCCCTTCTTTCTGGGCGGAGCGCCAGGAGCACCAAATGGCAAAAGGTAAGTTCGAACGCACCAAGCCGCACGTGAACGTGGGCACCATCGGTCACGTGGACCATGGCAAGACCACGCTGACGGCAGCGATTGCGACCGTTCTGTCGAAGAAGTTC
>JBDHSJ010000169.1:0-9025 GCA_039808065.1 Burkholderiaceae bacterium | reverse complement strand
GGGCGCCCTGGGGCTGGGCCTGCTGGTGGCCGGCGCCCTGCTGCTGGTTCGGGCAGGCCAACCCTTGCTGGGCCTGCCCCTGCTCTTGGCCGGCGGCCTGCTGCTGGCGGGCCTGTACATGTTGGCGCCGAACCAGGCCGCGGTGCTCACTTTGTTCGGGGCCTACATCGGCAGCGACCACCAGGCCGGCCTGCGCTGGGCCAATCCGCTGGCCTTGAAGCGCAAGCTCTCGCTGCGCGACCGCAACTTGAACGCCCCCACGCTCAAGGTCAATGACGCCCGCGGCAACCCGATCGAGATTTCCGCCGTGGTGGTGTGGCGGGTGCGCGATTCCGCCCAGGCCCTGTTCCAGGTGGATGACTACGAGGCCTATGTACGCGTGCAGGCCGAGGCGGCGATCCGCCATCTTGCCGCCTGCTACGCCTACGACGAGGGCGAAGACCTGAGCGAAGGAGCCATCACCCTGCGCGGCGGCCAGGACGCCGTGGCCCAGGCCCTGCGCATCGAGTTGCAGGCGCGCTTCGACGATGCCGGCGTGGAGGTGCTGGACGCCAAGCTCAGCCACCTGGCTTATGCCCCCGAGATCGCCCAGGTGATGCTGCGCCGTCAGCAGGCCGAGGCCATCATCAGCGCGCGCCAGAAGATCGTGCACGGTGCGGTCAGCATGGTGGAGGCGGCGCTGCAGGGGCTTTCCGAGCGCAAGATCGTCGAACTGGACGACGAGCGCAAAGCGGCCATGGTCAGCAACCTGCTGGTGGTGCTGTGCTCGGACAAGGACACGCAGCCGATCGTCAACACGGGCACGCTTTACAACTGAGGCTTGATGGCCAGCCCCGGCAAGAAGTCCTTTCCGCTGCGCGTCGACCCCGAACTGTGGGCCGAGGTGGAGCGCCTGGCCGCGCAGGAACTGCGCAGCGTCAACGCGCAAGCCGAGATGCTGCTGCGCGAGGCCTTGACGCGGCGCGGCCTCAAGCTGGGCGCGCCGCGCGGGCGTGCCGCGCTCGCTCCCCCCGCCGAAACCAAGGACGAATGATGAGAACCTTGCTCCTCGCTCTGGCCCTATTGCTGGGTGCCGGCGCCGCCCAGGCCCTGCCAGATCTGGTGCTGCTGGTGCGCCATGCAGAGAAGTCCACCGAGCCGGGGCGCGACCCCGGCTTGTCGGAGGCTGGGCAACGCCGCGCCGAGGCCTTGGCCGAGGCCCTGGCGCACAGTGGCGTGAAGCATGTGCTGGTCAGTGCCGCCCGGCGCACCCAGGCCACGGCGGCCCCGCTGGCCCGGCGCCTGCGCCTGCAGGCGCAGGTGGTGGGCTTTGACGGGGGCGTGGCAGGCCATGTGGCCGAGCTGAGCCGGCAGCTTCAGGCCCTGCAAGGCACGGTACTGGTGGTCGGTCACAGCAACACCCTGCCGGAGCTGCTGCAGGCCTTGGGCGGCCCGCGCTGGCCGCACCTGTGCGAAAGCAGCTACGGCCAGGCCTGGGTGCTGCGCCCCGGTGCACCCGCCCAGGTGCTGCAGCTGCGCTACGGCGCACCCGACCCCGCGCGCGAAGGGTCGGACTGTCTGTGAGGCCGGCCGGCGCGGCGTGGCAGCATGCGCGCCCATGTCCGCCCCCAATTCCTCCGAACGCCCGAAGGCGCAGAGCCCCCAGGCTTTGCGCGGCCTGCTGCCGTTTCTGCGCCCGTACCGCGGCCGCATCGTGCTGGCCGCGCTGGTGCTGGTCGGCGCCGCGCTGACAACGCTGTTCTTCCCGGTCGCCCTGGGCCGGCTGATCGATGCCGGCCTGCTGCCGCGGGAGCGCAGCGAGCAGCTGATTGCTCTGCGCGGGCACTTCGGGCTGCTGTTCGGGGTCGGCGTGGCCTTAGGCCTGCAGTCGGCGCTGCGCTACTACATGGTGACCTGGCTGGGTGAGCGCATCACGGCCGATTTGCGCGCCGCCGTGTACCGCCATGTCATCGGCCACAGCCCGGGCTTTTTCGAATCCACACGTACTGGCGAAGTGCTGAGCCGACTGACAACGGACACCACCCTGGTGCAGACCGTCGTCGGCTCGTCGTTGAGCATGGGCCTGCGCAACGCGCTGATGGCCGCCGGCGCGCTGGTGATGCTGGTCATCACCAACCCGGTGGTGATGGGCCAGGTGCTGGGCGTGCTGCTGCTGGTGCTGGCTCCCACGCTGATCTGGAGCCGGCGCGTGCGCAAGCTCTCGCGCGACAGCCAGGACCGCGTCGCCGATGCCTCGGCCATCGCCGGCGAGGTGCTGAATGCCATTCCCGTGGTGCAGAGCTATGCCCAGGAGCCGCGCGAGGCGGCGCGCTTCGGCGCGGCCGCCGAGGCCGCCTTCGCCACCGCCCGCCGCCGCGCCAAGATGCGCGCCTTCCTGGTCGCCTTCGTCTTCATCGCCAACTTCGGTGCGCTGCTCTGGGGCCTTTACCAGGGTACCGAGGCGGTCATGGCGGGGCGCATCAGCGCCGGTCATCTGAGCCAGACCGTGGTCTACGTGCTGCTGCTGCTCGGCTCGGTGGCGGTGCTGTCCGAAGTCTGGGGGGATCTGCTGCGTGCGGCCGGCGCCACCGAGCGCCTGATGGAGCTGCTGGCCAGCCGCTCGCCGGTGCAGGCGCCGGTCCAAGCGCTGGCTCTGCCGGCCCCGCGCGGGGGCGCGCGCCTGAGCATCCGCGGCCTCAACTTCCGCTACCCGAGCCGGCCCGACAGCCTGGCTCTGGCGGACCTGCAGCTGGAGCTGGCGCCGGGTGAGACCGTGGCCCTGGTGGGCGCCAGCGGCGCGGGCAAGACCACGGTGTTCCAGCTCGTGCAGCGCTTTTACGAACCCGAGTCCGGCCAGATCCTGCTGGACGGCCAGCCCATCGAGCGCCTGGACCTGCACGCGCTGCGCGAACGCATCGGGCTGGTGCCGCAGGAAGCGACGATCTTCTCGACCGACGCGCTGGAGAACATCCGCTACGGCCGCCCCGATGCCAGCGAGGCCGATGTGATCGAGGCCGCGCGCGCCGCCCAGGCGCATGACTTCATCAGCGCCCTGCCCCAGGGCTACAAGACCTATCTGGGTGAGCGCGGTGTGCGCCTCTCGGGTGGGCAGAAGCAGCGCATCGCCATCGCCCGCGCCATCCTGAAGAACCCGCCGCTGTTGCTGCTGGATGAAGCCACCAGTGCGCTGGATGCAGAGAGCGAACGCCTGGTGCAGCAGGCCCTGGACGCCGCGATGGCCGGGCGCTCGACGCTGGTGATCGCACACCGGCTGGCCACCGTGCAGCACGCCACCCGCATCGTGGTGCTGGAGCAGGGCCGCATCGTCGAAACCGGCACGCATGCGGAGCTGGTGGCACGCGGCGGTGTGTATGCCCGCCTGGCCGCATTGCAGTTTGGACGCGCATAATTCATGCGCATGTTTTGTGGAGGCCGCCATGCTGCGTTTTGACGACGCCCCCAAGCGGGCCACCAACCTGAGCCTCAACGCCAAGGTGCTGGACGCCGCCAAGGAGCTCGGCATGAACATCTCCGCCACCGTGGACGAGCTGCTGGCCGCCGAGGTGCGCCGCCGCTACTGGGAACGCTGGAACGAGGACAACCGCGAGGCCATCGCCGACTACAACGCTCGCATCGAACGCGAGGGCCTGCCGCTGGCGCACTACCGCAGCTTCGCCAAGGGGGGCGAGTGAGTGGCCCGCTTTGACGTCTACGCCAACCCCGAACCGGCCGAGCGCGCCACCATTCCCTTTCTTGTGGAAGTGCAGAACGACTACATCAGCGGTCTGGCCACCCGGGTCGTCATTCCGCTGCGCACCGAGGCCGAATTTGGCCGGCCGGCCCGCGGGCTGAACCCGGTCTTCCTGGTGCAGGAGCAAGCGGTGGTGCTGGACACCGCTGCCATGGCCGCCCTGCCCGCCCAACTGCTGCGCAAGCCTCTGCTGAGCCTGCGCGCCCAACACGCCGTCATCACGACGGCGCTCGACACCCTTTTTGGCAGCTTCTGATGCAACGCCCGATCCGTTCCACTTTCGAAGACTTCATGCGCCATGTGCACGAGCAGGGCGTGCTCAAGGCCGACCGCACCGGCACCGGCACCCGCTCGGTGTTCGGCTACCAGATGCGCTTTCCGCTGCACGAGGGCTTCCCGCTCGTCACCACCAAGAAGGTGCACTGGAAAAGCATCGTGTTGGAACTGCTGTGGTTCCTGCGCGGCGACAGCAATGTGAAGTGGTTGCAAGAGCGCGGCTGCACCATCTGGGACGAATGGGCGCGCGCAGACGGCGAGCTTGGCCCCGTCTACGGCGTGCAGTGGCGCAGCTGGCCCAAGCCCGGCGGCGGGCACATCGACCAGATCAGCGAGCTGCTGCAGCAAATCAAGAGCAACCCCGACAGCCGCCGCCTGATCGTCAGCGCCTGGAACGTGGCTGACTTGCCTGCGATGGCCCTGATGCCCTGCCACGCCCTGTTCCAGTTCTACGTGGCCGAGGGTCGCCTGAGCTGCCAGCTCTACCAGCGCAGCGCCGACATCTTCCTCGGCGTGCCCTTCAACATCGCCAGCTACGCGCTGTTGACCCACATGCTGGCCCAGCAGTGCGATCTGGAGGTGGGCGACTTCATCTGGACCGGTGGGGATTGCCATCTCTACAGCAACCACACCGAGCAGGTCGAGACCCAGTTGACGCGCTCGCCCTACCCCTTCCCCACGCTGCGCATCAAGCGCCGCCCGGCCTCGCTGTTCGAGTACGAGCTGGACGACTTCGAGCTGGTGGATTACCAGCACCACCCGCTGATCAAGGCACCGGTGGCGGTATGAAGCCCGATCAGCCGCTTCAGCGAGCGTCGTGCTCCCGCGTGGGACGGGCACCCAGCGGCCTGGGGGCCTTGAAATGACCCGCCTCGTGCTGGTGGCGGCCATGGGCCGCGGGCGCGAGCTGGGCGCCAACAACCAATTGCTCTGGCATCTGCCCGAGGACATGGCGCATTTCAAGGCCGTCACCCTGGGCAAGCCGGTGCTCATGGGGCGCAAGACCTGGGACTCACTTCCTGCGCGCTTTCGCCCCCTGCCGGGGCGTCGCAATCTGGTGTTGACGCGCGGACCGGCCATCGAGGGCGCCGAGACGGTGCGCTCAATCGCCGAGGCGCTGGCACTCTGCGTTCACGCCCCGGAGCTGTGCGTCATCGGCGGAGCCGAGGTCTATGCCCAGGCGCTGCCACGAGCCCATGCGCTGGCCCTGACCGAGGTGGATGCCCACTTTCCTGCGGCTGACTGCTGGTTCCCGCCCCTGCCCTGCCCATTGCCGGACAGCCCCTGGCTGCACTCGGCCACGGGCCTCGCCTACCGTTTTCACAACCTCTTGTTGAAGGACTGATCACCCATGAGCGGACACGGTTTCCACGTCCACGGACCGCATGACCACGAGGTCGAACACGCGGTGCATGCCAAGGCCCACGGCGCCGAAGGCCTGAAGGGGCAGCTGGCGGTCATCACCGCCGTGCTGGCCACCATCGGCGCGCTGTTCAGCTACCAGGGTGGCGCGACCCAGGCCAATGCCGGCCTCTACAAGAACGACGCCGCGATCAAGAAGACCGAAGCCTCGAACCAGTGGGCTTACTACCAGAGCAAGAGCAGCAAGCAGAACCTGGCCGAACTGGCGGTGGCTTTGCTGCCCGAGGGCGAACGCCGCAGCGCCTACCAGGCGGAAATCCAGCGCTACAAGGCAGAGAAGGACGAGATCAAGGCCAAGGCCGAAGGCCTGGAGCAGGAATCGGCCGCGTTCGAGAAGAAGAGCGACGCGCAGATGCACGAGCACCACCGCTGGGCCCAGGCCACCACGGCGCTACAGGTGGCCATTGCGCTGGCCGCCATCGCTCTGCTGACCGAACGGCGCTGGCTGGAATGGGGCACCGTGGCCCTGGGTGGTGTGGGCGTGGTGCTGGGCGGCCTGGCCTGGTTCCACATCTGAGTGCTGGCGGGGCACTCAGGCGTAGGTATCGACCTGGGTACCCAGGCTGCCCTCGGCAGCGAGTGAGGTCTGGGGCAGCGCTTCCAGCAGCTGCGCCGCATTGACCTCTTGCTGCTGCATCGCCTGTTTCAGGACGAGCAGGGCAGCGGCCCCTTGCACGGTGCCGGCCGGAATGGCCGATGCGCTGGAAACGACCCCAGGGCTGAGCGAAGTGATGGATGTCATGGCGGCTCCTGGTCTGGGGGGACTCTGCTCTTTTCGGCCGATCCGACGCGGGCTTGAGCGGAATTTGCACGCCTCTCGCGGTCGGCGTGTCCGCCCTCAATCTTCAGCGCTTCAGCACCTTCGGTACCGGGTTGGGCCGCAACCGGAAGGCATCCGGCAGGCCCGAGCCCAGCAGCGGGCGCAGGTAAAGGCGGAAGGCGTCGGTCACATCGGTGCCGCTGGCGCTGATGAACTCGTCTTCCATCACGCGGGTTTTGCCGGCCACGGCTTCGAGGGGCAGCAGCTCGTAATCGGCCGAATAGAAGCCCGTTCGTTTGATGGCCACCGAACCGTTCGATGAGCCCCACATGGCGTACTGAACGGCTTTCTCGCCCACTTCCCTGGCCTCGCGCTGGTCCACGTCGGACACACAGCCCACGAAGCTGCGTTGCAGATAGCCGAAGGTGTCGCCACGTACGCGCTTGATCTTCAGCTTGGCCTTGATCTCCTCGCACAGCAAATCGGCCAGCGCCCCACTGCCGCTGAGCTGCACATTGCCATGGGCGTCGCGCTCCAGGTCCTTCGCCAGCTTGGCCAGGATGGGCGTGCCGGCGGCATCGTGAATGCCCTCGCTCACCGCCACCACGCAACGACCGTAGCGCTCCATCGTGGTCTTCACGTCGAGCAAGAAGCGCTCGATTTCAAAGACCCGCTCGGGCACATAGATCAGATGCGGGCCGTCGTCGGGGAACTTCTTGCCCAGCGCCGCAGCGGCCGTCAGGAAGCCCGCATGGCGGCCCATCACCACGCCGATGTAGACACCCGGCAGGGCCGCGTTGTCCAAATTGGCACCGGCAAAGGCCTGGGCCACGAAGCGTGCCGCACTGGGGAAGCCCGGCGTGTGGTCGTTCAGGACCAGATCGTTGTCGATCGTCTTGGGGATGTGAATGCACCGCAACGGGTAGCCGGCCTTCTGCGCCTCCTCGGCCACGATGCGGATGGTGTCGGAACTGTCGTTGCCGCCGATGTTGAAGAAGTGCTCGATACGGTGCGCCTGCAGCACCTTGAACATCTCCTGGCAGTAGGCCAAATCGGGCTTGTCACGCGTGCTGCCCAGTGCCGCGGCTGGCGTGTTGGCCACCAGTTCGAGGTTGTGGCTGGTTTCCTGCGTCAGGTCGACAAAGTCTTCGTTGACGATGCCGCGCACGCCATGGCGCGCGCCATAGACCCGCTGAATGCCCAGGTGCCGGCGCGCTTCCAGCACCACGCCGACCAGGCTCTGGTTGATGACGGCAGTGGGGCCGCCGCCCTGGGCTACAAGGATCTTTCCTGAAGACATGAAGCGCTCCGGCTGAGGGATGGCGGATGGTAGCCACGCAGTCTTGGCGAGCCACAGTCCTTGGGCTATGGTCGCCCGCTTGCCACTCCCAGGGGACACCATGACTTTTCATCACAAACTGGGCCTGACCGCCCTGATCCTCGCCCTGCAAGCTTGCGCCACCCAGGACAAGCCTGACCCCCACGCAGGCCACACCGCGGCCGCGCCGCAGGCGGCGAAGCATGAGATGGGGGGTATGGGCGGAATGGGGGGCATGGGGCAGAAGATGCACGACATGAGCGGCATGGCCATGGCCAGCTTGAGCCCTGCCGCTGCAGGCGGTGCGACCGGTTTGGTGATGTTCCATGCCAAGGGCGATGACCTGATGGTGCATGTGAAAGCCAGCGGCTTTGCAGCCGGCAGCCTGCATGGCTTCCATGTGCATGCGAACGGCAACTGCGCCAGCCCGGACTTCAGCAGCGCTGGCGGCCACTTCAATCCGGGTGGCCACCCGCATGGTCCGCAGGACGCCGCTCGCCATGCCGGCGACATGCCGAACTTGCAGGCTGACGCCCAAGGCAAGGTGGATCAGAAATTCGTGCTGAAGGGCGCCAAGCTGCAGGGCGAAACGGGGCTGGTGGGCCGGGCGGTGATCGTCCACGCGGATGCGGACGACTTCAAGACCCAGCCCACCGGCAACTCAGGCGCTCGCATGGCCTGCGGCGTCATTGCCGCACACTGAACGCCGCAGTCCATCCGGCACAGGGCTCAGAGCGGGGTGCCGTTCACCGTGCCGGACTTCAGTTCGGTGGTTTGCGATGTGGTGCCGCCAGTGCCGACGATGCGGGCCGGCAGGCCACGCCCGACGATGTACCAGGTGGTGGTGCTGACATTGGGGGTGGCGGCATCGACCTGGCGGTAGCGGCAGGTGTCCCAGCTGCGGCCCTGCACCTGGATGGTCTCGCGCGCTTCGAAGCTCACGGTCTCCGTCAGGCTGGCGTTGTTCACCATCGGCGGCATCGTCACGCCCGCCACGGTGGTGGTCGTGGTGGTGGTGTAGCCATTGGTGCGGGTCAGGGATTGGCCCGGCTGCAACGTGAACTCACTGTTCAGGAAGGGCGGCGTGTTGACCGTCTTCACGTTGGTGGTGGAGTTGCCCACCACCGGCACCACCACCGTGGTCTCGCTTTCATTGCCCAGGTGGCGGATCAGGCCGTTGTCCGCCGCCTGGGCGTACTGCTTGAGCTTGATGGTGCTGCTCTGGGCGCCTGGCACGTTCAGCGTGTTGGTTTGGGTCAGGGCCAGGCGCACCGCGTTCTGGCCCTCGAAGCTGGTGGCGGCCTCCACCAGCGCGTCGGTCTGGAACTCACCGCTGCCGTTGACGGCTCCGCTCATCGTCAGCGCGTAGTTCAGGGTGTAGCGGTTCCCGATGGCCAGCGCCTGGCTGGCCGGCTGGGCACACACGTTCAATGTGCCCGTGCCGCCCCCGCCGGGTGAGCACAGCGAGGGGTAGACGCCGCACGCATCTGCCTGGATCTGGCCGCTCCAGTCGCTGATC
>JBDHSJ010000168.1:0-9044 GCA_039808065.1 Burkholderiaceae bacterium | reverse complement strand
TTCGAATCTCCGTTCGCATGAAGGCCCTGATCACCGGCGCCTCCGGCTTCGTGGCCACCGAGCTGGCTGCGCAGCTGGCGCGCGCCGGGCATCGCTGCATCGCGCTGAGCAGCGGCAGCCGGCCGCTGGCGCACCCCGAGCATTTCGAGCAGGTGCTTACCTATGAGCCGGACCACCTGGCCGGCCAGCTCGCCGGGCTGCAGCCTGACCTGGTGTTTCACACCGCCACCCGCTTCGTGGCCGAGCACCGGCCGCAGGACGTGCAGCCGGTGCTGGAAGCCAATGTGCTGTTCGGCTGCCAGCTGCTCGAGGCCATGCGCGAAGCCGGCCTGAAGCGCCTGGTCAACTGCTCCAGCCATTGGGTGCACTTCGAAGGCCCCGCCCCGCGACCCTCGAACTTCTACGCCCTGACCAAGCAGATGTTCGAGGACGCGCTGGACTACTACCACGATGCTTTCGGCATTGGCAGCACCACGCTGATCCTGGGCGACAGCTATGGCCCCGCCGACCCGCGCCGCAAGCTCATCAGCGCCCTGATCGACGCCGCGCACAACGGCCGCGCGCTGGCACTCTCGCCCGGCCAGCAGCTGCTCAGCCTCACCCATGTCCGCGATGTCGCCGCCGCCCTGATCTTGGCCGGCGAACGGCAGCTGCAAAGCAGCCTGCCGCGGCGCGAACAGTTCACGGTCAGTGGCGGGCTGATCCGCCTGGCGGATCTGATCGAGGCCGTGGAGGCTGCCACCGGCCGGCCCATCCACGCCCAGCTGGGCGCCCGCCCCTACCGCTTCCGCGAGGTGATGCAGCCCAGCCTGGACGCCGCCCCGCCCCTGCCCGGCTGGCAGGCCCGCATCGCCCTGCTGGCCGGCCTGCGCGAGCTGGCCGCCCCCACCGAAGCCCCGGCACCATGACCCTGCCCATCACCCTGATCGGCATCGACACCGATCCCGTCTCGCGCACCCTGACCCGCTACGCGCTGGAACGCACGCGCGAATGCCTGGACGTGCAGGAGATCCTGTTCTTTGGGGCCGAGCCCCTGCACATCGGCGAGCGCTTCGTGCGCATCGAGCGCTTTCCCTCGATCGACGCCTACAGCGAGTTCGTGCTCAAGTGCCTGTGGCCCTTCATCCGCACCGACTACATCATGATCGTGCACTGGGACGGCTTCGCTACCCGGCCCGAGCTCTGGCAAGACCGCTTCCTGGACTACGACTACATCGGCGCGCCCTGGATCTGGGGCGAGGAGAACCGCCGCGTGGGCAACGGGGGCTTCTGCATCCGCAGCAAGAAACTGCTGCTGGAATGCGCCGACGTGCGTGTGCGCCGGCACCCCGAGATCGAAGGCGGTGGCGGGGCCGAGGACGTGGTGATCTGCAAGCTTTACGGCGCGCACTTCGAGAGCCGCGGCCTGCGCTTTGCGCCCATCGAGGTGGCGCGCGAGTTCGCGCTGGAGTACGGCGACGACCGCGAAACCTTCGGCTTCCACGGCCCCTGGGTGATGCCGCTGCGCCTCGATGAATCCGTGCTCCTGAAGTACCAGAGCACCCTGCTGGCCAAGCTGAAGCACGCCGAGGTCAAGCCCCAGGTGCTGGCCAATTGCCGCTCGCGCGGCTACACGCGCTTCGCTGCCGCGCTCGAAGCCGCCTGAGGATCCAGCCCATGACCCAGCTCAGCCTGATCACCCATGTCTACAACGCCCAGGCCGCCGTGGACCGCCAGGTGGCCGGCTGGCAGCAGCTCCCAGCTGAACTGCGCGCCGAGCTGGAGTTCATCGTCATCGACGACTTTTCGGATGAGCCGCTGACGGTGGACCGGGGCGACTTGAACCTGCGCCTCTTCAGGGTGGACGACGACATCCCCTGGAACATGCCAGGCTGCCGCAACCTGGCCGCCCTGCAGTCCGACTCGCCCTGGCTGCTGTACTTCGATGTCGACAACGTGCTGGCACCGGCCGACCTGGCCCGTCTGGTGGGCGTGCTGGGCCGGCTGAACCCGCGCACGCTTTACGTGTTCCGCCGCATCTTCCAGGGCCAGGAGCTGGAGCCGCACATCAACAGCTTCCTGATCCGCCGCCAGGGCTTCTTTCGCACCGGCGGCTACGACGAAGACTTCTCCGGCCATTACGGCTTCGAGGACGTGCTGTTCCGCCAGCTCTGGCGCCAGCAGGTCGGCCCCGAAGTGCTGCTCACCGACATGGCTTTTGAGCAGATGGAGCTGCAGACGCAGGGCATGAGCCGGGACACGACGCGCAACCAGGCGCTGATCCAGTACAAGGCGGCACTGGGCTGGCCGAAGGCGAAGAATCTGGTGCGCTTTGGCTGGCATGAAGTGAGCTGAGGGGATGGAGCGCCGCTGGCGACAATCCCCCCCATGCAGTTCGACGACATCGCCCAGGCGCTGGACGCCCTGGGCGCCCGCCCCCTCCACCGCGCCCGCGTGCTGCGCCACTGGCTGCAGGCCATTCCACTCACGCAAGGCCGCCGGCCGCTCGATCAGTTCCTGCCCAAGCCGCTGTTCGAAGCCCTGCCCAGCTTGATGGCCGAGTGGCAGAGCCTGATGCAGCTGCACACCCGTGAACCCGCCGCCGATGGCTCCGAGCGCCTGCTGCTGACGCTGCGCGATGGCCAGTCGGTCGAGGCCGTGCTGCTGCCCGAGCGCAGCAAGGCCTGGGGGCTGTGTGTGTCCAGCCAGGTGGGCTGCGCGGTGGGCTGCGGCTTTTGCATGACGGGCACGGGCGGCCTGATCCGCCAGCTCGGCAGCGCCGAGATCCTGGCCCAGGTGGCGCTGGCGCGCACGCTGCGCCCCGTCAACAAGGTGGTCTTCATGGGCATGGGCGAGCCCTCGCACAACCTCGAAGCCGTGCTGCAGGCCATCCAGGTGCTGGGGCAGGAGGGTGGCATCGGGCACAAGAATCTGGTGTTCAGCACGGTGGGCGACGAGCGCGCCTTCGAGCGGCTGGCGCAAGGCGTGGTGAAACCGGCGCTGGCACTGTCGCTGCACACCACCCAGGCCGAACTGCGCGCTCAGCTGCTGCCGCGCGCACCGCGCCTGAGCCCGCAGTGGCTGGTGGAGCAGGCCGAGGCTTATGCGCGCGCCAGCGGCTACCCGGTGCAGTACCAGTGGACGCTGCTGGACGGCGTCAACGACGAGGAGGAAGACGCCATCGTCGAACTGCTGAGCGGCCGCTTCGGCGTGCTGAACCTGATTCCGTACAACCAGGTCGAGGGCCTGCCCTTCCGCCGCCCGGCGGCCGAGAAGAGCCGCGCCTTGCTGCGCCGTTTGCACCAGCGCGGCATCCTCACCAAGCTGCGCGATTCAGCCGGCCAGGATGTGGAAGGCGGCTGCGGCCAGCTGCGCGCGCGCATCCAGGCCGAGCGGCCTGTGAAATTTCAAAGAACGAAGCCCAGCGCGGTCTCGCCCTCGACCTGAGCGCCGGCGCCGAAGCGGCGCTCGTGCACCCACAGATGCAGACCGGCGGGTGTGCGTTCGGCCAGCACCACGGTGCTGCAGCGGGTGCCGTAGACCGGCTGGCCATCGGGCCCGGCGATGTGCACAAAGGCGCTGGAGAGTTGGCGCTCACGCAGCAGGCCCACGCCGGTGTCGGGCAGCTCGGCATCGGGGGCGGGTTGGCGGTCGGCCAGGGCGGCTAGCAAGGTGGCGGTCAATCGCGCGGGCTCCGGCTCGTCCTGCAAGGCCTGCGCGAGCTGGCTGCGCAGACGCTTCAGTTTGGGCCAGGGGGTGTTCAGCGCGGCGTTGGATAGGCCGTGCAGCCCCGGCGTCACGGCCCCGCCCCCGGCCCGGTTGCTGAGCCAGTGTGCTTCGCCGGCCTTCAGATCGGCCCAAAGCAAATTGAAGCCGGCCCGCGGCGCCTGGCGCAGTTCATCCAGCGCGGGGGCGGGCCGTTGCAGGGCCTGCAGCACCAGCTCCCCGCGCGAAGCGGCTTCGGGGGGCGGCGCCACTTGCGGTTCACGCACATTGGTCACCAGCGCCAGGCGGCCGCTGCGGTGCAGGGCCAGCCAGCTGCCACCGGCGTGCAGGTCGCGCCCGCCGAGCAGCGGGGCGTCGGGCCACCAGTCCAAGGCGGCGCTGGGGCGGGCGTAGAACTCGTCACGGTTGGCCGCCAGTACCCAGGGGTAGCGCGGGTGGGAAGCGAGAGCGAAGACAGCCAGGCACATGGTGCAACGGTTCAAGCCTCGGGCCGCAGCGGCAGGTAGACGCGGAACTCGGCGCCCTCGCCGAGCCGACTCTCGACCTCGATGCGGCCACCATGCTTTTCGACGATGCGACGCACGATGTCCAGTCCCAGCCCGCTGCCCTCGCCGCTGGCCTTGGTGGTGAAGAAGGGCTCGAAGATGCGCTGGTGCAGCTCCGGCGGGATGCCGGGCCCACTGTCGCGGATGCGCACCACCAGGTGCTCACCTTGCAAGCCGAGCCCAAGCTCCAGCCGGCCCCGGTCCTGCATGGCCTGCAAGGCGTTGTGGATCAGATTGGTCCAGACCTGATTGAGTTCGTCGGGCCAGCAGTGCAGCGGCGGCACCGGTTCGAAGTGGCGCACCAGCTCCACGCCGCGCTTGATGCGGTTGTGGTACAGCGTCAGCACGGTTTCCAGGCCTTCGCGCACATCGGCCAGCACGCGGGGAGCATCGCCGCTGGCGCGTGAATAGCTCTTGAGCGCGAACACGATCTTGGCCACCTGCTCCACCGCGGTGTTGATGTTCTGCGCGCCACTGAGCAGGGTGGCCAGGGCGGCCGCGCTGTCGAGCACATGGGCGGCCAGCGGGTGGCGGCACAGCGGCAGCACCGGGCCCAGGGCCAGCGCGGGGTTGATCTGCACCAGCCGCCCGGCCACCCAGTGGCTGCTGGCCACGCCCTCGGCCTCCAGCGCGGCAGCCAGCTCGCGCACGCGCTGGCGCTCGGCACGGGTGCTTTCCATGGGCCGGGCCTGGCGCACCTGGCCCACCAGATCCAGATAAGCCTGCAGCGTGGCGGCATCCAGCTGGCGCAGCAGGTCGGGCAGGCCGCTCAGCCATTGGTCCAGGGCCATGGCCATGGCATTGCCGCTGCTCTTGACGGCGGCGATTGGGGTGTTGATCTCATGCGCCACGCTGGCCACCAGCTGGCCCAGCAGGGCCATCTTCTCGGACTGCAACAGCTGGCTCTGGGTGCGGCGCAGGCTCTCCAGGGCCTGCTCGGCGGTTTCTTTGGCGGCCAGGGTGGCGGCCTCGCGGCCGGCGAGCAGGTCCAGGTTGTCCTGCAGCGCGCGCGCCAGGTCGCCGATTTCGTTGCGCCCCAGCGCCGGCAGGCGCGTGTGCGGTGCGGCTTTGCTGGCCTCGATGCCATCGAGCAGCTGGCGCAGGCGCCGCACGATGAAGAGGTTGGCGTAGATCAGCACCCCCACCACGCCCAGTGCCATGGCGGCGAAGGCGAACACCGAAACGGCGCGCTGGCGCCGGATCAGGCTGCCCAGGTCCGACCCGAGGGCGCGCACCGAGGCCTGCGTGCTCTGGTTGAAGCTGGCGGCGGTGGCCAGAAAGCGATCCGACAGCGAACCGTTGACGGACAGCCGGGTCTCCTGCAGATAGGACAGGCGTACCTGATCCAGACGCAGGCGCAATGGGTTCTCGGCTGCCCCCAGCAGGTTCAGCAATTCACTCGCGCGCCGCTGGAAGCCAGCCGGCAACCCCTGGCTGGGCAGGCTGCGGGCCAACGCCTGCACCTCGGCGTTCACGCGCGTCAGCAGCGCCTGAAGTTCAACAGGGTCGCTGAGCTGCGCGCCCGTCACCATGGCCACGCTCAGATCGAACAGACGCTGGCGTGCGCGCAGCACGGCTAGCGAGGGTGCCCCCCCATCGTCCTTGCTCAGCAGCTGGCGCAGGCTTTCCAGGCGCCGCATGGCGCTGGCCTGGCTTTGCTCCAGCACCAGCCGGCGACGCGCGATCTGCTGCAGCTGTGCGATGTTGCTGCGCAAGTTGTCCAGAAAGCCCTGCAGGATGCGCAGCTCGGGGTCGGCGTTGCCGGCTGCACTCAAAGCCCGCAAGGTCTTGGTCAGGTCGTTCAGATCCTGCTCCAGCCGCACGCCCGCGCTGTCAATCGCCGCCTCCGAGCCGGCGCGGGTCAACGTAGGAACCTGTGCGACGACGTTCTGTGCCTGCGTGGCCATGCGTTGCGACAGCTCGAAGCGGTCCAGATCGACGCCGACGATGCGCGTCAGCGCCGCTTCCACCTGGCCCAGCGCATGCAGCAGCACCAGGGCGATCACGGCCGCCAGGCTGGCGATGAGCAGCAGGATGGTGAGCAGTTGGGCGCGCAGGCCCAAGGGGTGCAGGTCGAAGCGGGGCGGGTGCACGGAACGAACCGGTCAGCGACAGCTCGGCTGCTCACCCACGCTGCGATTGAGCTCGCGCATGAAGTCCCAATCGCGCCGGTAGTCCGCCGCGCGGAAGCGCGAGCCCGACTGCAGCACATGGTCCGGGCCGTCATAGGCCAGCAGGGCCTTGCGCAGCTGCTCCACCAGCTGTGGTTTCAGGCGGTTGCTGACGCCCCAGGGCGAATGGGGCAGCAGGGGCGAGGTGTAGATCACGCGCAGGCTGTCGGGGTCCAGCAGCTTCTGGCGCAGCAAGTCGGTACGCACGGCACTGCCCACGGCAGCGGCCTCGTACAGGCCGTTGGCCACGCCCATGATGGAGTTGTCATGCCGGCCGCTGAAGTTGACCTGGTACTCGCGCCCGGCCCGCATGCGGAACTCGCGCTCCAGCAAGGCGCGCGGCAGCTTGTAGCCGCTGGCCGAGCGCTCATCGACCAAGGTCAGGGTGCGGGCCTTCAGATCTTCAACGCGGCGCAGCGGCGAGCCGGCCGGCACGACGATTTCCATGCGGTAGCCGGCCAGCTCGCCACCGGGCTCGATCGGCTGCGCGATCGGTACATAGCCGCCGCACACCACCTCCTGCTCCACCGAGCCGGTGTGCACATTCAGCAGGTGCACGCGCTGGGCATGAAAGGCGGTGATCAGGTCGGCGTAGTCGCGCGCGATGAAGTAGCTGACACGGCGCTGCAGCAGGCGCTCCAGGTGCAGACGGAAGGGCTCGGCGCGGGCGGCGCGCCGGGTCATGTCGGAAGTCGGCACATCAGCCATCACCAAGGGGTCAGGGTCGATCCATTGGCGCGGGTCTGCAGGGGCGTCGGCCAGCAGATCGCCATCGGCGTCGCACAGCCCGGGCCCGAGCCGGGCCGCGAGGGGGCAAGCGGCGCCGCGGGCACCGCCGTGGCCCAGCGGCACCAGGAGGTTCAGGCCGAGCAGCAGCAGCGCACGGCGCGGCCGGGGCTCAGGGTTCATGGCTGACCCGGTTGCGACCCTCGTGCTTGCTGCGGTACAGCGCCGCGTCGGCCCGCGCCAGCAGGGCGGGCAGTTCGTCACTGGGCCGCAGCGTGGCGACGCCAAAGCTGCTGGTCTTGTGGCCGACGACCGGAAAGGCGTGCGAGGCGATGCCCTCACGCAGCTTCTCGGCCAGGGCCAGGGCGCCGGCCGGATGGGTGTCAGGGCAGAGGATCATGAACTCTTCGCCACCCCAGCGGCCCACCAGATCGGTGCCCCGTACACCCTGGCGCAGCAGCTGCGCCAGCTCCACCAGCACCTGATCACCGACCGGGTGGCCATGCTCGTCGTTCACGCGCTTGAAGTGGTCGATGTCCAGCAGGATCAAGGCCAGCGCATGCTCGGCCCGGCCGGAGCGCCGCCACTCCTGCTCCAGGGCTTCATCAAGCCGGCGGCGGTTGGCCAGGCCGGTCAGCGCATCGGTGCCGGAGAGTCGCTGCAACTCGCGGTTCGCCGCCTCCAGTTGCGCCGTCCGCTCCGCCACCTTGCCTTCCAGTTCGCGGTTCAGGCGCTCCAGCTCGGCATTGCGCAGGGCCAGCTCGCGGCCCTGGCGGTAGGCATGGCGGGCGGTCTGCAGCGTCAGCACCAAGTCTTCGTTGTCAAAGGGCTTCTCAATGAAGCGGTACAGCGCCGCCTCGTTGATCGAACGCTTCACGCCTTCCAGGTCGCTCTGACCGGTCAGCATCACGTTCAGCGTGTGCGGCCAGCGCCGATGCACCTGCACCAGCAGCTCGTCGCCGCGCATGCCGGGCATGATGAAGTCCGACAGGAGCACGCTGCAGGCCAGGCCCTCGGCGTCCAGCTCCTCCAGGATCTCGAGCGCCTCGGCGCCGCTCTCGGCGATCTCGACCCGCGTGCCGGGCTCCAGGCGAGCCACCAGCAGGCTGCGCAGGCTGCGCAGCACAGTGTGGTCGTCATCCACACAGAGCACGACGTCGCTGGTCATCGCATCCCCCTTCGGCACCACTGTGCCGCAGGCCTCGCGGCACCATGCCGATGGAAACCCTAGCCTTTTCGGCGTGCCGGCCGCGAGGCGCCACGTTCAAATGGGTGCCTCGGAACGCCCCATGAACCTGCTCGCCCACCTTGTCCCCCTGATGCTTGGCGCCAGCCTGGGCGCGCAGGCCGGCTGCTCGCGCCCGCTGGAGGTGCCGGTCGCTCCCATCGGCCTGATGGTCACGGTGGACCAGGGCCAGATCGGTGGTGCCTTTGTGGAAGTGCTGCAGGAGGTCGGTCGCACCCAGGGCTGCCAGTTCCGCTTCGAGGCGGTACCGCGAGCACGCCAGGAAATGCTGTTCCTGGCGCGCCGCGCCGATGTGATGCTGCCGGCCCAGCGCACCGAGCGCCGCGACCCCTTCGGCCAGCATGTGGCCCTGCTGCAGGTGCGCCCCACCCTGGTGGCGCTGCGGCCCCTGCCCGCGGTTGTGCACAACCGCGCCAGCCTGCTGAAGGACAGCGCCCTGCGCGTGGTGGTGCTGCGCGGCGTGGACAACGGACCGCAGTACCGTGAACTGCTGGAACAGCTGCGCGCCCACGGACGCCTGGTGGTCGAGGCCGACACCGGCGGCGTGGTACGCGCACTGCGCGAAGGCCTGGCGGATGCCGCGTTGATGAACCCGGTGATCGTGCAGGGTCAGCTGATGCAAAGCCCCGAGCTGCGTGGCCTGCTGAACCA
>JBDHSJ010000167.1:0-9168 GCA_039808065.1 Burkholderiaceae bacterium | reverse complement strand
TGAGGCTGCAGCAGACGCGTGCCGGCGCCGGCGCGGCCCTCGATGAAGCCCTCGTCGGCCAGGCGCTCGTACGCCGCCAGCACGGTGTTGCGGCCCACACCCAGGGCCTGGGCCAGCGCACGGCTGGGCGGCAGGCGTGCGCCACGTTCGGCCGCCTGCAATGCGGCCTTGAGCTGATCCACCAGCTGCTGCGTCAGCGAGCGACCCGCACCGCGTTCCAGCCGCAGGCCGGCACCATCGATCAACCAGGCATCGGCTGTGCGTGTTGGCTCCATGAATTTGCCCCATCTTGGTTCTTCATCAGAACCATCGCAATTCCTAGAGTGTGGCCCTTGCTTTTTGTAGGAGCCCTGCGAGATGTGGAAATTTCTGAGCCGCTTGGGCCTGAGCCTGAGCCTGGCCGCGGGTGCCGTCCAGGCCGAGCCCGCCGACCCGGCGGTGGCCGAAGCCGATGCCCAGCTGAACCGGCTGATCATGGCGGGCGACGCCCAGGCCATCGAACCCTTTTACGCCACGGAGTTCGTGCTGACCGCCAGCGATGGCAGCCGGAAGGACCGTGCCCGCATGCTGAGTGAGGTCGCCTCGCCGGCTCTGCACTTCAGCCGCAACCAGACCGAGCAGGTGCAGGTACGCGTGCTGGGCAACACCGCGGTGCTGACCGGCGTGCTGCACCAGACCGGCAGCTGGCAGGGCAAGCCCTTTGACTACCGCTTTCTGGTGACCGACACCTGGGTGCGCCAGGGAGACCGCTGGGTGCTGCTGGCCGGCCACGCCAGCCTGATTCCCTCATGAGCCACGGCGTGTTCCTGCGCGGGCTGCAAACCACAGACCGTGCCGACTGGGAGCGCCTGGCACGCGGCTACAAGGCCTTCTACGGCGTGCACTTGACCGACGCCGCCTACGAGGCCGCCTGGAGCCCCCTGCTGCAGGGCGGCCCGGCCCGTGCCCTGGTGCTGACGGATGGCGAGCGCCTGCTGGGCCTGGCGCACTACCTGTTCCATGCCTCCACCTGGGGCGAGCGGGTGTGCTATCTGCAGGATCTGTTTGTGGACCCGGCGCAGCGCGGCCAGGGGCTGGGCCGGCGCCTGATCGAGGCCGTGGCCGGGCAGGCGCGCAGCCAAGGCGCGCAGCGCCTGTACTGGCTGACCCAGGCGCACAACGCCACGGCGCGGGCCCTCTACGACCGCCTGGCGGAGCACCGCGGCTTCATCCGCTACGACTACCCCTTGTGAGGGCCTGCCTTCACTCCACCCGACGGACCCGCACCACCTTGTTGCTGCCCTCAAATTCCATCAGGTAGCCACCGAAGACGCTGCGGCGCACCGTCACGCGGGGGCTTTGAAGGTTCAGGTAGGCGGAGCTGTCGTCGTGCACCCGCCAGCTTTGGCCGTTGGCCAGGCGAATGACCTGCCCCTTCTTCCAGCCTTCGAACAAGCCGTCGATATGACTCTCGACACGGTCGGCGTTCGGCGCCGCCGGCTTGCTCGGCAGCCCGAAGTCCGCCGGGGCGGGCGCCGCCGCGGCGGGGGTGGCCGGCGTGGCGGCGGGCTTGGTGGGGGCTGCGGCCAGACCTGCAGCCCAGCGGTCGAAGCAGGCAAGACGCTCGCGGTCGTCTGCGAGGCCGCGGCAACGCAAGGCCTCCTCGGTCTGGGCGGCGGTGGTGAACGGGGCCAGGGCGGCCAGGGCAAGCAGCAGAGCTTTCATGGTGGCGTTCAGCGCATCAGCCCATCCAGGCGGAAGGGGTAGCGCAGCAGTTGGGGGTTGTGGGCCTTGCTGTAGGGCCGGAAGTCCAGCGCCTGGATGCCCTGGGCATCGAAGCGCTGCAGGTAGGCGCGGGCCTGGGCACGGCCAAACAGCATGAACATCGGGCGCTGCAGCTCCAGGCCCTCGCTGCGCGCGAAGTCAATGCCGCGGTGGTAGTCGTGCAGCATCACCAGCGCCCAGGCGCCGCACAGAAAGTGGCCGCCCGCCAGTGCACTCAAGCGGCCATTCAGCACGGATTCCATCGCCTCTTCCGAGGTGTTGATACCCGAGAACAGCAGCTGGCGGCCGGGCTCCAGGCCCTGCCCCTCGGCGGCGCTCATGGCACCGAAGGCCATCTGGTCGCTGCCGGCCCAGACGAGTTGGGGCGCCGGCCCGCGCTGCAGCAGCTGTCCCATCTGCTGCGCGGCCAAGTCGCGCTTCCAGTCGCCGAACAGCGTCTGCTCGAGCACCACGCCGCGCGCCTCGGCCACGGCGCGGCGCATGCCCTCATTGCGGGCAATCGAGACCGGGGTGGAGCGGTCACCGGCAATCGCCAGGAAGTGCAGGCGGCCGTCCGCGCCATGGAGCTGGCGCTGCCGACCGGCCTGGATCAAGGCCTTGGCGGTCAGGTACCCAGCCTCCTCCGCCTGGGGCTCCAGGCTGCCCAGCAGCAGGGGCAGGCCACGGCGCGGCGCATAGGCCTCGTGCTCTTGCTGCAGCAGGCCGCTGAAGGCGGCAAAGCTCTTGATGCCGGCGGCCTGCAGCTGCTGGGCATTGCGCACCAGGGTGGTCTTCTCGTTGACGAGGATGACGTAATCCGGTCGCTGCGCCGCCGGACGGGCGGCGATCTCGGCCGCCAACGCCACCGCGCGCTCGGGGTCGCGTTCGGCAAAGCGCTGCTCGAACTGAACACCCAGGCTGCGCGCCGCGGCCTGCATGGCCAGCCCGGCAGTACGCCAGAACGCCTCGTCGGACTTGCCGGGGTTGATGAAGGCGATGCGCTGAGCCTGGACCCCAAGCGGCAGCAGCAGGGCGAGCAGCAGCAGCAGCAGCAGCAGATGGCGCTTCATGGCTAGAGCCGGTGGCTGCGGTCGCCTTCGGCAAAGCCGATGGCGTCGAACTCCTGGCCCGCGACCACAAATCCGATGACCTTGAAGAGCTCGCCCATCTCGTGCTCGGTCAGGAGCTTCTGAGCATTCGCACGCGTGCGCAGGTCGGCCTTCTGCAGCAGCTCGCCGATGCCGCAATTGAGCAGGAAGCGCGCCTGGGTGGTGTAGCCCAGCACCGACAGGCCGGCGTCCTGGCCCGTCAGGGCCATGCTGGTGAAGTTGACATGGGCGGTGATGTCCTTCTCGCCCAGCATCACCAGGGGGTTGGCATCGGCCTGGTGGCGGTGGTGGCACATCAAGGTACCGCCGATGCGCTGCGGGTGGTAGTACTCGGCGTCGCCAAAGCCGTAGTCGATCAGGAAGATCGCGCCGCGTGCCAGGCCCGCGGCCAGGGTGCGCAGCCAGGCCTTGGCCTGGGTGTGGATCTCGGTCACGGTGCCAGGCACCCAGTGCCCGTGGTCGTAGGGCGGACGGCGCTCGCTCGGGCGGTCGGCCCACTGCAGGCCCGCCGAACCGACGGCCACGCCGCGCTCGTGCCAGCGCTGGCCATCAAAGTGCAGCAGCTTGACAGGCATCGCGTCGAGCACCTCGTTGCCCAGCACCACGCCTTCGAAATGCGCAGGAAGTGCGTCCAACCACTGCACGCGATCACCGAAGCGGGCCAGGCGCTGCTGCTGGCGCTCGCGCAGGGTGCCGGAAAGATCCACGATGCGGTAGCGGCGCGGCGGCCGGCCGCGCGCGGCCAGGGCGTCGAGCACGCTTTCGGCCAGCGCGCCGCTGCCGGCACCGAACTCCCAGAGCTCGTCGGTCCGGGTCAATTCCAGCGCCTGTGCGAGCTGGCGCGCCAGAGCCTGCCCGAACAGAGGGCTGAGCTCGGGCGCGGTGACGAAATCGCTGCCACCCTGCGGTCCCAGGCCGAAGGTGGGGCGACCGCTGCTGTAGTAGCCCAGGCCAGGCGCGTACAGCACCTCGGCCATGAAGGCGTCAAAAGGCAGCCAGCCACCCGCCTGCTCGATGCGGGCGCGGATGCGTTGTTCGAGCGGGTTCAACGCAGCCCCCTTGGCCGCCGGGCCGCCCCAAGGCCAAGGGCGCCCCCTCGGGGGGCTGAGGCTGGACACAGGCGGTCCGGTGGGCCGGCTGTGCCAGACGAAGAGCTGGGCCGCTGGCCCAGCGCGGCCTGCAAGGTGGCAACCGCAGGGAGACTGGAGGTCATGTTCCCTCGCGCTGCCGGCACCAGGCTTCGAACTGGGCGACGGAGAGCGGCGGCGCCACCAACTCGCCCTGCAGCTCGTCACATCCCCAGTCCTGCAGCAGGCTCCACTGCTCACGCCGGCGCACGCCCTCAGCGCCCACGCGCAGGCCCAGGCCCTGGGCCATCTGCACGATGGCGCGGGTCACGGCACGCGCGCCGTTCTCCTGCGGCAGTCCGGCGATGAAGCTCTGGTCGATCTTGAGCTTGTCCAAGGGCAGCTGGGTGAGGTGCGCGAGCGCCGTATGCCCGGTGCCGAAGTCGTCCACGGCGATCGTCACGCCCAACGCGCGCAGCTGCTGCAAGGTGTCCACGGCGCCGGCCACGTCGTCCATCAGCATGCGCTCGGTCAGTTCCAGCTGCAGCCATTCGCCCGGCACGCCCACCTCGCTCAGCACCGCGCGCACGGTGTCGGCAAAGCCGTCCAGCCGGAACTGCACCTGGCTGAGGTTGACGGCAATGCGCGCCTGCGCCACGCCGCGGCGGTGCCAGTCCTGCGCCTGCAGCGCGGCGCGCCGCAGCACCCATTGCGAGAGCGGCACCATCAGCGGGTGGCGCTCGGCCACAGCGATGAAGCTCTCGGGCGTCAGCAGGCCGCGCACCGGGTGCCGCCAGCGCAGCAGGGCCTCGGCGCTGACCAGACGACCGTGGCGCGGCTCGATCTGCGGCTGGTAATAGAGCTCGAACTCCTCGCGCGCGAGCGCCTCGCGCAGCTGGGTCTCCACCACCAGATCGTTGTAGGCCGTCAGCTCCATCGAGGGCTCGAAGAACTGGTACTGCTTGTCGCCGCGGGCCTTGGCGCCGTACATGGCGGTGTCGGCGTGCTGGATCAGCAGCTCCGGCGTGTCGCCATGCGCCGGGTAAAGGGCGATACCGATCGAGGGCGTGACGGAGAGGGCGCGGCCCATGGTCTCCACCGGCACCTCGACCACATCGAGCAGAGCCTTCAGCACCTGGTGCACGTCCTCGGGGCCGCGGATGTCTTCGAGCAGCACGACGAACTCGTCGCCGCCGAAGCGCGCCACCTGATCGGTGCTGCGCAGGCAGGTGCGCACCCGCTCGGCCACGGTGACGAGCACACGGTCGCCCTCCAGATGCCCGAGCGAGTCGTTGACGCGCTTGAAGTTGTTCAGGTCGATGAACATCAGGGCCAGATGACCGGCCTTCTGGCGTGCGCGCTGCAGGGCCTGCTGCAGACGCTCCATGAAGGCGGCACGGTTGAGCATGCCGGTCAATGCGTCGTGGTGCGCCAGGTGGTGGATGCGCGCCTGCGCCGCGAGGCGGTCGCGGATGTCGCGCACGATGTTCATGCGCAGGGTCTCGCCGCCGTATTCCATGGTGCGGGCGATCAGCTCCACCGGGATGCGCTCGCCGTTGCGGTGCACGATGGCGCTCTCGTAGGCCAGCTCCTGGCGCTCCAGCATCACGCGTGTCACGCGCTCCTGCTCGTCGGGGGCCACGAAGTCCATCACGTAGCGACCCACCAATTCCTCGCGGCGGTAGCCGATCAGCTCGCACAGCGGCGGGTTGGCGTCGGAGATGGTGCCGCCGCGGTGGAACACGATGCCCTCGACCGTGGCGTGCAGGAATTTGTCGAGCCGGGTTTCGCTGTCGCGCAGCAAGGCCTCGGCGCGGCGGTGCTTGGTGATGTCGTGGATCAGCACGAAGGCGCCGACGACCTGGCCCGCCGTGTCCATGTGCGGCAGCAGGGTCACGTCGATCCATTGCGTTTCGCCGTCGGCGCCGCGCAGCGTGCGCTCGTAATTGGCAGCCCGGCGTCGCTGCAGCACCTGGGCCACGGCCGGTTGGATGGCCTCATGCGCCGCCGTGCCGATGATGTCGGCCACATGCAGGCCGACGATGCTCTCGGTCGTGAAGCCGAAGGTCTCGGCATAGGGTCGGTTGGCGTACAGGCAGCGGTTGGAGCCGGCCTCGTACAGGGCAATCAACACCGGCACGTTGTCGGCCACCAGGCGCAAGCGCGCCGCTTCTTCGATGGCCGCCTGGGCTTGGGCTTCGAGCTCGCGGCCGTTCATGGCGCGGCCTCCAGCGTGTCGGCCGCCAGGCACAGGTCTTCCCAGGCACGCGCCTTTTCCAGCGGGTTGCGCAGCAGGTAGGCCGGGTGGTAGCTCACCACCACGGGCACGTCCAGCGGCCCGCGGTGCACCTGGCCGCGCAGCTTGCCCAGCGGCGCCTCGCTGCCCAGCAGCGACTGCACGGCGATGCGACCCAAAGCCAGGATGACGCGCGGACGGATCAGCTCAATCTGCCGCAGCAGGTAGGGCCGGCAGGCGGCGATCTCCTCCGGCTCAGGGTTGCGATTGCCCGGGGGACGGCATTTCACGGCGTTGGCGATGTAGACCTGCCCCGCCGGTGCGCCCGGCTGGCGGCTGAGCTGCAGCGCGGCCAGCATGGCGTCCAGCAACTGGCCCGAGGGGCCGACGAAAGGCTCGCCCTGCAGGTCCTCCTGCTCACCCGGGCCCTCGCCCACGATCAGCCAGTCGGCCGTTTGCAGCCCCACGCCCGGGACGGCCTGGCGGCGCTTCTGGCACAGCACGCAGGCCTGGCAGCTGCGAATGCGTGCTTCGAGCACGGGCCAGTCCAGGCCCGCCACATCGGTGACGACTGATTCCTGCACCGGCACGGGTTCGCCCAGCCCCTGCCCCCGCTCGGTCACCGTCACCGACCGGCTGGACGCCACCTCCGCCACCGGAGCGGGCGGCGTCGCCCTCGGCGGTGCAGCCGCCACGACAGGCGCCGGCGCAGGGGACGGCGCAGGGGCCGGTGCGGCCCGTGCCGGCTGGCCCGCTCCCCCCGGCCACCAGTTGATGCCCAGCGCCCCCAGCATCGCGCGCTGGCGTTCGTCCCAGCGCGGCGTCACGGGGCGGGCTCCAGGTCCAGGCGCATCACACGTGCGTCCTCGCGTTGACCCTGCAGGGCCGGGTAGTAGCCCTTGCGCTGGCCCACTTCGCGGTAGCCCAGGTGTTCATAGAGGGCCTGGGCGCGCGCATTGCTCACGCGCACTTCCAGCCACATCTGGCGCGCGCCGCTCTGGCGCTGGTGTTCGTGCAGGGACCGCAGCAGCTCGCTGGCCAGACCGCGACCCCAATGGCCGCGGGCCACGGTGATGTTGAGCAGGTGCGCCTCGTCCAGCACGCGCTGCAGCACGCAATAGGCCAGCAGCTCGCCGCTCAGCGGCTCGCGCAGGCCCCAAAGCAGATGGCCGGCGCTGATCGAGTCGATGAAGTTGCCGCGACTCCAGGGGTGCGAGTAGGCGGCCTGCTCAATGCCCATGAGCTCGTCCAGGTCCTCGACCCCGATGTCGATGCGCTCCAGGTGATGACGCAGTACCGCACCCATGGCCGCTCGGAGCATCAATGCGCAGCCGCAGCCGCGGCTGCTTCTCGCTCGGCGGTGGTCAGGGCCACCTTGTCGCGCACATAGAGCGGCAGGGCCTCGGCAGCGTCCTTCCAGGCCGGTGCGACCCAGGCTTGGCGTGCCAGGGCCGCCAGCGCGGCCGCACGGCTGCCACCGCTCAACCAGGCCGCGGCGCGCTCGGGCGCCAGCAGCGGCTGGGCGCTGCCCGTCCAAGGCGGGGTCTGTGGTCCCCAGGCCTGTTGAAGGTCCTGCGGGTTCCACAGGCCCGGGGCCTGCTCGCTGTGCCAGGCGCTGCCACTCCAGCGGTAGGGCGCGGCGTAGCACTCGCCCATGCGGGCGTCCATCGCCACCCAGCCCTGGGTGAAGGGGGCGTGCTGCTGGCGCGCGGCCTCGGCCACCAAGGCCAGGCTGTCCAGCTCCAGCACCGGCCTGTCCCAGCCCAGGGCCAGACCCTGCACCACGGCACACACGGCGCGCAAGCCGGTGAAGGCGCCGGGGCCGCGGCCGTAGGCGATGCCAGCCAACTCGCGGCCCTGCACGCCGGCCTCTGCCAGCAGGGCCTGCAGCAGCGGGATCAAGGTGGCCGAAGCCTGGGCGCCGCCGGGGGCGTCCCGCGTCCACTCACGCCCATCTGCGCACACCAGGGCCAGAGCGAGCTGGTCGGTGGCACCATCCAGGGCCAACAGGCATGTCGGGGCCTGGGCAGGAGCGGTTTCGGGGGGCATCGGCATAGGGGCGCCAGTGTAGGTTCCCTACTATGGGCGGCATGCGTTGCCTTGCTCCCTTGTTCGCACTGACCTGCGCGTTTCTCCTCCCCCCAACCCAGGCGGCCAGCCCGCCCCGCCTGCCACCCGCCGTGCAGCAGGCGTTGAAGACCGCGCAGCTGCCGCCCGAGGCCCTGGCGCTGTGGGTGGCGCCGGTGGATTCGGCCCGCCCGCGCTGGCGCTGGCGCGAAGCCGCACCGCAGAACCCGGCTTCGCTGAGCAAGCTGGCCACCAGCTTTGCCGCCCTGGAGCAGCTGGGCCCGGCCTGGCGCTGGAAGACGCCGGTCTGGCTGGACGGCACGCTGGATGCGGAGCGCGGCCTGCTGAAGGGCGATCTGGTGATCCAGGGCCGCGGCGACCCCAGCCTGGTGCTGGAGCGCCTCTGGCTGCTGCTGCGCCGCGTGCAGCAGCTCGGGGTGCGCGAAATCCAGGGCGACATCGTGCTCGACAACCGCGCCTTCGCCCCCGACACCCAAAGCCCGGCCGACTTCGACGGCGAGCCCTGGCGCGCCGGCAACGTGCGGTCCGACGCCCTGTTGTTCAACTACAAGGCGCACACCCTGCTGATCCGCCCTGACCCGGCCCGCGGCGTGGCCTGGCTGCAGCTGGACACCGGCCTGACGCTGGCGCAGGACCGCGTGCCGCTGAAACCCGGCCCCTGCCTGGACGGCCGCGGCCAGCTGCGCGCCAGCTGGGTGGAGGAAACCGGCCGCGCCAGCGGCCCCTTGCGCCTGGCTGGCAGCTGGCCGGCCAGCTGTGGCGAGGCCGCCTGGCCGCTGGCCGACCCCGAGCCCGCCAGCTACAACGCCCGGCTTGTCGAAGCGATGTGGCGCGCCCTGGGCGGCAGGCTGACCGGCTGGGTGCGCGCCGGCAACGCCCCGGCCGATCGGGCGCCCAGCTTCGAGCTGAGCTCGCCCCCGCTTGC
>JBDHSJ010000166.1:0-9185 GCA_039808065.1 Burkholderiaceae bacterium | reverse complement strand
GTCAGACGTTGAACAGGAAGTTCATCACGTCGCCATCCTTGACGACGTAGTCCTTGCCTTCGGCGCGCATCTTGCCGGCGTCCTTGGCACCCTGCTCACCCTTGTAGGTGATGAAGTCCTCGAAGGCGATGGTCTGGGCGCGGATGAAGCCGCGTTCGAAATCGGTGTGGATCACACCGGCCGCCTGCGGGGCGGTGTCGCCCTTGTGAATGGTCCAGGCGCGCACTTCCTTGACGCCGGCGGTGAAGTAGGTCTGCAGACCCAGCAGGCTGAAGGCGGCGCGGATCAGGCGGTTCAGACCCGGCTCGGTCTGGCCCATCTCCGAGAGGAACATCGCCTTGTCCTCGTCGCTCATCTCGGAGAGCTCGCTTTCGGTCTTGGCGCAGATCGCCACCACCGGGCCCTTCTGCGCTGCGGCGTACTCCTTCAGGCGCTCCAGGAAGGGGTTGTTCTCGAAGCCGTCCTCGGCCACGTTGCCGACGAACATGGCCGGCTTGGCGGTGATCAGGCACAGGGGCTTCAAGACGACCAGCTCTTCCTTGCTGAAGTCGATGGAACGCACCGGCTTGCCTTCGTTCAGCGCGACCTCGCACTTCTTCAGCACGTCCACCAGGCGCAGGGCCTCCTTGTCGCCGCCGGCGCGGGCCTGCTTGCTGTAGCGCACCAGGCTCTTCTCCACGGTGGAGAGATCGGCCAGGCAGAGCTCGGTCTGGATGACCTCGATGTCGGAGATCGGGTCGACCTTGCCGTTGACGTGGATGACGTTCGGGTCTTCGAAGCAGCGCACCACGTTAACGATGGCGTCGGTTTCGCGGATGTGGCTGAGGAACTGGTTGCCCAGGCCTTCGCCCTTGCTGGCCCCGGCCACCAGGCCGGCGATGTCGACGAACTCGACGATGGCCGGCACCACACGCTCGGGCTTGACGATTTCGGACAGCGCGTCCAGGCGCGGATCCGGCAGCTCGACGATGCCGACGTTGGGCTCAATCGTGCAGAAGGGGTAGTTCTCGGCCGCGATGCCGGCCTTGGTCAGGGCGTTGAAGAGGGTCGATTTACCGACGTTCGGCAAACCCACGATGCCGCACTTGAGGCTCATCGGACAGTCCTTGAAAAGCGGGGGGCCCGGACGTCGCGCGGAAAGGACCGGCGATCGGGAATCCTGGGCAAAGGGGCGGGATTTTAGGCGGGCGTGACCTGCTGCCGGCCAGGGATTGGGGCGGCTTCCTAGAATCCCCGGCTATGCACAGGGCTCCAGTCGATGTATTGATCCGCGGCGACGGCTGCGTCGGGCGGGCGTTGGCGCTGGCCTTGTCGCGCCAAGGCCTGCGCGTGGCCCTGCGCGGCCGCACCCCTGCCGCGGGTGGCCCCGATCTGCGCGCCTACGCGCTGAACCCGGCCTCGCGCCGCCTGCTGCAGGAGCTCAAGGTCTGGGACAGCCTGCCCGCCGAGTCGCGCACTCCCGTGCATGACATGAAGGTGCATGGCGACGCCGCGGGCGCCCAGATCGAGTTCTCGGCCTGGCAGGCCCAGGTGGAGGAGCTGGCTTGGATCGTCGACGCCGGCGAACTCGAAGCCCAGCTGGATGCCGCGCTGCGCTACGCCCCCCATGTGGAGCGGGTGCAGGAAGACGTGCCCCATGCCCTGCTGGCCTTGTGCGAGGGCCGCGAGGCCGGCAGCCGTGCCGCCCTGGGGGTGGACGTGGAGGTGCACCGCTACGGTCACCACGCGCTGGCCGCCCGTCTGGTGGCCAGCCAGCCCCACCAGGGCATTGCCTGGCAGTGGTTCCGCCAGGGCGACCAGGGCCTCGAGATCCTGGCCTTGCTGCCACTGGACCGCCCCGAGCCCGGCTGCAGCTATGCGCTGGTGTGGTCGCAGCCCGCGGCGACCGCTCAGCAATGGGCCGTGGACGAGCCCGCCGATTTCGAAGCCGAGCTGAACCGCCTGTGCGCCAGCTCGTCCGGCTCGCTGAAGCTGGCCAGCGAACGCAAGACCTGGCCGCTGCAATGGCTGCGCGCCCGGCAAGTCTGCGGCCCTGGCTTCGTGCTGCTGGGCGATTGCGCCCACCAGGTGCACCCGCTCTCCGGCCAGGGCCTGAACCTGGGCCTGGGCGATGTGGCGGCCCTGGCACAGGTGCTGCGCCAGCGCGAGGCCTGGCGGGCGCTGGGCGACGAGCGCCTGCTGCGCCGCTATGCGCGCGAGCGTGCCCTGCCCACCCTGCTGATGGGCGGCGGGGCCGACGCACTCTGGAGCGGTTTTGCCCATCCTTCGCCCCTGCTGCGCAGCCTGCGCAACCAGGGCCTGAGCCTTGTCAATCAACTGCCCCCATTGAAGCGCTGGCTGGCCCAGCGTGCGATGGGCTGACCCCCCCGGCCGAGGTGCCCCTGTCCATGAAGACCCTTCCCGTCCTGACCCTGGCCCTGGCCGCCATGCTGGGCTGCTCGGCCGAGGCCAACGAAGCCACCATCCGCAAGGCCCTGGCGCAGCGCCTGCCCGCCCACTTCCCGCCCGTGGACGAGGTGCGCAAATCGCCGGTCGCCGGCCTGTTCGAGGTGCGTTTCGGCACCGAAATCAAGTACACCGATGCCAAGGGCGAGTTCCTGTTTGATGGCGACCTGATCGACCTGAAGACCCGCAAGAGCCTGACGCAGGAGCGCATTGAAAAGCTGACGGCGGTGGATTTCGACAGCCTGCCGTTCAAGGACGCCATCGTCTGGAAACGCGGCAGCGGCAAGCAGCGCGTGGCGGTGTTCGCCGACCCGAACTGCGGCTACTGCAAGCGTTTCGAGCGCACCCTGCAAGAGCTCAAGGATGTGACGGTCTACACCTTCGTCATTCCGATCCTGGGCAGCGATTCGCGCGACAAGAGCCGTGACATCTGGTGCGCCAAGGACAGCAGCGATGCCTGGCTGGGCTGGATGCTGAAGAACCGCCAGCCCGAGAAGGTGACGGGCACCTGCGACGAGGCGCCGCTGGAGCGCAACCTGGCGTTCGCGCGCAAGTACGCCATCCATGGCACGCCTGCCGTGTTGTTTGAGGACGGCACCCGCGCGCCCGGCGCGATTCCGCTGGAGGCGCTGGTGGAGCGCCTGGCCAAAGCCGAGAAGCGCTCTTGAACGCCGCCCCCTTGCCGCCGCCGCCCGCCGTGGCGGTGCGCCTGGCCTACGCCGGGCTGATCCCTTTCCTGCTCGGCGCTGCGCTGGCCTGGCTGCTGCCGCCGCCCGATGGCGCCAGCCCCGGCCTGGACGAGCACACCTACGCGCTGCTCGGCCTGTCGGCCTACGCCGCCGTGGTGCTCTCATTCCTGGGCGCGGTGCACTGGGGCCGCGCGCTGCAGGCCGGTGAGCGTCAGACCTTCCCCTACGTCTGGGCCGTGGTGCCGGCGCTGCTGGGCACGATGGGCGCGCTGATGCCGGCCTATGCCGGCCTGGTGCTGCAGGGCGTGGCCCTGATCGCCTGCTATGCGGTGGACCGCCAACAGTACGCCCGCTGGGGCGCGCAGAGCTGGCTGACCTTGCGATTCCGCTGCACCTTGCTCGCCAGCTTGTGCTGCTTCCTGGCAGCAGCGGCAACTTAATGGCCCCCCCCGAAGCGCCTGCGGCGCCTCCCCCCAGGGGGCGCCACCTGCGGCCCGGCAAAGCCGGTTCCGCGGTGGCACTTGATCTTCGGTGCGCTTGAAGTCCAGTCGCGGACTGGCGTTTGGGGTTTTGCTGGTCCTGGTCATCGGGGCGCATTGGCAGTTGGTGCGGCAGTGGCGCGGTGGGCTGAGCCTGCAAGCGCCGCCAGCGCGGATGGCGGTCGAGCTGCGCAAGCCCATGGAGCTGAAGGCGCCACCGGCGCCGCCCAAGCCGCAGGCTGAAGCGCCGCGCGCGCGCAGGCAATTGGTCGCCGCGCCGCTGCCGGCCGCCGCGGCATCGGCCGTGGAGCCGCCCAAGCCCCTGCCTGAGCTGCCCGCACTGGCCGGACTCAGCCCGCCGCCCGTGCTGGCTGATCCTTCCGAGGCTGAGCCCGGGCCCGAGTGGCCGCTCTCGACCCGGCTGCGCTACCAGCTGACGGGCCATTACCGTGGCGCCGTGCATGGCGATGCCGAGGTCGAGTGGCTGCGCCAGGGCCGGCGCTACCAGGTGCGGCTGACGGTCTCGGTCGGGCCCAGCCTGGCGCCCTTCATCACGCGGCGCATGCTCAGCGAGGGTGAGCTCGGCCCGCAAGGCATCAGCCCGCGCCGGTACGACGAGGAGACCCGCGTGCTGGTGGCCAGCCCGCGCCGGGTGCAGGTCTTGATCGACCCGCTGCGCATCCAGTTTCCGAACGGCCGCATGGAGCCCACGCCGCCCGGCGTGCAGGATTCCGCCAGCCAGTTTGTGCAACTCACCTGGCTGCTGCTCACCGGCCGCGAACAGGCCCGCGCCGGCCATGCCATCGCCCTGCCACTGGCCCTGCCGCGCCGGCTCTATGCCTGGCGCTACGAGATCGTCGCGCTGGAGACCCTGGATACGCCGCTGGGGCCCCTGCCGGCCTGGCAGCTGCGCCCGGTGGTGACGGACAGCCGCGGCACGCTGCAGGCCACCGTCTGGCTGGCCCCGCAGCTGCAATACCTGCCGGTGCGCATCCGCATCCTGCAGGACGACGAGACCTGGGTCGACCTGCTGCTGGCCGAGCCGCCACTGCAAGAGGCCGCGCCCGAGAATGCCAACCCCACCGCAAGAGGCTCCACCCCATGAACTACGAAAACATCCTGGTTGAAACCCGCGGCGAAGGCGCGCGCAAGACCGGCGTCATTCGCCTGAACCGCCCCAAGGCTCTGAATGCGCTGAGCGACCCGCTGATGGACGAACTGGGGCATGCGCTCAAGGCCTTCGATGCCGACCCCGGCATCGGCTGCATCGTGCTGACCGGCAGCGAAAAGGCCTTCGCCGCCGGTGCCGACATCCCGACCCTGCTGCAGCATGATTTCCTCTCGGCCTTCAACAGCCAGCTGATCAGCAAGAACTGGGAGCACATCCTGGACGTGCGCAAGCCCGTGATCGGGGCCGTGCACGGCTTCTGCCTGGGCGGCGGCTGCGAGCTGGCGATGATGTGCGACATCCTCTACGCCGCCGACAACGCCAAGTTCGGCCAGCCTGAAATCAAGCTCGGCGTGATCCCCGGCGGCGGCGGCACGCAGCGCCTGCCGCGCTGGGTCGGCAAGGCCAAGGCCATGGACCTGCTGCTGACCGGCCGCTTCATGGATGCGGCCGAAGCCGAACGCGCCGGCCTGGTGGCCCGCGTGATCCCGGCCGATCAGCTGCTCGAAGAAGCCTTCAAGGCGGCCGAGACCATCAACGGCTTCTCAGCCCCGGTGGTGGCGCTGATGAAGCAGCTGACCAACCAGGCGTTTGAAGTGCCGCTGACCGAGGGCGTGAAGATCGAGCGCGGCATGTTCCACGCGGTGTTCGGTACGAATGACCAGCGTGAGGGCATGAACGCCTTCCTCGACAAGCGTCAGCCGAACTGGAAGCACGGCTGATCCCCTTATGGGGCCGCCGTGGAACCGGCTTTGCCGGGCCACTGGCGGCGCCCCCTTGAGGGGGAGGCGGCGAAGCCGCTTCGGGGGTGGGTCAAAGCTGCTTGAAGCGGTGTGCATAGGCCGCGCTGACCTCCAGGGTCTCCGGCCTGTGTTTCAGGGCGATGCTGAGCTTGCCGCTCAGTGAGCGGCTGACCGAGCGGATCGCGCCGACGTTGACGATGGTGCTGCGGTGCACCTGCCAGAAGCGTTCGCCGTCCAGGCGCGCCACCAGCTCCTTGAGGGGCAGCGAGATCAGCGCCTCGTTATCGGCCGTCACCACCGCCACGTACTTGTTGTCGGCGCGGAAGTACTGCACGTCGTCCACGGTGATCAGCTGCAGTTCGCGGCCGCGCTGCACGGTCAGCCAGCGCAGCGGTTCGCTGTCCGCCGCGCTGGGGGCGCTCGGCCCACCCAGGCCGCTGAGATCGGCCGGCGGTTGGTGCAGGCGCTCCTTCACGCGCGCCAGGGTGCGGGCCATCTTCACCACGTCCAGGGGTTTGAGCAGATAGCCCACCGCGCCTTCGTCAAAGGCCTGCAGCGCGTACTGCTCGTAGGCGGTGATGAAGACCACATGGGCGCGATTGCCGATCAGCCGCGCCACCTCCAGGCCGGAGAGCCCCGGCATCTGCACATCGAGCAGACAGACCTCGGGCTGCAGCGCCTCCAGCGCCTGCAGGGCGGCATGGCCGTCGTGCACCACGGCGCAGACCTCAGCCTGCGGCCAGAGTTTGAGCAGCTCCTCGCGGATCTCGGCGGCGAGCCGGGGTTCGTCTTCGGCGATCAGGATGCGGGCCATGGTGGCAGGTCCAGGGTCAGGCGGGGCAAGGGGGAATGGCTCAGATCCAGGCGGGCCGCCTGGCCGTGCACGGCGCGCAGCCGGTCGGCCAGCGCGGGCAGCTCCAGCGCTGCTGCGGCCTGGCGGGTGGCCTCTTCGTCGGGGCCGAGCGCATCCACCTGGATGCGCGTGCCGCCATCGCTGCGGCTGCGCAAGTCCAGGCTCCAGATCGTGCCGGGCGCCTGCAGCAGGCCGCGCACCAGGGGCAGCAGCACGAAGGGGGCCAGGGGCCGCTCGGCCAGACCTTCGTCCAGGTGCAGATGCAGGCGCTCGGTGTGCTGGGCGTCCTGGCTGATCAGGCGCGCATAGGCTTGCACGGCCTCCAGCTCGCGCCCGACGCTGGACACGCGCGCCTCGGCATGGGGCTGCAGTGCGCGCAGCAAGGCAATCAGGGCATCCAGCCGGGCCTGCGCGCGCCAGGGCTCGTGATCCAGCTCGGTGCTGACGCGTTGCAGTCGCTCGAACAGCAGGTCGGGGTCCACGCGCGCCTGCAGGGCCAGCAGCCGGGCGGCGGCCAGCTCGCGCTGGCGCTCGGCATGGGCCAGCTCGGCCGCCTGCAGCTGGGCCTGCACGCGGCGGCGCTGGCGCAGGCGGGCGTAGACGGCCACGCCCAGCCCCAGCCAGACGCTGCTGGTGGCGGCCAGGCCGATGTCGGCCCGCCAGCTCCACCAGGAGACGACGCCCAGAAACGGTGTGAGCGCCTTGCCGATCACCCACACACCCAGCACCACCGTGCCGAGCACGGCGGCACCATAGGCCAGCGGGGCGGCCAGGCGCCGGGCGTCCACCAGGCGGTCGGCCAGATGCAGCGCGGCCAGCAGCGGGAAACCGAACTGCAGCACGTTGTAGACCAAGGCGCTGGGCACGTTGACCTCGATCATGCTGTTCGCAAACGGCGTGCCGTTGGAGAACAGATTGGCCGCGCCGATGAAGAGCGCCCAACGCCAGTGCCGCAGCGCGTGCTGGATGGCTGGCCCGATGAGATGCTGTGGGGCCAGGCTCATAGCGGCAGGCTGAGCCGGGCGATCAGCCCACGCGGCTGGTTCATCAGCAGGCTCAGGCTGGCCGCCTCGCCGTACATCGCCTTGAGGCGCGCGCGCAGGGTGGCCAGCCCGGTGCCATGGCCGCTGGCGGCGCTCATGCCGCGGCCGGTGTCGGCCAGTTCGAGCAGCAGCTGCTCGCCGTCGCGCCAGGCGCGCACGCTGATCTCGCCGCCGCCCACCTGAGGCGCGATGCCGTGCTTGATGGCGTTCTCGGCCAGGCTCAGCAGGCTGGTGGAGGGCAGGGGCGTGGCGTGCAGGGCTGCGGGCACATCGAAGTGCAGGCGCAGGCGCTCGGGCCCCATGCGCAGCTGGTGCAAGGCCAGGTAGGCGCGCACCAGGCCGAGCTCGCGGCCGAGCGTCGATTCACTGTCGCGCAGGCTGGGCAGGGCCTCGCCCAGGTAGTGCAGCAGGTCGGCCAGCATGGCGCGTGCGCCTTGCGGGTCGGTCTGGGCCAGGCGGCGCAGATGGGCCAGGGTGTTGAACAGGAAATGCGGCTCCACCTGGGCCTGCAGCAGCTGCAGCCGGGCGGTGGCGAGGTCGCGCTCCTGCTGTTGGGCCTGCTGGTTCAGGGCACGGGCACGGGCGCCCTCGGCGCGGGCACGCTGGGTGGCCTCGTGGGCGGTGACGAGGCAGGCGGCCAGGGTCAGCATCACCTGGATGAGGTAAGGGCCGGGTCCGGGCGCGAACTTGGGGTCGGCCTGGTGCGCCAGCCAGGCCAGGCCCATGCCGACCGCTGCGGCGGCCAGCACCAGCAACGCCAGACCGAATCCGCGGCCCCGCCCCGCTGGCAGCCAGGGGTGCAGCAAGGCGGTGCAGGCCATCATGCTCAGCAGCATCAGGAAGTTGCCCAGGCTGCCGCCGCTGACCAGGTGCAGGCACGCGCCAGGCTCGGGGGCATCGACGGCGCAGTGCACGAAGCCGGGCACGGCCATCGCCAGGGCCAGGCCGGCGGCCAGGCCCAGGGCGATGCGAAGTTCGTGCCGGCGGGTGGAGTTCATCGGGGGCTGGAGGCGGCGGCGAAGCGCGTGCTGGGCGCTTCAACGCGCGGTTCCTGGAAGCGGATGGTAAGAAGCTGGCGCTGCGGGGTGGCGCTGCGGCAATCCTGACCCTGCAGCGCGGTGCGCACGCGGCTCAGGTAGCGGCGCGGGCCGCTCACGGCTTCGACCTGCTGGACGCCTTGGCCATCCAGATGCAACAGCACCTGCACCTCGGCCTCGGTGCCCAGTTCCTGTTTGGCCGTGGCCAGGAGTTCGGGAATCTGCTCGGCCAGCGCCGGGCACTGGGCCAGCAGGTCCTGGCGCGGGGCGGGTTCGGCCTGGGCCGCCAGGCTCAGCAGGGCGGCGATCAGCAGCAAGGGGGTGCGGAAGGTCATGATGCGCTCCAAAGGGGTTGTCGATGGAGCGGATGGTTCCGTGTTCGCCCGGCGGCTTCAGTAGAAACCCGATGAAACCGGCACGGCGGCGACGAATTGGGCTGCAGGCCCGACGAAGCCGCCGGATAGAGTGCCGACCATGTTTGCTTACCGACACGCCTTTCATGCCGGCAACCACGCCGACGTGCTGAAACACCTGGTGCTGGTGCAGCTGCTGCAGCACTTGAACCAGAAAGAGAAGGGCTACCGGGTCATCGACACCCACGCTGGCGCCGGCGCCTACTCGCTGCGCAGCGAGCAGGCCAACAAGAAGCTGGAGTGGCTGGACGGCATCGGCCGCATCTGGGAGCGCAAGGACCTGCCCAAGGGCGTGGCCGCCTATCTGGACGAGGT
>JBDHSJ010000165.1:0-9249 GCA_039808065.1 Burkholderiaceae bacterium | reverse complement strand
CTCGACCGCGGCAGGCTGGGGCACGGGCTCCGGCTCGGCCTGCGCGGCCGCCTTCTCGTCGGCAAGAGCCGGACTCAGGTCGCCGCGCGCGGCCAGCGCGGGCTGGGGCACTGCTGCGGCAGTCGGGGCCGCACCTGCGCCGGGGCTGCCGAAGGTCCACACGGGGTCCACCGGCTCAGCCGGGCGCAAGGCCAGATAGACCGCCACGCTCAACAGGCCCAGCGCCAGGCCCACCAGCGTCCAGGTCAGCCCCTGCGGCCGCTCCGGGCGTGCGGCCGTGGCGGCCGCGCCGGTGCGCTGCGGGCCATGGGCGCTGAGGGTGAAGGGGGCCTTGTCGAGGCCGCTCTCGGCGTGGATGGATGAGGGAAAACGCATCGGGTTCGCTCCTTCGGCCCCGGTCTGGACCGCATGGCGTCAGTGTGCGAACACCACCCTGCAGCGCGTGTCGGCCAAGCCCACAAGCGGCTGTAGGACAAGGCCGCTTCAGCCCGCCGCGCGGGCGCCAGGACCCTGCCCCGCGCGTGCGGCGCCACGCGGGCGCTGGCCCAAGGCCGCCGAGTGAAAGCGCACCGCATCGCGCCCGGACTGCTTGGCCGCGTACATGGCCACATCGGCCGCCTCCACCAGCTCCTGCACCCCGGTGGCGTGCAGGGGCAGGCTGGCCACGCCCACGCTGGCCGAGAGCTGCACCCGCGCGTCCAGCTCAAAGGGCTCGCGGCAGGCCGCCAGCAGCTTGTGCGCCACCTGCGCCAGCATTTCGGGCTGGGTGCCGGCCACCAGCACCACGAACTCGTCGCCACCGAGTCGGGCGGCAAAGTCCTGCTGGCGCAGGCAAGCACGCAGGCGCTGGGCCACCGTCTGCAGCAGGCGGTCTCCCTGCGCGTGGCCGAGGCTGTCGTTGACCGCCTTGAAACCGTCCAGATCAAGGAACAGCAGCGAGAAGCCCTCGCCGCAGCGCTCGTAGCGCGCCAGCATGGCCTGCAGCTGCTGCTCGAACTGGTGCCGGTTGGGCAATCCGGTCAGCGGGTCATGGAAGGCCAGGTGATGGATCTGCCCGCTCTGCTGGCGCAACGGGCTGATGTCGGAGAAGGTCAGCACGCGCTGCGTGAGCCGGCCATCGGCATCACGCACCTCGGCCAGGTGCTCCCAAGCCGGGAAGAAGCTGCCGTCGCGGCGGCGGCAGACCACTTCGCCATGGCGCGTGCCGCCTGCGGTGACCACCCGGTCGCCGGCACGGCGCGCGTGCAGGAACTCCGCCGGCTGGCGCCCGCGCACCTCGTCCAGGGTCCAGCCGGTCAGGGCCTCGAAGGCCGGGTTCACGGCCTGCACGCGGTCCTCGGGGTCGAGCACGGCGATGGCGTCGGCGCTGGCTTCGAAGACCTGGCCCGCCTGGCGCTGCTGGCGCAGGCGTTCGCGGTCCAGCCGGTGGCGCGCCACGGCCATGTGCAGCGTGGCATTCAGCTCACGCACCTCGATGGGCTTGAGCAGGTAGCCGTAGGGCGGCATCTGGCTCGCACGCTCCAGGTGTTCGACCCCGGCATAGGCGGTCAGGTAGACCACGGGGATATCGAGTTCGCGCGCAATGCACTGCGCCGCCGTGACGCCGTCGCCGCCGCGGCCCAGGTTGATGTCCATCAGCACCAGGTCGGGGCGCAGGGCCCGCGCCTGCTCGCAAGCCTCGGCCTCCGAGGCGCTGATGCCGAGCACGACGAAGCCGAGGTCACGCAGGGCGTTGCGCAAGTCCAGTGCCACGATGCGCTCGTCTTCTACGACCAGGATGCGGATGGCGCCCGCGTCAGGATGCTGAATCATGGTGGGGCTCCTCCGCTTCAAACTCCAGTTCGAAGGCGGTGCCCGCACCGCCCTCGCTATCCAGACGGCGAATCACGCCGCCCAGCTGCTCACCCAGGGCCGGCACGAGCTGGAAGCCGAGGCTGTCGCCCTCGCCCAGCACGCTGTCGGCGGACAGGCCGATGCCGTTGTCGGCCACACGGACCACCAGGCGCTGCGGGCTGCGCTGGAAGGCATCCACGCGGATCGCACCTGCGCGCCCGTCCGGAAAGGCGTGCTTGAAGGCATTGCTGACCAGCTCATTGACGATCAGCCCGACCGGCACCGCCTGATCGAGCGCGATGGCCAGCTCGGCATCCGGTACGCGCACCTCCAGGGCCACGCGGCCGGCCAACTGGCCGTGGCTGTCGCGCAGCAGCGCGCCCAGCCGGCTCAGAAAGCTGCCCAGGCGCAGCGCACTGAAGCTGGTGGATTCGTACAGCAGCTGGTGCGTCAGGGCCATCGCACGCACGCGGTCGATATTGCTCTGCAGCGCCGCCCGGGCGCTGGCTTCGACGCAGCGCGACTGCAGGCGCAGCAGGCTGGCGATCACCTGCAGGTTGTTCTTGACGCGGTGGTGCACCTCGTTGAGCAGCACCGTCTTCTCGCGCAGGTTCTGGCGCAGCTCGCGCTGCAGGCGCTCGCGCTCCCCCACGTCCACCAGGGTCAGCAGGGTCTGCGGCGGCTCGCTGCCGGGCACGGGGTTGAGCTCCAGCTCCAGTGCCAGCTCGTGCCCGGCGGCATGCTGGCCGGTCACACGCACCGGCACGCGGGCCTGCGCCCCCTCGGGCAGGCCGCACAGCTCGCCGTCGTCGGCAGCCCAGACGCCCGGAATCAGACGCTCGACGCCGCGCCCTACCAGCTCCTTGGCGTTCCAGCCGAACAGCTCGCTGCAGGCCGGGTTGACGGTGGCAATGCGCCCCTGCACGTCCAGCAGCGCCAGGCCCTGGGGCACGGCCTGGTAGATGCTGCGAAAGCGCGCCATCGTGCTGCGCAGCAGCCGCTCGCCGACCTTGCGATCCGTCACGTCGATGGCGGTGGCCATCAGGAGACGCGGCCGCCCGGTGGGGTTGATGCAGGGGGCGAGCATGAAGTCGAGCGACATCCGGGTGTCGAAGCGCATGCGCAGCACCACGTCCTCGCGCACCACCGTGCCGGCGGCGCTGCGCTGCACCGCCTCGCGCAGCCACTGCTGCAGCGCCGCGTCGTGGCTCCACCAGGGGGTGTCCCAGAGGTCGAGCCCGACGACCCCGTCTGCCTGCAGGCCTCCAGCGTCCAAGGGCGCGCGGTTCACATGCAGCAGCCGGCCCGTCGGGCTGAGCACCATCACAAAGGCCGGCACCTGATCCAGCAGCGCGGCCCAGGGCAGATCGGGCGGGCCTGGCGCCGCCGGGTTCAGGTGCAGCAGCACCAGCACCCGGTGCAGGGGCGGGCTGCCCAGCACGCGGGCACGCCAGCAGGCATCGCCCTGGTGCTGCTGGGCCTCCAGCGGGCCGGGTTGGGCCAGGGTGTCGAGCAGTTCCGCAGGCCAGCTGGCATCCAGCGCCTCCAGCGCGCTGGCGCTGCAGGGCGCCGGGCCCTCGGCCACCCTCTGCCAACGCTGTTGCATGCCGGCGCTGAGGGCCAGCAGCACGCCGCCGGGCGTGAACAGTGCCCAAGCCTGCGCGCCCTCGCGTTGCGCCAGCGCGTCCAGCGCCAGCTGAGCCATGGCGTCCTGCATGCAACTCCCTTCAGACATCCATCGGCATGCTGAAGGAGGCCCTGCGCGGGCCGTGTCGGCGCAGGGCGAATGCGCGTGTAGGACAAGTTCCCGGGTCTTCCCACGTCAGACAACTCCCACAGCGCAAACCGGCGCACACCGACAGTCACGGAGGCGGCCCCGGCTGACATTGCACGCATGTCCTTCTTCTCCCGCCAGCCGCCCCCCCCCGACGCGCAGCCCAGCGCGCCGTCGGCGCGTGAACTGACGGCCGCCATGGCCCTGCGCCTGGGGGCGCGGGCGCAGGAACAGCCTCTGCGCCAAGGCCCCTTCCTGCTGGTGCTGGAAGCCGGGCTGCGGCAGCAGGACGCCGCCGAGCTGGCGGCCCTCAACCAGCTGCTCCTGCTGCAGGGCCTGAGCAGCATTGCGCTGGAGTGCCAGGGCCCGCAGGACCGGCAGGCCTGTGCGCAGTTCGCCGCCGGGCTGGCGGCCAGCCAGGAGGGCTTTCTGATCGGCGTCGGCGGCGCGGCCCTGGCCCTGCAACTTGCGCGTGCGGCCTGGACACGGGGCTGCCCGCTGGGCTGGCTGGCGCGCGGCCCGGGCCGGCAACTCGCGGACCTGCACGGGCTGCCCCAGGAGCTGCCCCTGGCGGTCCAGGCCTGGCAGCGCCGTCTGGCCACGCCGGCGGCGGTGGGTCTGGTGAACGGCGAGCCCTTCTTTGCCGAAGCCCGGCTCGCACCGGCCGGAGCCGAAGCGCAGGCTCCGACGGTCCTTGGCCTGCCCTGGCGACGGCCTGGCCCCGCCTGCCCGCGCGCCACGCTGCGCTTGCGGCTGGACCAGGACGCGGCGCTCGAACAGGTACGGGAGCTGAAGATTGACACGCTGCTGCCGGGAGCGGGACCAGCCGGCCCTGCCCGCGCGCGAACCTTGTATGCGCGGATCCGTCAGGCCGAAGGCAGCGGCCCGCTGCGGCCCTTTCGCCGTGCGATGGCGCTGGCCCAGGATGCGGAGGCGGGCCTGCTGCTGGAGGTCGACGGCCAGCCGGCCATCGACACCGGCCACGCCACCCTGCGACTGGCTGACACGCCCCTGCTGCTGATGCGCGGGGGTTGAGCAGGAGTGACGAGAGAGGCAAGAGACACTAGGCATGCAGGTCACCACCCATCACGAACACCCGAACATGGCCAAGGTCAAAGCCTTCATCGTCGAAGACAGCCCCGTCATCCTGGAGAACCTGGTGTCGACGCTGGAAGATCTGACCAGCGTCGAGGTGGTGGGCTGCGTGACCGAGGAGGCTGCGGCCGTGGCCGCACTGCGCCAGCCCGAGGCGGCCGACATCGACCTCTACATCATTGACGTGTTCCTGCGCGCCGGCACCGGCCTGGGCGTGCTGCAGGCCGCGCTGGAGCTGAGCCTGCCGGGCCGCTTCGTCGTGCTGACGAACTACGCCACCGCCGAAATGCGCCGCCGCTGCCTGGCCCTGGGCGCCGAGCGGGTGTTCGACAAGAGCCGCGACCTGGATGAGCTGATTGCCTACTGTGCCGATCTGTGTGGCGAAGGCACACGGCCGGCGCCGCTGCTCTGATGGCCCTGAGTCACCGTCTGCCCCCGAACTGGCGCTGGCCCTGGGTGCTCACCGCCCTCGTGCTGGCGCTGGGCGTTTCGGCCGTGGTGCTGCTGGCCGAGTCTTCTTACCGGCTGGCGCGCGAGGCGCTGGATGGCGTCGAACATCGCAATGCGCTGCGCTTTGACATCGCCACCCTGTTCCAGCGCCTGAACCAGGCGGAATCGGCGCAACGCGGCTTCCTGTTGACGGGGCGCGACAGCTACCTTGACGAAGTGCTGCGCCAAGGTCAGCAGGTCAACGAGGCGCTGGCGCGCGTGAAGGGCTATTACCAGGATGGTGAGAACGCCAAGCGCGGCGCCCTGCTGGGCGAAGCCGTGCTGCAGAAGCATTCGGAGATCAAGCTCACCACCGAGCTTTACCGCGCCGGCCGCCACGATGCCTGGCGCAGCGTGGTGCTGACCGACATCGGCCGCGAACAGATGGAGGCCGCACGCAAGGCCACCACCGAATTGCTGGCGCTGGAAGCCCAGCTGCTGCAGGCCGACCGCCGTGCCATCCACCGCGCACTGAACCTGGGCCGCATCGGCGCCTATCTGCTCACCGGCGTCGGTCTGCTGGCCCTGGTGCTGTTCCTGCGCAAGAACGCCATCCTGCACGAGCTGCAGCGCGCCGCCGCGCGCGACCTGGTGGCCGAGCGCGACCGCCTGGATGCCGAGGTCATGCACCGCACGCAGGAACTGACCGAGTTGGCGCGCCACCTGCAGACCGTGCGAGAGGACGAGCGTGCGCGCCTGGCGCGCGAGCTGCATGACGAGCTCGGCGGCCTGCTCACCGCCGCCAAGCTGGACCTGGCGCGCCTGGTGCGCATGCACCGCAAGGAGCAACCCGAGCTGGTGGAGCGGCTGCAGCACATGGCCAAGCTGATCGACGAAGGCATCGCCATCAAGCGCCGCATCATCGAAGACCTGCGCCCGTCGGCGCTGACCAATCTGGGGCTGCTGCCGGCGCTGGAGATTCTGACCGCCGAGTTTGCCGAGCGCAGCGGCCTGCGCGTGGAGACCCGCCTGGAGCCGGTGCCCCTGGCCGGCGACGCCGCCCTGGCCGTGTACCGCCTGGTGCAGGAGAGCCTGACCAATGTGGCCAAGCACGCGCAGGCGCGCGAGGTGACGGTGGAGCTCGGCCCGGCAGCCGATGGTGCGCTGGCCTGCGAAGTGCTGGTGCGTGACGACGGCGCGGGCTTTCTGCCCAGCACCCGCCGCGCCGGCCACCATGGCCTGGTGGGCATGCGCTACCGCATCGAATCCCTGCAAGGGCGCATGCAGATCCAGTCCGCCCCCGGCCAGGGCTGTGCGGTGCGGGCGCGGCTGCCGCTTTCCTGACTTACTCGGCGTCCGGCACGCGACTGGGGTGCGTGTCGGCAAAGGCCGGCAGTGCCATGCAGGCCTCGAACACCTGCATCACGGCGCCCAGGTGCTCGATGCGCGCCTCGAAGCGCTGGGCATTGAAGACCTGGGGCACCAACACGCAGTCGGCCAGCCCGGGCGTGTCGCCGCAGCAGAAGCGGCCCCTGCGTCCTTCGGACCGCAGGCGCGCGTCCACCACCGCCAGGCCCTGCTCCACCCAGTGCCGGTACCAAGCGTTCTTGGCGTCCTCACTCACCCCAAGGTCGTGCTTCAGGTACTTCAGCACCCGCAGGTTGTTGAGCGGGTGGATCTCGCAGGCGATGTCCAGCGCCAGCGAGCGCACGTAGGCCCGCGTCAGTGGCTCGGCGGGCAGCAGCGGCGGCTCCGGGTGGGTCTCCTCCAGGAACTCCAGGATGGCAAGCGACTGCGTGACGCGCTCGCCATCGGCCCACAACGCCGGCAGCAGATGCGCCGGCCCCAGGCGCTCGTGCGCGAGCTGCTCGCCCTTGACCAGATGCACGCCGTGGTAGTCGCACGCCAGGCCCTTGAGCGCCAGCGCAGCCCGCACGCGCCAGCTGGCCGAGGAGCGGAAATAGGAATACAGCTCAAGCTCCATTCAGGAACTCCCTCTCAACTGGTGCTGCCAGTTTGCAGCGCTCCGCAAAATCAAGCGGCCGCCGCGGAACCGGCTTTGCCGGGCCGCTGGCGGCGCTTCGGGAAGGCCATTCACGGCCCGATGGGTTCGAAGAACAGGCCGTACTGCGCCAGGCCGACGAAGTCGATGTTCTCGAGGTTGATGGCCTGCGTGGCCGCCAGCCAGGCCAGATCCACCTGGCTGAAGCCGGGCTTGATCAGGCCGGCGAAGTAGCTCAGCTCATCTTGTCCGGGGTGCACGCCCAGCAGATTGAAGTACAGCAGGTCGACCAGCTCGTTGTTGCTGGGCACGCGGCCGAAGCGGGCTTCGATGGCGAGCTGCATCAGGGCGTCATCACTCATGCCGCTGTCCAGCAGCGACAAGCCGATGCCCACGTACTCCGGTTCGTACACGGCGTCGGCGCCAAACACGGCGCCCAGAATGAGGGCCGTGATCCCGGCATTGCCGTCCAGATCGAGCGCCACATGGGCATCCGGAAAGGCCAGGCGCTCGATGTTCACCAGCGTGTCCGAGCCCTCGGCGTTGGTGGTGTCGCGCAGCAGCCAGCCCTGGTCGGTGATGAAGATCTCGAACAACTCGGCCGAGCCGCTGTACTTCGCGGTGTCGATGCCGGCGCCGCCGTCCAGCAGGTCCGCACCGCCGCTGCCGCGTAGGGTGTCGTTGCCGTCGCCGCCGTCCAGGGTGTCGGGCCCGCTACCGCCCGCAAAGTTGTCATTGCCCGGCGTGCCGGTGTAGCGCGTGTTCACCTGGGTCACGATGCGGTAGTTGCCGGTGCCCTGGTCGTTGTCGCTGACGCTGAGCTGGTAGTTGCCGGTGCTGGGTGCCTTGAAGACGATGATGGCATTGCCCCCGACGCCGCTGTCGTCATCGAAGGCCAGCGCCTTGCCACTGCTGTCCAGCAGGGTCAGGTAGGGGTCGTCCAGGCCATCGCCGGCCGTGCGGTTCAGCTCGAAGGTGTAGGTCTGCCCGGCCACCAGGCTGATGAAGAAGTTGTCGGCATCGCTGGGCACGCCGATGCGCCCGCTCGCCACATCGCCCGCCGACACCCGCCCCAGCGTGGCACCGGAGCCCAGGTAGTCGTCACTGGGGATGCTGGCCGACAGGGTGTAGCTGCCCTGCGCATCGGCGTAGTCGTAGGCGGCCAGGAAATAAGTGCCGGACTGCGTGGGGGTGAAGTAGATGAGCGAATTGAAGTTGCCCCCGGTGTCGTCATCGAAGGTGATCAGATCGACGTCGGGCTGCATGCCGTACAGCATCAGGTAGGGGTCGACGGCGCTGGTGGCGGGTGCCGTCATGCCAAAGCGGTAGGTCACGCCGGAACTCAGATCGACGCGGAACAGATCGCCATCGGTGCCGCTGTCGATGTTCGCTGTCACCCCCGCGCCACCGGGCACGATGCGACCCGTGGTACTCATGTCGAGCGGGTAGTCGTCCTGCACGGTGGCGGTGACGGTGCGGAAGTCCCAGTTGCTCAGCCCCGTCAGGCCGGCGTAGTACACGCCCGCGGCGTTGCGGAAGGCCGTGGCGCCGATGTTGACGGCGTACTGCGTGCCGGCGGCCAGGTCGGTCTCGAGATTCAGGGTCACCGTGCTGCCGCTGATCTGCACCTGGCGGGTGTCGTTCGCGGCGACCTCGCGCAGCACGCTGCCATCGCTGCCCAGCAGCCGAATGGTGCCGGAGCCGGCCAGCACGGCTTCGCTGAAGCTCAGCACCAGGTTGGCACCGATGGGCACGTTGGCGCTGTCATCGGCCGGCGTGCGGCTGAGCAGCACGGGTGCGCTGGGCTGCGGGTTGCCGCCGCCCCCCACCAGCTCGGACAGGGTGCGGGTGACGTCCAGAAACTGGAAGCGCTCGACATTGCTGCTGCGCACCACCAGGGCGCCGCTGCTCAGCGTCAGCAGGCTGCCGCTGAGGCTGAAGCTGTAGGCCGACTGCGCCAGCGACAGCACCAGGGTGTCCGTGCCGTCGCCACCGTCGACGCGGTCGCTGCCGCTGCCGGGCACCAGCACGTCGTCACCCTCGCGGCCCTCCAGCTCATCGTCGCCGGCGCCGCCTTCGAGCCGGTTGGCCAGGCTGTTGCCGATCAGCACGTCGT
>JBDHSJ010000164.1:0-9278 GCA_039808065.1 Burkholderiaceae bacterium | reverse complement strand
GCGATGGTGGCGTCGTGCGCGCCGCTGTAGGCCACGCGGCGGAAGGCCTTCTCGGGCTCCAGGCCCTGCTGCAGCAGGAAGTGGCGCGGCATCAGATGGCCGGAGGTCGAGCTCTGCGAGCCGAAGCTCAGGTCCTTGCCCTTCAGATCGGCCAGGGTCTTGACGGCCGGGTCGCGGCTGATGAAGACCGAGCGGAACTTCTCGTCCTCTTCGCGCTGCACCAGCGGGATGACCTTGCCGCCCGAGCGCACATGGGCCTGCACGAAGGTGAAGCCGCCGAACCAGGCCAGATCGACCTTGCGGTTCACCAGCGCCTCGACGGCGGCGGCGTAGTCGGTCACCGGCGTGAACTCGACCTTCTGGCCGAGCTGCTTTTCCAGGTAAGCCACCAGGGGAGCGGCCTTGCGCGCCAGCTCGGTGGGCGATTCATCGGGGATGGCGGTGACGCGGAACACCGCGGTTTGTGCTTGCGCGGCACCCAGGGCCGCCAGCAGGGAGAGGGCAATCAGATTGCGACGCAGCATCAAGAGCTCCGTAGGGGCAATGAAAGCCCTGGATTGGAACCCAAGCCCGTGCCGGGCAGACTGGGCGCATGAACGCCCCCCAACTCCTTGTCTTGCCCGGCAGCCTGCGCCAGGGCGCCTACTCGCACGCCCTGGCCCGCCATGCCGCGGCGCGCGCCCCGCAACTCGGCTTCGGCGCCGCCACGGTGTTCGATCTGCGCGCGCTCGATCTGCCGATTTACGACGGCGACCTCGAAGCCGAGCAGGGCGTGCCCGCGGCCGTTCAGCCCCTGCAGGATGCCATCGAGGCGCACCAGGCCCTGCTGATCGTCACGCCCGAGTACAACTCGTACCCGCCGCCGCTGCTCTTCAACAGCCTGGACTGGCTGAGCCGCCTGAGCGACAACCGCACCGCCATGAAGCCGACCGCGCTGATGTCCAGCTCGCCCGGCCTCTACGGCGGCCTGCGCGCGCTCAACCAGCTGCGCCTGTTCGTGCAGGGCAATTTCCAGATGCTGGTGCAGCCTCAGCAGTTCGCGTTGGGCCGGGCCGACCAGGCCTTCGACGCCCAAGGCGCGTTGCAAGACGAGCGCGCCCGCAAGGGCGTGGACGGCGTGCTGCAGGCCCTGGCCACGTTGGCCGCCCGCTTCTGAACACGCCAATTCCGCACGCCGCCCCGGGCTGAGCCCTAGTCGGCCCGCAGCGCCTGCTCGCTATGCTCGGTCACCCTGCGGACGGCTGCTCGCCGTCCGCAGTGCTTTGGAGTCCGCGCATGCACAAGAACGTCTCCGCCACTGGGCGCGAGGCCCCGTTTCCCGCCGGCCACACCCTGGTCTCGGTGACCGATCCGCAAGGCCGCATCGTCTACTGCAACCCGGCCTTTGTGCAGCTCAGCGGCCACCCGCGCGAGAGCCTGCTGGGCGCCACGCATGCGCTCTTGCGCCATCCCGACATGCCGCGCCAGGCCTTCGAGGACCTGTGGCGCACGCTCCAAGCCGGCCAACCCTGGAGTGGCATCCTGAAGAACCGGCGTGCCGACGGCGACCATGTCTGGATCCGCCTGAACGCCACTCCGATGCGCCAGGGCGAGCGCATCACCGGCTACCTGGCCGTGGCCACCGAACCGAGCCGCGAGTCGGTCACCCAATCCGAGCCCCTGTACCGCCGCATGCTCGACGAGCAGCAGCAGGGCCGCCGCGTGCACGCCCTGGCCGAAGGCGAGATCCTGCGCGTGGACCTGTGGGGCCGCCTGGGCCGCACGCTGCGCCCCGGCCTGCGCGGCCAGCTGGCCTTGTTGCAGGGCCTGGCCTTGCTGCCGGCGCTGGGCTGTGCGCAGGCCTTCGGGCTGCTCTCCCTCTGGACCGGTATCACCCTGCTGGCCGGCCTGGGCCTGGGGGCGCTGGCGCAGCAGCGCCTGCTGATCGGCCCCTTGGTGCGCGTCACCGACGACGCCAACCGCCTCGCCTCGGGCGACCTTTCCTACAAGGTGGCGGTGGGCGCGCAGGAACCCATCCTGCACCTGCAGCTGGCGCTGCGCCGGCTCTCCGCGAACGTGCGTGCGGTGGTGATGGACACCCGCGCCGGCATCGATGAAGTGCAGACCGCCGCACATGAGATCGCCAGCGGCAACCTGGACCTTTCGGCCCGCACCGAATCCCAGGCCGGCAGCCTGGAAGAGACGGCCGCCTCGGTCGCGCAGATCCAGGCCACCGTGCAGCAGACCGCCGACCAGGCCGTGCAGGGCGCCACCCAGGCCGACCGCACCGCCGAACTGGCCGAGCGCAGCGACGCCGCCGTGCACGCGGTGGTCGATTCCGTCAACCAGATCGCCCAGGCCTCGCGCCGCATCGCCGACATCATCCAGGTCGTCGAAGGCGTGGCCTTCCAGACCAACATCCTGGCCCTGAACGCCGCCGTGGAAGCCGCCCGTGCCGGCGAGGCCGGCCGCGGCTTTGCGGTCGTCGCCGCCGAGGTGCGTTCGCTGGCCCAGCGCACCACCACCGCGGCGCGCGAGATCCGCACCCTCATCAATTCCAGCAACGAATGCGTGGACGCTGGCACCGGCCGCACCAACGAGGCGCGCGGGCGCATGGAAGAGGTGCTGGGGGCGGTGCAGGGTCTCAAGACCCTGCTGGGCGAGATCCGCCACGCCGCCCAGGAACAGCAGGGCGGAATCCGCCAGATCAATGATGCGGTCGGCCATCTGGACGGCATCACGCAGCAGAACGCGGCGATGGTGGAGCAGATTGCGGCGGCGGCGCAGAGTCTGCAGGGGCAGGTGGATGAGGTGAGTGGGTCGATGCGGCTTTTCCGCTTGCATCCTGGTGATAGGACCGTGGCGGAAGGCTGAGCTTGTTTGGTTGCTCGGTGCAGCCCTCGGGGGCTTCACCCCCGAACCCCGACCCGCATTTCTTTGCTGCGCCAAAGAAACGCGGGGCAAAGAAAGGCGCCAACGCACGCAGCCGGCCTCGGGCCGGCCGCGATGGCACGGCTGGCTCACATGGCTCCCACAGCCCTCCTCTGCCTGCGAAAACCTGCCCGCTAAGCTGGCCGGAGTACCGGCCGACTAGACCACCGCAAACCATCGCGGGCTTTCTGCGATGACGAGAGTCCCAAGGAGCATGGTGGATCCGAGTTGCTTGGATCCGATGTTCATGGCCTCGTCACTTTGTACAAGTGCCAACTGGCAACAGGGTTGCGCGTCTGGCTCAAGATAGCGCGCCGCGATCCTTCTTGGTTGTGTCAGCCCGCTCGTATCGGATGACGACAATTAGCTGTAGGAAATGGGACAGTTAAATGGATCCTCTGTTCATCGCAACGCCGTCAGAAGACAGCATTGCCTCTGCGCTTCAGCTGTGGCCTGAGTTGGCCGGGAAGCGCATTCGCCCATTGTTGGTGTCCGCCTTCGGCGAGATCTTTGTCGAGGAGTCATCAGGCGAAGTGTGGTCTGCTGATCCCATCGAACTTGCGTGTCAACCCGTGGCGAGATCGGTAGACGAACTCCAGACGCTCTTGTCTGACTCGATGTGGGCGCAGGAGCGGCTTCTCGTCGATGTAGTTCTTCTTGCGAACGAGCACGGAAGGCAGCGACCGCAGGCCCAGGTTTTTGCGATCGCGCCGCATCCCCTACTGGGAGGACAGATTCGCCCAGAGACGTTAATGCCAATGGACCTTCACGTATGGCATCACATCTGCTCGCAGGTCAGGAGCCACCTTCAAGGCCTGCCGGCAGCTGGTGATTGATTGGCCATTGAGCGGGTACTCCAAAGGCTGCGCTGTCGTCGACCGTCTGGTCTTCCTGACGCTGGCAGGTGTAAGGCAATCGCCGCTTCGGACTTCACGCAACTGCTTTCAACAGTTGAATCGTCTTTCGTCGGGGCATCTGCGCTCATCGGGGCTCTGTTCATCGCAGAAAGCCCGTGATGGTTTGCGGTGGTCTAGTCGGCCGGTACTCCGGCCAGCTTAGCGGGCAGGTTTTCGCAGTCCCAGGAGGGGTGTAGGAGCCATGTGAACCATCCGTGCAGTCGCAGCCGACCCTAGGTCGGCTGCGTGCATTAGCGCCTTTCTTTGCCCCGCGTTTCTTTGGCGCAGCAAAGAAATGCGGGTCGGGGTTCGGGGGTGAAGCCCCCGAGGGCTGCAACGAGTTGCCACCAGGCCCTGCGACGATCTCAGCATGAACGAAGCCACCAGCAAACACCCCGCCCTCAACCCCGGCGTCCGCCGCCGCGAAGTCCTCGGCTGGGCCATGTACGACTTCGCCAACTCGGGCTTCACCACGGTGGTGCTGACGGCGGTGTTCAGCGCCTACTTCGTCGGCGGCGTGGCGGGTGGCGCGAGCTGGGCCACGTTTGCGTGGACGGCGGCGTTGGCGCTGTCCAGCCTGCTGGCCATGCTGACCCTGCCCGCGCTGGGCGCCTGGGCGGACTTGCGCGGCGCCAAGAAGCCGCTGCTGGCGATCAGCACCGCGGCCTGCGTGCTGGCCACCGCCGCGCTGGCCTGGGTGGGGCCGGGCGATGTGGCGCTGGCGCTCGCGCTGGTGCTGCTTTCCAACCTCTTCTACGCGTGGGGCGAGGCCCTGATTGCCGCCTTCCTGCCCGAGCTGGCGGCACCGGGCAGCTACGGCAAGGTGTCCGGCTGGGGCTGGAGCTTCGGCTACTGCGGCGGCATGTTGACGCTCGGCCTGAGCCTGGCCTACGTGCTCTCGGCGCAGGCGCGCGGCGAGCCGGCGGCGCGCTTTGTGCCGGTGACGATGCTGATCACGGCCGGCATCTTTGGCCTCGCTGCGCTGGGCACCTTTGCGCTGCTGCGCGAACGCGCGCTGCCGCAGCTGGATGCGGGCAGCCGGCCCGGCCTCGGCAGCGCCTTCGCGCGCCTGCGCCACACCTGGCAGGAGGCACGCCGCTTTGCCGACTTCCGCTGGCTGCTCGCCTGCACCGTGGCCTACCAGGCCGGCGTGGCGGTGGTGGTGGCGCTGGCGGCCGTGTATGCCGAGCAGGTGCTGGGCTTCAAGCAGGCGCAGACCATGATGCTGGTGTTCCTGGTCAACATCGCCTCGATGCTCGGTGCGCTGGCCTGGGGCCATGTGCAGGACCGCATCGGCCACCGGCTGGCGCTGGGCATCACGCTGGTGGGCTGGATCGCGATGACGGTGCTGGCCGCGCTGGCGCAGGGGCCGGGGCTGTTCTGGGTGGCGGCCGTGTTGGCCGGGCTGTGCATGGGCAGCAGCCAGTCGGCCGGACGAGCCATTGCCGGCCTGCTGGCCCCCGCCGCGCGGCGCGCCGAGTTTTTTGCGCTCTGGGGCTTTGCCGTGCGCTTGGCCGCCATCCTGGGGCCGCTGACCTATGGGCTGGTGACCCTGCTGGCCGGCGGCAACCATCGGCTGGCGATCGTGTCGACGGGACTGTTCTTCGTGCTGGGGCTGCTGCTGCTCAAGCCCTTGAACCTGGTGCGTGGGCAGGCGGTTGCCGCCGCCGCTGACTAGGGCCAGGCGCGCAGCTCCGCCGCCGAAGCCAGTACGCGCTCCTGCGTGCCGACCAGCTGCCGGTAGTTGCGCAGGAACACCTCGGTGGCCACACCCCAGACATGGCGCTCGTCTGTCACCAGCACGGCGCCTTCGGGGTAATGCTGCAGCACCGGGCCGTCAAAGCTGAAGGGACGCTGGACCCACAGGGCCCGATGGCGCACGGGCTTGCTGACTTGCAGGTAGTTCGGGTTCTCGGGGTCGACGACCACCATGTCGCGTTGCACCGAATCCAGGCGCTTGTGATAGCAATCCACCAGGCCAAGTTCCTGCCGCGCATACAGGAGCAGGGCCTTGATGGATGCCAGATTCAGGGCCGAGCCTCGGGGCGCCAGCTCCAGCATTCGCTGCTGCAACAGGCGCGCGGCCTCGGGGGCCAGGTCGTTGAACAGGATGGCCTCGCGGCCATCTCCGCGCACGGCCTGCCAGGCGCGATCGGTGCCGTTGAAGAACACCACGCCACGACCGACCCGGCCCGAGCTGTCCTTCTTGAGCACCTGCCCGGCGCGGGCATCGCCCGCTGGAATCAGCAAGGGCTCGCCACCACCCACCAGGGCGGGTACAGCGAGGACAAACCGGGCCGTGCGGTTGACAAAGAAGGCTGAGCCCGAGAAGTCCAGCTGCGCGGCACCGAGGCGCGGTAATGGGTCGGGACTTGTGTTTGGTGGGTGATGGGTGGAGTCGTTCACTTCATGCGTCCTTCTTCAGTCGTGGCGCCATGCCACTCGTACAGCACATCCGGGCAGCGCTCCTCGTTACCCGCGCCGTCGCTGAAGGCGATGGCCTGGTAGCCATGGCGCTCGTAGAAGCGGCGCGCGCCGGTGTTGGCCTGAAAGCTGTACAGGCGGATGGGCGGTTGGAGCAGGCGGTGGGCGAGCTGCAGCAGTTGCGCGCCGATGCCCTGTCCGGTGTGGCCCGGCAGGACATAGAGCTGGTCGATCCAGGCCTGCCCGGCGTCGTTTGAGAGCGCGAGCATGCCGATGGTCTGCCCCGCCTGGCTGGCGAGGTAGACGCCACCACCGGGGATGAGGACCTGGGCGACCCAGGCGCGCACCTCTTCGGGCGGGTGCGCCATGGGGGCGAAAGGCAGGAAGGCGTTTCGGGAGTCGATCAGCACCCGGGCGACGGCCTCGGCATCCGGCGCGATCGCCGGGCGCAGTGCGATGGCCATCGGCGGCCTAACGCGGCTCGAGCGCCGGGATCAAGGCCCGCGCCGCCGCCCGCAAGCTCGCCTCATCCACCCCCGCCAATTCCACCGGTTTCAGCGCCTGCTCGCGCTTGAGCGAGCGCTCGTAGCAGGGGTCGTAATGGCGCTCCATCACGCTGGCGAACAGGGCGTCGCTGTCGCCGGCCTCGGCCAGCGCGCGCCAGTGGGCCAGGGTCTCGCCGCCCACCAGGGGCTTCAGGGGTTCGAGCTTGGCCACCATCTGCAGCGGCGCGGCGGCGAAGTGCGCGTAGTCCTCGCGGCAGACCTGCACGCGCGCCGCCAGCGGGGCGGCCACGCGCCAGGTGGGCGCGGCGCGCAGGGCCTCGTGCAGGGGCGTGGGCAGCTGCACATTGCCGATCTTCTTGCTCTCGGCCTCCACCCACACCGGGCGGGCCGGGTCCAGGCGCAGCAGGGCCTGCAGCAGCGCGGAATCGAAGATCTTCTGCGTGGGCTGGGGCTGGCCGGGCAGAGCGCCGAGCAGCGAGCCGCGGTGCCGGGCCAGGCCCTCCAGGTCCAGCACCTGCGCCCCTTCGGCGGCCAGGGCCTGCAGCAGCCGGGTCTTGCCGCAGGCGGTGCTGCCACCCAGCACACGCAGCTGCAGCTTGGCGGGCCATTGCTCCAGCTGTTCGCGCACCCAGGCGCGGTAGGCCTTCCAGCCGCCGGGCAGCACGTCCACGGGGTAGCCGATGTTGCGCAGCGGCTCGGCCCAGGCGCGGCTGCGCTTGCCGCCGCGGAAGCAATAGATCAGCAGCCGGTCCTTCGGGCCGTGCTGGGCAATCACCTCGCCGATGTAGTTCGCCACATTGCGCAGCGCGTACTGCGCGCCCACCAGATAGGCCTGATGCGGGTTCGTGCGGTGCAGGGTGCCGACCTCGGCGAACTCGGCCTGGCTGACGATGGGCAGGTTGGTGGCGCCGGGGATGTGGTCCTCGGCGAACTCCTTGGGCGTGCGCGCATCGATGATGCGGGCGTAGCTGGCAAAGGGGCGGATGCCGAGGGCTTCTTCGGGGGCAGTCATGGGCGCAAGTGTCGCGCCTCGCCTTTTCGTCGGTTCAGTCCTTCAGGCCCTGGGCCACCAGGCGGGCGTGCTCGCCGCTGCGGCGCAGCTGGGCCACCACCTCGTCGATGCGGGCCAGCAGGCCCTGCTGCTGGCGCGATTTGTGAAAGGCCACGTAGGCCGGGTTCTCGGTTAGCGGGTTGGGCATGGCGCGCACCGAAGGGAACTCGCCGCTGGCCATGACCTGCTCGCCGGTCTGCTCCACGCTCAGCACCACGTCCAGAAAGTCGCGCTCCAGCTTGCCGAAGTTGGCGCGGTCGTCGGTCACGTCCTCCACCTTCAGCAGGCCGGCATTGCGGGCGGCGTCGAACTCGTCGCCGTAGCTCCAGCCGCGCAGCACGCCCACGCGCAGGCCGCGCAGATCGTCAAGGCCGTTGAACTGCCGGAGCCGGCCGCGCTGCGCGTAGACGCGCACGGTTTCGGTCAGGATGGGCTGGCCGTAGTCGAACTTGGCCAGGCGCTCGCGGTTGGCATACAGGCCGCCCACGCCGTGTTCGGCGCGGTCCAGTCCGTTCAGCGCGCGCGCCCAGGGCATGGGCAGCAGCTGCAGGGGCTCGCCCAGCTGCTTGAAGATGGCACGCAGCAGCACCGGGTAGACGCCGCGCGGCACGCCCTCGCCCTTGGCCTGGTACATGAAGGGTGGGTTCTGCGAGTCGACGGCGATGGGCACCGCGGCCTGGGCCCGCGCCGCGGCACTGAGGCCTGCGGCCAAACCCAGGCAATAGCGGCGACGGTCGATCGGCATGCGGGCCCCTTCCGGGTGGTGGTGCCTCGCAGTGAAGCGCCCGCGCGGGCGAGCGTCAAGCCGGGTTCGCCCTTCAGCCGCGCAGCACGGGCAGCAGGCCGCCGCCGTAGCCGGGGAAGAGCGTGGACAGCGCGGCCTCGCGCAGGGCCAGGTGCTGCGCCGCCACGCCGGCCAGCACGGCGCGGTAGTCGGTGGTGACGGCCAGGTCGCGGCCCTGGAAGCGGGCGCTGCGTTCCAGCCCGGGCCATTCGCCCAGCACCTGGCTGCCGCGCACGGCGCCGCCCAGCAGCCACAGGGCATTGCCATGGCCGTGGTCGGTACCGCCAGTGCCGTTCTCGGCCACGGTGCGACCGAACTCGCTGATGACCGTGACCACGCTGTCGGCCCACAGCGGGCCCAGGGCCTGGGCCAGCGTGGCCAGGCCCTGGCCCAGCGGCGCCAGGCGGCCGGCCAGCTGGCCCTGGGCGGTGCCTTGGCGGGCGTGGGTGTCCCAACCGCCCAGCTCGATGCAGGCGAAGCGCAGCGTGGGGTCGGCGCGCAGCACCTGGGCCAGGCGGCGGGCGGTGGCGGGCAGGGTGTTGGCACCGGGGGCGCCACGGTCGGCCGTGGGGTCGCCCCCGTTCATGCCGGCCTGCATGCCCTGGCCCGCTTCCAGCGCGCCGGCCATCTGGTGGCGTCCGCTTTGCGCGGCCTGCCAGGTGGCGGCGTACTGCGGATCCTGGGCGTACAGCCGGTCCAAGGCCGCG
>JBDHSJ010000163.1:0-9338 GCA_039808065.1 Burkholderiaceae bacterium | reverse complement strand
CCCCTGGCCCAACCCCTGACCCCAGTGACCTGCGCCAATATCAAGGCCGTCAACGTGGTGCAGATGCGCTGGGCCAAGGAGCTCCCCGCCAAGGCCACGAGCACGGACACCGACCGCGTGCTGAACTACCTGGAAGCGCTCTACCCGCAGCACATCGCCCCGGCCAGCCCGGCCACGCAGACGGCGCAGGGCTACACCTACCGCTACTACGCCAACACCAACGCCCATGTGGGCAGCAAGGATGGCGTCATGTACTACCTGGTGCCCTCGATCAGCGCCGAGATCAAGACCCTGGGCCCGGTGGCCGAACTGCTGCAGCAGGCCGCTGCGGCAGGCTACTGAACAGGGGCGCGCCATGGGGCAAACCGCTCAATCCCTGCTGCGCCGCGTCGCCACCCTGGCCGCTGGCTTGGCTCTGGCCGGCGCAGCGGCCGCGCAGACGGTTGGCACCACGGTGCGCATCAGCACCGACAAGGGCCCGATCGACGTCCAGCTCTACGACAGCGCCGCCCCCGCCACGGTGACGAACTTCCTGAACTACGTGCGCCGCGGTGCCTACGATGGGGTGTTCTTCCACCGGCTCTCTCCGGGCTTCGTTCTGCAGGGTGGCGGCTTCAAGTTCAGCGACAGCGCCTCGCCGCGCGTCAGCGCCATCGCGCAAGACCCGCCGGTGGTCAACGAGTTCAGCGCCACGCGCTCGAACGTGCGCGGCACCATTGCCATGGCCAAGCTGGGCGGCAATCCCAACAGCGCCACCAACCAGTGGTTCATCAACCTGACCAACAACGCCGCGAACCTGGACGGCCAGAACGGCGGCTTCACCGTCTTCGGCCGCATCAGCACGCCCAGCATGGCCGCGGTGGATGCCTTGGCCGCGCTCAACACCGTCAATGCCGCGGGCTGCACGAACGCGCTGGGCGGCCAGGCCGGGGCGATGGGCGAGCTGCCCCTGATCAAGGCGCTGAGCAGCCTGAACTGCGACGCCATCCGCGCCGAAAACCTGGTGGTGATGCGCACGGTCAAGGAGCTGCCCAAGCCCTCGGCATCCTCCGATTCCGACCGCGTCTTCAACTATCTGGAAGCCGCCTACCCGCAGTACGCCGCGCCGGCCAGCGCTCCCACGCTGAGCGCGCTGGGCTACACCTACCGCTACTACGCGAACACCCAGGCCTACGTGGGCACCAAGGACGGCATGGTGTTCTATCTGGTGCCCGCCATCAGCCCCAACATCACGCCGCTGGCGCCGGTGGCGGAGCTGCTGCAGCAGGCGGCCTCGGCCGGTTACTGATCGGAGCGATCAGGGCTTGAGGGGTCGCGTGGCCGTGGGCCCGCTGCCGGCCTCCTGGTATTCCACCTCGCCGTCCTTGGCCCACAGCCAATGCGGCACACCGGCCGGTGCCACGTACAGCGCGCCCGCCGGCACCGCCACCCAGTGGGCCTCATCCACCGTGTCGCCAAAGCCCACGTAGAGCGTGCCGCGCAGCACCGTGCTGTGTCGGGTGTCGGGGTGGCTATGCGGCGGGATGCGTGCGCCCGGCGCCAGTTGCACCCGCAGCACGTAAGGGCCGGCCTCCTTCTCACCGCCCAGCAGCCAGGCCGCGCGCAGGCCTGGCAGCTGCGGCGGGCTGAACCAGGCGCGCGCCTCGGGGCGGATCGGCTCAGGCTGGGCCGCGCAGCCCAGGCTGAGGCACAGGCTCAGCAGCGTCAGCGCGCGCTTCATGACGCGTCTCCCTCGGCCACCATGGGCTTGACGATGCGCGGCTTGGCACGCCACAGGCCGCCGGCACTGAAGGCGCCCCAGGCCCAGCGCACCCAACCCAGCACCGCCGCGGCCAACCACAGCGCCCACAGCAGCATGGCCACGCGGTAGACCCAGATCGGCAGGCTGAGCAGCCAGGCACTGCGCTCGGCTCCGCCGGTCACGCGGTCGGCGTACCAAATGAGCTGGTGGGCGCTCGAGCCATTGCCCTGGATCAGCAGGTCGGGGTGCCCGAGCAGGCCGACCGACAGCGCGTGCAGCAGGGCCGAGACGGTGAACAGCGTCCACAGCAGCAGCAGCAGTTGCAGGCCGTTGAACTGCCAGCGCTTCAGCTCCGCACCGGCCAGGCGCTCGCGGGCACGCAGCAGCAGGAACCAGGCCAGGATCACCGCCAGGCCCGAAAAGCTGGCCGGCGCCACGCCCAGCCCCAGCAGCAGCCAGCCCCAGCCCTTCAGGGGCAGGCCCTGCAGCTTGCGCAGCCCGAAGGCCACCGCCGCCAGCAGCACCAGCAGCACGCCCCAGAACAGCACCGCCGGGCCCAAGGCCGGGCCGCCGCTCAGGCCCATGGCCAGCGCCACCCGGTCTTGCGGCAGCGCCAGCACCAGGCGCTCGTTCACGCCTTGCAGCTTGCCCAGGCCGAGCGGCGAGCTGCGGAACCAGCTGCCCAGGCCCTCGGGCTGGCGCCAGCGCAGCTTCAGCAGCTGCTTGCCCGGCGTCAGCGGCACGGTGAGGGCGCCTTCGCGCGCCTGCACCGGCAGCGGCGCGCCGTTGAGCTGCAGCTCCAGCAGCTCGGCCCCGGGCGGCAGCTGCAGACGGTGGTCCTGCCCCAGGCTGACACGCAGGTTCAGCTGGGTGCTGGTGGTGCTGGCGCGCTGACCGGGCTCGATCTCGGTGTGCAGCGCGTCCAGCGTCAGGGTCTGGCCCTCCACGCCTTGCGGCTTGCTGATGCGCAGCTGCATCTTCTCGCCCGGCCAGGGCTGCCACAGCGGTGCCCAATGGCCGTCCTGCTGATGCCAGATCGGCGCCAGGCCCTGCAACTGCACCTGCCAGGCCGGGCTGGCGGCCAGGCCCCAGACCTCGATCTGCTGCGCCTGCGTGCTGGCCTGGAAGTCCAGCTGCGGCAGGGGTTTCAGCGTGCTGTTCAGCAGCACCTCGTCCGCGCCGCCCATTTGCAGCAGCAGCTGGCCGTCCTTGACCTCGGCGCCGGCTTCGGTGACGGACTCACCCGGCAGCAGGGCGATCTGCACCGTCAGCGGCGCCCGGCTGGGGCTGATGCGCTGCACCCGCGTCAGCACCTGCCATTGCAGCCCCAGCTGCAGCTGGCGCTCCACGCGCACCAAGGGCGGCAGGGCGTCACGCGGGGTGCCGCTGTCGCTGCTCTTGGCCGCTTGCGCACCGCCCTGCTCGCGCGCCAGGCGCAGCGCGCCGCTGGGCAGGCCGCGCGCATCCAGGCCGCTCAGGGCCCAGCCCTCCAGCTGGGTCTTGAGCTCGCGCAGCGGCAGGGGCAGGTTGATGCCGACATCCTGCGCCGCCCCGGCGTCCATCTCCAGCAGCACCTGGCTGACCCCGGCCGGCGCCAGCAGCCAGAGCTGGCCCTGCTCGTCACGCCGGGTGGTGGCGGCCTGGCCGTCCAGCGTGATGCGCTCGGGCACCCAATTGGTGCCCTCGCCCGGCAGCGGCAGCGCCACCGCCGAATGGGCATGCACCTCCAGACGCAGCTGGAGGCGTGCGCCCTGTGCAGTCAGAAGGCCACGCGCCAGTTCGGCGCAGCGCGGCAGGCAGGGCGGCGGCGGGTTCAGGCGGGCGCGCAGCTCGGTCAGCAGGGCATCGCTGGGTTGGGGGAAGGCGGTGGGCGCTTCGGGCGCCGTGTCGGCCAAGACTGGCAGAGCCGCCAGCAGCAGGATCATCGCCAGCAGGCCCAGGCGTGCGCCTCCGCGCTGACGCCCCGCCCGCCAAGCCGCCAATCGCTGCTGCGCCTGCGGCCAGGCCCCCGCCGCCAGCGGCAGCGCGGCCGCCACCAGCAGCACCAGAGCCAGCACGCGCAGCAGGCTCAGCGCCCAGGGCGGCAGCAGCCAGAGCGAGAGCGTCTGGTCGGCCTGCACCGGGCCCTGCCAGTTGAGGCTGTGGTTCTTCCAGTTCCAGTTGGGTAGGCCGGGGCCGGTTTGAACGCGGGCGCGGGGGTCCTGTTCGTTCAGTTGTGGCACCCGCGGTTCGTACTGCAGCTCGGCCTTCATGCGCTCCTTGACGAGCTTACCTGCGCCGTACGGGCTGGATTGCCCCTCCCGCACCATGTCAGCTGCAGGCGGGGGAGGTCTGACCTCTTCCACCACCACGCTTTCCATCGGCGCCTGGATGGCCGTCGCTGCCAGGTGGACTTCCAGCTGCGGGTGCAAGGCCAAGCGCACTTGGTCCACGGCAAACCCGAGGAACAGCAGCCCCAGAAGCACCAGCGCCGCCCGCTGCGCGCGCCCCACCCACAAGGCCAGTACGGCCCCAGCCGGAAGTGCCTGGCGCAGGGCCAGCAAGGCCAGCAGGGCCAGCCATAGCAGTTGAGGCGGTGAGCCCTCCAGATGCCAGGCCAGGCCCAGCGCCACTCCAGTGAGCGCGCCCACGCGCCAGCCCAGCAGCTTGCCGGCCCCCAGCGCGGCCAGCAGCAGGAAGAACAGATCCCAGAGCGTCCACAGCGCCACCCAGCTGCCTTGGGCGTGGTCCACACCGCTGGCGTGCAGCAGCATCCAGCCGGGTGGCAGGCGCAATTGGGCATGAGCGGATTCAAAGTCCTGCGTCCAGCCACCGGCTGGCAGCGCGCCGCTTCGGCCCGTGATGCGGCTGTCGGCCTCGACGCGCACCTCAGCATCCCGCAGCGCAAAACCCACTGCGCCTCCGGCGCCCTGGGTCAGGGTCTGGTCTGCACCGTTGACGGTGGCACGGCCCAGCAGGCCCGGTGCCGGCATGTCCAGGCGCGTGGCGCGGCTGGCCTTGCCACTGATGTGGTCCTGCACCGTGTAGCCGGCGCCGTCGAAGTCCAGCCAGAGCGTGCGGCTGAGCTTCAGGGCATCGGCCTCGGGCTGCTCGGTGCCCCGCCGGCTCTGCGCGAACTGCAGAGCCTCGCCGGGCAGCATCCGGTAGGCCGGCAGGCTGCGCCAGTCCTCGGGCATCTCGACCTGGCGCGGGTCCAGCGCCGCGCCGCCGCTCAGGCTCACCACGCGCAGCTCGTTGCGGGCGGCAAAGCTCCAGACCTCCTCGGCGCTGGCGCCCCCCTGCGGCAGCTCCAGCTTCATCAGCGGCGCCATGTGGCGGGCCTCCAGCTCCAGCGTCCACTGGCCGGGCCGGGCCTGCACGCGCAAGCTGCCATCGGGCTGCAGGCGTGCCGGCAGCGGGCTGCGGATCTCATGCGCCTGCCAGCCCGGCAGCAGGGCCAGGGGCAGCGTGATCTCGCGCGAGCGGCCGGCCACGGTCAGGCCGAACTGCGTGATCAGGCGGGCGGGGATGTCGTCTTCCAGCCGGCGCACGGTGCGCACGGCTTCACTGGCCTGCCCTTCCGCCTGCGCTCCGGCGCCGGGCGAGAGCAGCAGACGGTCGTTATCGTCCACACGCTGGCGCAGGGGCTGGCCGTTCAGGCTGGCTTCCACGCTGCCCAGGCCGGGCGGCAGTTGCAGGTCCTGCGGCAGGCTGCGCCAAGGCAGGCGGCCTTCCACGCTGTAGCGGCCGGGCGCCAGCCAGACGGTCGGGCGGCCCTCGATCTCGCTCACCGCCAGCGCCTGGGCGCCGGCCTTCACGTCCTGCGGCCACAGCCCGGGCTCACCCGGCAGCGCCACGCGCGCCGGGCCGCCCAGCACCTGCAGCTCCAGGCGGAAGCTGGCGCCGCCAGCCTCGGCCTTCACGCTCAGATGCCCGGGCCAGACGCAAGGCTGCTCGGCCTGGCCGTCATAGGCCTTGGGGCAGCGTTCGGCCAGGTGGCCATGCCAGGCCCAGGGCAACCAGTCCTGCAGAGCCTTGGGCAGGTCCTCGGGTTTCAACGGCGCCTGGGCCATGGCCAGCGTGCTCAGCAGCAGGCCGGCGGCCAGGCCCAGGACTCGAAATGGTGCAGACATTGGAAGCTCCCCAACTGGAGCGCGCCTTGTAGCCGATCCCAGCCGCGCTCAGGCCCCTTCGAGTGGGTGCCACTCGATCTCGCACTCGGTGCCCTGGCCGGGCTGGCTGTGCACGCGGATGCGCCCTTTCAACCGCGCCACCACCAGGGCCTGGGCGCGAAACAGGCCCAGGCCACCGCCACCCGACCCGGCCGCACCGCCATATGGGTCGAACAAATGGGGCAGGCGCTCAGGGGCGATGCCGCAGCCCTGGTCGGCCACGCGCAGGCGCCAGCGGCCGTCCGTGCATTCGGCCTGCACGCTCACGAGGCGGTCTTGTGGGTCGGGATAGGCATGCAGGGCGCAGTTCTCGAACAACAGGGCCAGCAGCTCCTCCAGCGTGCGGGCGCGCACGGTTTCCAGCTCGCCGCCCTGCAGGTGCAACAGCAGCCCACGCTCGGCCGCCCGGCTGCGGCGCCAGGCGCGCTCGGCCACCTCGGCCAGGCGGCGGCGCAGCTCCAGCGGCGGGGCGGCCCCGGGGTCGATTTCCTCCAGCCGGCCCAGCAGCTCCAGCACCCGGTCCAAGCTGCGCTGGGCCAAGGCCCCCCCTTCATCCACCTGAACCAGGGCGGCCTGCAAGCCGCTGCGGCCCAGCTGACCTTGCTGCAGGCTGTGGCGCGTCTGCACCGCGGTGGCGCGCAGGCTGTCCAGCGCCACGCGGGCATTGCCCAGCGGGGTGTGCAGCTCGCGCGCCAGGCCGCTGAAAAGCGCCGTCAGCGCAGCCTGGCGGCTGCCGGCCAGCAGTTCTTCCTGCAGATCCTGCTGGGCGCCCAGGGCTTCGGCCAGGGCCAGGTTGGCGCGCTGCAGCTCGTCGGCGTGGCGCTGCAGGCGCTCCTGCTCCTGGCGCGCCTGGTCGCGCTCCAGGCCCTCGATGCGTGCCTGCAGGGCCTGTGCCTGAGCCTCGCGGGCGATCACCAGCTCCAGGGTGTTGACCTCGGCCTGCGCTCCCAGCGCGGCCTCGGGTTGGCCGGCACGGCGCTGCCAGTCGACCAGACGGTGCAGGCGACGCAGCAACTGCTGGCGTGCGCCGATGCGCCGGTCCAGCTCGACCACCGTCAGCATCAAGGCCGCGGCTTCGTCCCAGCGCTCGGCGGCAGCCGCCTGGTACGCACGGGCGCAGCGCAGCTCCTTCTCATAGCGCTGTTGCCAGCCGGGCAGGGTGGGGATCAGGGCGGCCGCCTGCACCAGATCGGCCTCGGCCGCGGCGGCGCGGCCGGTGTCGATGGCCAGCATGGCGCGCTCGATGCGGGCATTGCACTCGGCATGCCGGCTGCTCCATTGCTGCGCCCGCGCCACCAGCTGATCCAGGGCCGCCTGCTGGGCCGGCCGCTGGCCCAGCGCCAGGTGGGCATGGGCCAGGCGCAGCCAGGCCAGCAGCTGGGCGTAGCGGGCATCCAGAGGCTCGGCCAGCGCCAGCGCATCGCGCAGGCGCTCGAGCGCGCGCAGCGGCTGGTGCTGCCCCATCAGCAGCTGGCCCAGGGCCAGCGCATGCCAGAGCTGCAGGCGCGGCTCCGGCGCGGCGCGCAGGGTGTCGGCCAGGGCCACGAGGTCGGCCACGGCCGCGTCCAGCCGGCTCATGCGCACATGCTGCGAGGCGCGCAGGGCCAAAAAGCGCGCCCGCTGCAGGGGCTCGGCCGCCGGCAGGGCCGCGGCCAGCGCGGGCAGTAGGGCTTCGATCTCGGCAAAGCGCGACAGCCGGGTGAGCAGCTCAACGATCAGGGTGTCCACCGCCAGGCGCTGGGGGCTGGGTACCCGGCACGGCGGGGCCCGCAGCGCGTCCAGCTGCTCCAGGGCCTCATCAGTGGCCTGATCGGCGCGGCGCAGCTGTTCAGCCCACCAGGTGGGGAAGTCGGGCACGGGCAGGTTCAAGGCGCCACCACGCGGTTGCGGCCGCTGCGCTTGGCCTCGTACAGCGCCGCATCCGCACGCTTCAGCAGCTCGGCGGGGCTGTCGCCCTCAGCCATCCAGGCCAGACCCACGGAGACGGTGTTGTCCACCAGGGGTTCGTTCAGCAAGGGCTCAGCCGCCACCGCGGCGCGCAGGCGTTCGGCAATCTCCAGCGCCTTCTCGCGCGTAGCGCCGGGCAGCAGCACGCAGAACTCTTCGCCGCCGTAGCGGGCGCATTGGTCGCTGCTGCGCAGCTGGGCGCGCACGCGCTCGGCAAAGGCTTTCAGGGTGGCGTCGCCCACGGCGTGGCCGTGGCGGTCATTGACCGCCTTGAAGTGGTCGATGTCCAGCATCAGCACGGCCAGTCCTTCCTGCCCCGGCGGGCGCTGCAGCCAGGCATCCAGCAGCTGGTCCAAGCTGCGACGGTTGGCCAGGCCGGTCAGCGCGTCCGTCGCGGCTTCATGCGCCTTGCGCTCCAGGTTCTCGCGCAGCTGCTGGGCCATGCGCTCGTTGTCGATCTGCAGGCGCAAACCCTCGATCAACCGCGCCGACACCGGGCGCATCAGCCAGAACAGCAGGGCGTAGAACAGCAGGCTGCCGGCCGCCAGCTGCCAGGCCGGCGCCCCGTTCCACGCGCTGCTGGCGGCCAAGGGCAGCCAGTAGGCCGCCAGCTGCGCGGCGTACGCGCGCAGATGCGTGAGGTAGGCGGTGGCACTGATGGCGGCCACGCCGCACATCAGGATGAGCAACCAGGCATCCAGCACCGGCGAATGGCCAGCCACCGCCCAGGCGCAAAAGCCCCAGCTGGCGCCATCCAGCACGGCCGCCAGGGCCAGGGCGTTGGCATCGCGTTCGCGCTGGGCACCACGCGCCAGGAGGCGGCGCAGCTGCAGCTGGCACAGCAGCCACAGCGCGGTGGCCGCGGCTAGCCAGATCAGCAGCGGGCGGGGGCCGATCGGCTCCCAGGCCACCAGCAGCACAAAGGCCCAGCCCGGCGGGGCGTTGCGCAGCAGCTGCTGAACGGCGCGTGCACATTGCTCGAAACCGAGCTGCTCGGCACGCGCGAGGTCTTGGGCGGGCATGGCGCCAGTATGGCGCCCTGCCCGGGTCGGAGCCCAACGCTCAGGCTTGCGCGGGGGGCGAGCTGGTGGCGGGCGCAGGCGCCGCAGCACTCCAAGCGGGCGGGGCTTCCTCACCGACGAACAGCCAGAGCGCCACATAGACCGCGAGGCTGCAGCCGCCGAACATCAGCCCGAAGACAAACAGGATGCGCCAGCCCCAGCTGGCCAGCCCGGTCAGGCGCTCCAGACCGCCGCACACGCCCGCCAGCCAGCGGTCGCTGCGGCTGCGGCGGAACAGGTTCAGGGTGGCGATCGGGGGCGGCAGCGTGGCGGAGCGCCCCTCGTCCAGCACGCGCGCCTTGGCGCGGCCGAACTCGTCGTCGCTCAGGTGGCCTTCGCGGTGCAGGTCGGCCAGGCGTTGCAGGTCATCGGCGGGGTACATGGTGGGGCTCCTGTGGTTCGCACCGAGGTTCGGTGTGACTGAACGATAGGAGCGTG
>JBDHSJ010000162.1:0-9556 GCA_039808065.1 Burkholderiaceae bacterium | reverse complement strand
CCGGCAACCTGGCGTGGATCAGACGCCTGGCGGTGCGATGCCCGCGCATCCTAGCCATGGGCACGCCCATTGATCCAGCTCGCCGCCGCGCTGGGGTGCCGGGGGTTGCTCTCAGCGCCGAATTTCCGCCCAGGGCCTGGACAGTGCACCAGGCGAAGGGCGCTCGGCCCGGGGTCGGGGAGAGGTAAGGAGAGAAGAGAGAACTCTGAACTCTGTCTCCATGTCTCCAGTTTGTTCCCGTCCTTGTCCCCGGTCCCATTCCCTGGCGCTCCCTCTATGAAGCCGCGCCTGTCCCCGGTTGTCTCCAGCTTGTTGCCGCTCTTGCCGGGGTACCCCTTCCCTTCCGAAACCCCCGCGCAAAAAAATGGGGCTCCACCGCCGGTCCTGCTGGAGGGCTGGCCAGAGATGGAGACCCCCCTCCCCCCTCGAAACCTGCGCGCGCAGAAAAAGGACGGACCGGACGGTTTCCACCCCTAAGGCCCCCAAGTTTTGACCCCCCCGGGGGTAGCTGGCCGCGTGCGTGCCTGGGCGCCTGGCCAGGCTCGCGGCCGGCCTGGCCTGGCCATCTGAGACACAGCGACCAGCAGCGCCGAGCTGCCTGCATGGGCTGGCCATCGGTTCGCCTGGGGCACCCAGCCCGCAGGCCCCAAACCCAGCGCGAAGGCAATCCCGCCCCCGCCGCCAGCGCGCGCCGTCATGACAAAGGGGGCTCGCGCCCCCTTGCTTTCCGCTGTTCATCGATTTCCAGCGCCTATCGATAGGCGCAGGATTTCAGGGTCAGGCCGCCTGCCCCTTGATGGGCAGAACCTCGGCCCCCTTGCGCAGCCGGTCCAGGTAGTCCGCCCACTGCTGCATCAGGTCGCGCCGCTGGGCCAGGAACTGGGTGCGGTTGTAGGCACGGCCCAGGGCATCGCCCACGCTGTGGGCTAGCTGCGCCTCGATCACCTCGGCCGGGATGCCCAAGCGTTCATCGGCCATGGTCCGGGCCATGGCGCGGAAGCCGTGGGCGGTCATCTCTTCATTGCCGTAACCCAGGCGGCGCAGGGCGCTGCGCACGGTGTTCTCGCTCATGGCGCGCTGGCCCGTGGTGAGGGCCGGGAAGAGGTAGCGCCCTTCTCCCGTGAGCTGCTGCAGCTCGCGCAGCAGGGCAAGTGCCTGGCTGGCCAGCGGCACCCAGTGCGGGGCGCCGTTGGTCTTACCGTCCTTGCTGCGCTTCATCAGCGCGGCCGGCAGGGTCATAGAGCCATCGTCCCAATCGATCCAGGCCCATTCCAGGTGGCGCAGTTCGCCCGGGCGAAGGAACAGCAGGGGCGACAAGAGCAGGGCATACCGGGTGACGGCGTGGCCACGGTAGTCCTGGCAGGCGCGCAGCAGCTCGCCCACCTTGACCGGCTCGGTGATGGCGGCCAGGTGGCGAGCAGGCACAGGCGGCAAGGCGTCCTTGAGGTCGGCAACCGGGTTGCGCTCGCACAGGCTCTTGGCCACGCCGTAGCGGAACACCTGGCCGCATGCGTCCTTGAGCCGGTGCGCCGTCTCGATGGCGCCGCGCTGCACCACCCGCTGTGCGCAGGCCAGCACATCGGCCGCCTTCAGCTCGGCAATGGGTCGGGCGCCGATCCAGGGGAAGGCGTCTTGCTCCAGGCGAATCAGGGTGCGGGCTGCGTGGGGCTCGCTCACCTTGGCGCTGTGGACCTTGGCCCACCACTCGCGGGCTACGGCCTCAAAGCTGCCCGGCAAGGGCTCGCCCTGGGCCTGGAGGCGCTGGATTTCCTCGGTCTGGGCAGCGGCCACCTTGTCCGCCTTGCGGGCTGCGCTGGGGTCAATGCCAGCAGCGATCAGGCGGCGGGCTTCGTCGCGGCGCTCTCGGGCCTGCGCCAGGCCGGTTTCGGGATAGGTGCCCAGGGACAGCATCCCTTCCTTGCCGCCGAAGCGGTAGCGCAGCCGCCACCAGCCGGCGCCGTTCGGCCGGGCTTCCAGGTGCAGGCCGGCGCCGTCTGCCAGGCGCAGGGCCTTGCCCGTGGTGCTGGCGTTCTTGAGGGCGGCGCGGATGGCCTTGTCGGAGAGGGTGTCAGAGGCTGGCATGCGGGTAACTTTCTGCCGAGTTACCCGCAGCTTACCGAGTTACCCGCAAAGTTACCCGCACGATTGCTGGAAGTCAGCGCACTTACCCGCACCTCAGCGGACAAAGAAAAAGGCCCAAGTGCTTGATGCGCTTGGGCCTTTTGGACTTCTGTGCACTTGCGTGCACCTTGTGTTGGTGGAGCCGGGGGGAATTGAACCCCCGTCCGTAAGCCATCACCGGGCAGATCTACATGCTTAGCGCGTTGATTTGAATCTCGGATCCCGGTCGCGCATCGCGCACGCTACCTGGGACCCCAGCCTCTTGAGTCTCGTCCCCAGTCGAGAAGCCCAACCGGAGACCAGCCGATGTGAATGACCTCTCAGCCCTTGCGGACCCGGCCCATCGGCCTGCCGTTGAGAGGCTCACCGGTGTTTAAGCGGCGAGGGCGAAACGTTCGTCGTTCGCAGTTGGTTTGTTTCCAGTGGATTTACGAGCGAACTGGTGCTCGGCATGCCTTGCTCCGGATCCGCACCCACGTCGAAACCAGGTCGGCCCCAGAGAGGGTGGATTCTAGGCGAGTGGTGCCAGGAATCCCAGCAGTTCTTGCGGGTGTTCGATCACGGCCTGCGCACCCCAGTCTTCCACGCCGCCGCTGCCCAGATAGCCCCAGCGCGCCACCACGCCGGGCATGCCGGCGGCCCGGGCGGCCTGGATGTCGCGTTCGTCGTCGCCCACATAGATGCAGTCGCGTGGGTCCAGGGCCAAGCGGCGCGCGGCCTCCAGCAGCGGTTCGGGGTGGGGCTTGGCCTTGGGGGTGGTATCGCCCGCCACCACGGCCCGGGCCTGCTGCAGCAGGGGCATGCCGCGATGGATGGGCAGGGTGAAGCGTTCGGCCTTGTTGGTGACGATGCCCCAGGGCAGACCGCGCAGCGCCAGGGCCTGCAGCAGATCGGGCACGCCGGCAAAGGCAGCGGTGTGCTGCAGCAGGCGGGCCTCGTAGAGCGCCAGAAAGCGCTCCTTCAGGGTTTCGAACTGCTCGTGCCCAGGCGCTACATCCAGCGCCGCGCCCAGCATGCCGCGCGCGCCGGCGCCTACCCAGGGGCGCAGCTGGGCCAGCGGCAGCGGTGGCAGCTCGTGCTGCTCGCGCAGCTGGTTGGCGGCCCCGGCGAGGTCGGGGGCGGAATCGATCAGCGTGCCGTCCAGGTCGAACAGCACGGCGCGGCAGGCAAATCGCGTCACGGGCGGCGGCAGGCGAGCAGGTAATTGACGTCGGTGTCGGTACCGATCGCGTAGCGCTGGGTCAGCGGGTTGTAGCTCAGACCAGCCATCTGCATCGGCACCAGCCCGGCCTCGCGGGCCGCGCCGGCCAGTTCGGCCGGGCGGATAAAGCGGCCGTACTCATGGGTGCCGCGCGGCAGCATGTTGAGCAGGTACTCGGCCGCCACCACGGCCAGCGCGAAGGCCTTGGGGTTGCGGTGCAGGGTCGAGAAGAACACCCAGCCGCCTGGCCGCACCAGGCGGGCACAGGCCCGCACCACCGATGCCGGGTCGGGCACATGCTCCAGCATCTCCAGGCAGGTGACGACATCGAAGGCGGCCGGCATTTCCTCGGCCAGGGCCTCCACGGCCACTTCGCGGTAGCGCAGATTCGCCACCTCGGCATCCATCGCATGGAGCTCGGCCACGCCCAGTGCCTTGGTGCTGAGGTCGATGCCCAGCACCTCGGCCGCGCCATGCAGGGCCATGGCCTCGGCCAGCAGGCCGCCGCCGCAGCCCACGTCCAACACCCTCTGGCCCTTCAGCGGGGCCAGCCCGTCGATCCAGGCAAGGCGCAGCGGGTTGATCTGGTGCAGGGGCTTGAATTCGCTCTCGGGGTCCCACCAGCGGTGGGCAGCGTCACCAAACTTGGCGAGCTCGGCAGGGTCGGCGTTGTGGACGGCGCTCATCGGTCGGGGCTTCGAGTGGGGCCGGCATTGTCGGGCCTGGCCGGGGGGCTTACTCGAAGCGGCCCTGGCGCATCCACTTGGTGGCCACCCACTTCTCGCCTTCCAGAACCGGGGCGCCGCCATGCAGGGTCAGCGTGCCGGGTTCGGGCTTGGGGTAGCTGAAGAACACCGCATTGCCACGGATGGGCTGCACGCCCAGCTTGATGTCCGGGAAGGTGGTGGCGCCGCCGCGCTTGGGCGTGTTCAGGTACATCACCAGCGTGCCCACGCGCTGGCCGCCCCGCTTGAGGATGCTGGGCGTGCTGGCGTGGCGGGCGTCGAAGTAGTCGTAATGGGGCTGGTATTCGGCGCCGGGCTGGTAGTGCAGCACCTGCATGCCCTCGCCGTTTTCCAGCGGCCAGTTGAGCAGGCGGGCGATGCGCGCTTCGACGCGGGCCACCACTTCGGTCTCGCCGCGCTCGAAGAACATGCCACGGCTGGTGCGGGCCATGTTGACCTCGCTGCCTTCCTTGTCTTCGGCCACGGTTTCCGAGCGCGCCATGCGGGGGCGGGCGCTGTCGATGATGGCCTCGCATTCCTCGGCCGAGAGCAGGTTGCCGAACACCAGCACGCGCGGCAGCTCGACGGCGCTGAGCACCTGCACCTCGCGGTCGCCGGCATCGAGCACGCAAGCACCCTCGCGCACCGCGGCATCGGGTACACCGGGGGTGGCCTCTTCCTTCTTGAACCAGCCGTCCAGCTTGGCCTGGGCCACGGCTTCCAGTGCGATCTTCTGCTGCCAGCCGGCTTTGATCATGGACTGCACCAGGTCCACGCTGGACTGGCCAGCGATCAGCTGCTCGCGCAGCCAGCGCCTCAGGTCGGGGGTGACGTATTGCGTGCCACTCATGACGGGACTCCTTCACGGCGGAACACCCAGCGTTCCGGGCTGGACGCCGCCTGCACCCAAGCGTAGCCCTCGCGGTCGAAGGCGCGCAGATCGTCGGGGTGGTCCAGATCATGCTCCAGCACGAACCGCGCCATCAGGCCACGCGCGCGCTTGGCAAAGAAGCTGATGACCTTGGGCTTGCCATCCTTGAGCTCTTCGAAGACCAGTTCCAGCACCGGCAGGCGCAAAGCCTTGCGGTGGACGGCCTTGAAGTACTCCTGCGAGGCGAGATTGATCAGCAGCGGGCTGCGCTGCTGTGCGCCCAGCGAGTTCAGGTCCTCAGCCAGGCGTGTGCCCCAGAAGGCATAGAGCCCCTTGCCGGTCGGCGTCTGCACCGGGCGGCCCATTTCCAGGCGGTAGGGCTGCAGGCGGTCGAGCGGGCGCAGGATTCCATACAGGCCGGAAAGGATGCGCAGGCGCTGCTGGGCGCGCCGCAACGCAGCCTGATCGAGGCTGCGAGCGTCCAGGCCCTCATACACATCGCCATTGAAGGCGAGCACCGCGGGGCGGCTGTTGTGCGCCGTGTGGCGCGGCCGCCAAGCCTGGAAACGCTGCACATTGAGCTCGGCCAGCGCGGGCGAGAGCTCCATCAGCTCGGCCACTTCGGCGGCCGAGAGCTGGCGCACACATTCGATCAGGCGCTCGGCTTCGGCCACATGGGCCGGCCGCGTCAGCTCGGGCTCGAGCGCCTGGAAGGCAGGGGGCAGCGGCGATTCGTAGTCCAGCGTTTTGGCTGGCGACAGGACCATCAGCATCGGCGCACCACCCGCTCCTTCACTTGGCCAGCAGGGCGTCCAGCGCGGCCACGTCCTCGGGGCGCAGCTGGCCGGAGGCCTGACGCAGACGCAGGCCGGTCATGATGGTGTCAAAGCGACGCTTGGCCAACTCATTCTGCGTGGCGTACAGCTGGGCCTGCGCATTGAGCACGTCCAGGTTCACGCGCACACCCACCTTGTAGCCCAGCTGCGTGGCCTCCAGCGCCAACTTACTGGAGGACTCAGCGGCCTCAAAGGCCTTGACCTGCGCGGCTAGGGACTGCACTCCGAAGAAAGTGCGCTTGGTGTCTTCACCGGCCTTACGGCGGGAGAACTCCAGGTCATTGCGCGCCTTCTCCGCCAGCACGACCGCTTCGCTGATTCCCGCCTCGGCACCCCCACCGGTGTAGAGCGGCATCTTGAATTGAAGCGCAACGCTGCCGGTGGTGGTTGTGCCCTCGGGATTCGCGGCGCGGCCGTTGTCATTGCGGCCACTGAGCGAGCCCACCACATCCAAAGTAGGCGCCTTCACCGCCTTGGCTTTCTCCACGGAGAGCTGGGCCAACTCCAGATTCAGGCGGTCCCGGCGCACCAGGGGATTGGCATCCTCGGCCTTGCTCAGCCATGGGTCGACATTCACCGGCTCCACAGCCGGCAGAGCCACTGGCTGAGCCAAGGGCTTCGGGTCCACGTCACTGCGGCCCACGATCTGGTCCAGCACCACGCGCTTGACGCGAAGGTCGTTCTCAGCCGCAAGCTCATCGGCTGCAGCACGATCAAAGCGGGCCTGAGCCTCGCGGGTGTCGGTGATCGTGGCCGTGCCCACTTCGAAGTTGCGCTTGGCCGAGGCCAGCTGCTCGCCAATGGCCTTCTTGGCCGCTTGCGTCGTCGCCAAGGTTTCACGGGCAGACAGCACATCGAAGTACGCCTGAGCCACGCGCACGATGAGATCCTGCTCGGCCGCGTCCAGGCCCACGCGGGCCAGTTCGACGGCACGCTCGGCCTGGCTAATGGTCACACTGTTGGCACGGTTGTAGAGGGCGTAGCTGGCACTCAGCGCGGCCTCGCCACGGCTCAGCCCGACTCGGTCGCCCGCGACCTGCACGCGCACACCGTTAATGGTCTGATACACGGCAGGCGGATCGATCTGGCTGTGCGAAGCCGAGGCGCTGACACCCACCGATGGCTTGCGAAGGGCCTGTGCGGCGTTGAGCTTGTGGCTGGCGGCCTCAGCGCTGGCCCGGGCCGAGAGGTAAGTGGCGTCGTAAGCGCGCGCCGCCTGGTACAGCTCATTGAGGCTCTGGGCTTGCACGGCTCCACCCGCCAGGGCCAGCAGCAGGGCAGCAGCGAGTTTCAGCGGGGTCGGAGTCAAAGCGGGCATGGACAGTCCTTCAGCGGTAATGAAAACGCGCCTTGGTGGCGCAGCGGCCGAGGTTATAGGGCTTGGCGCGGTGCGCAGCCGGGGGTCATGCGATGACCTGCAGCACGCGAGGCGCCAGCGGTGCCAAAACACGCACCAAGCGCACGCATCAGGTGCTGAGGCACCAGCTCAGAACGCAAAGCTGGAGGGCTCGGTGGCCCCGGGCAGACGCGGCAGCACGGTGTCGAACAGCTCGCGGCGGGCGAATTGCTCGGGGCCGGTGTGGCGCCACAGCACGGCGCGCATCACCGGCTCGTCGCCTTCCACCAACAGCAGGCGGCCGCCGGGCTTGAGCTGGGCCTTGAGGGCATTGGGCGTCTGGGCCAGCGAACCGGTGGCGACGATGACGTCGAAGGGACCATCGGCGGCACTGCCCTGGCTCAAGTCCTGGCCCTGGCGCACGCTGACACGCGAGAGACCTAGGCGGCGCAGGCGGGCGCGGGCGGCTTCGGCCAGTTCGGCGTCGGGCTCCAGGCTGAGCACCTCCTGGGCCTGATGCGCCAGCAGGGCGGTCAGGTAGCCGGTGCCGGTGCCCAGCTCCAGCACCCGGTCGGTGGGCTGCACCTGCAGTTCCTGCAGCAATCGGGCCTCGACCTTGGGTTGCAGGGCCAGGCGGCCATGGCCCAGGGGCAGCTCGGTGTCCATGAAGGCCAGGTGGCGCAGTTCGGCGGGCACGAAGTCCTCGCGGCGCACCAGGGTCAGCAGCTGCAAGACCGCCGGATCCAGCACATCCCAGGGGCGGATCTGCTGCTCGATCATGTTGAAGCGGGCCTGTTCGACGTTCATATGCGTGGTTCGGTGGGGATAGCCGGGCGGCATTCTAGGGACGGGCTGGCTATCATCCGCGCCCTTTTCAGACGAGACGCCATGGACGCCTTGCTCTTGATCAAGGCCGCGATCATGGGCGTGGTCGAAGGTCTGACGGAATTCCTGCCCATCAGCTCCACAGGTCATCTGATCCTGGCCGGCCAGTTGCTGGGCCTGCACGACGAGCGGGCCAAGGTCTTCGACATCGCCATCCAGACCGGCGCCATCTTCGCGGTCATCCTGGTCTATGCCGAACGCCTCAAGGCGGTGCTGCGCGGCCTGCCCAGCCAGCCTGAGGCGCGGCGCTTTGCCCTGAATGTGGGCATCGGCTTCCTGCCGGCCGTGGTGCTGGGCCTGCTGCTGGGCAAGGCCATCAAGGCGCATTTGTTCACGCCCACGGTGGTGGCCAGCAGCTTCATCGTCGGCGGGCTGATCATCCTGTGGGCCGAACGCCGCCAGCAGGCGGTGGTGCGGGTGGATGCGGTGGATGCCATGAGCCCGCTGGATTCGCTGAAAGTGGGCCTGGTGCAGTGCCTGGCCATGGTGCCGGGCACCAGCCGCTCGGGGGCGACCATCATCGGCGGGATGCTGCTGGGCCTGTCGCGCAAGGCGGCCACGGAGTTCAGCTTCTTCCTGGCCATCCCCACCTTGATCGGTGCCGGCCTGTACAGCCTGTACAAGGAGCGCGCGCTGCTGGCTTGGGCCGATCTGCCGATGTTCGCGGTGGGGCTGTTGTTCAGCTTCCTCTCGGCCTGGGTGTGCGTGCGCTGGCTGCTGCGCTATGTGGCCAGCCACAGCTTCACGCCCTTTGCCTGGTACCGCATTGCCTTCGGTCTCGTGGTTTTGGCCACGGCGCAGGCAGGGTGGATCGACTGGTCGGGATAATCGGCGCCCTATGAGCATTCAGATCAAGACGCCCGAAGACATCGAGGGCATGCGCGTGGCCGGCCGCCTCGCCTCCGAGGTGCTGGACCTGCTGACCCAGCATGTCAAGCCGGGCGTGACGACCCAGCAGCTGGACGACATCGCGCGCCATCACATCATCGAGGTCCAGGGCGCGATCTCGGCCACCATCGGCTACCAGCCCCCCGGCTACCCACCCTTCCCGGCCGCCATCTGCACCTCGGTCAATCACACGGTCTGCCACGGCATCCCAAATGACCGGCCGCTGAAGAACGGCGACATCCTGAACATCGACTGCACGGTGATCAAGGACGGCTGGCACGGCGACACCAGCCGCATGTACATCGTGGGCGAGGGCTCGATCGCCGCCAAGCGCCTGTGCCAGTTCACGTATGAAGCCATGTGGAAGGGCATTGCCAAGGTGCGCCCCGGCGCGCGCCTGGGCGACATCGGCCACGCCATCCAGAGCTATGCCGAGCCGGCCGGCTTTTCGGTGGTGCGCGAGTTTTGCGGGCACGGCGTGGGCCGCAAGTTCCATGAAGAGCCGCAGGTGCTGCATTACGGCCGCCCCGGCACGCTGGAAGAGCTGGTGCCGGGCATGGTGTTCACCATCGAACCCATGATCAATGCCGGTCGGCGCGAGATCAAGGAACTGCCCGACGGCTGGACCATCGTCACCAAGGACCGCTCGCTCTCGGCCCAGTGGGAACACACGATTGCGGTGACCGAGACCGG
>JBDHSJ010000161.1:0-9561 GCA_039808065.1 Burkholderiaceae bacterium | reverse complement strand
CCGCTTCCTCGGGGCTGAGCGTGGGCACGTTGTTGTAGATCTTGGTGGGCGCAATCATGGGCGTGCGCACCAGCGGCATGTTGATGGTGGTGAAGCTCACGCCCTGGTCGGCGTACTCGCTGGAGGCGCAGCGCGTCCAGGCGTCCAGCGCGGCCTTGCTGGCCACATAGGCGGAGAAGCGCGGCGCGTTGGTGAGCACGCCGATGGAGCTGATGTTGACCACATGGCCCTTGCGCTTCTTCACCATGCCCGGCAGCAGGCCCAGTGTGACGCGCAGGCAGCCGAAGTAATTCAGCTGCATGGTGCGCTCGAAGTCATGGAAGCGGTCGTAGCTGTTTTCGATGGCGCGGCGGATCGAGCGGCCGGCGTTGTTGATGAGGAAATCCACGCCGCCGAACTCGGCCTCCAGCCAGTCCACCATCTCCTTGCAGGAATCGGCATCGGCGATGTCGGCGCTGCGCGCATGCACCTTGGCGTCTGCGCCGGCGAACTCCTTGATCTCGGCCACCGCCTCATCCAGCTTGAGCGGGTCGCGCGCGCAGATCACGGTGATGGCACCGGCCTCGGCGAACTTCTTGGCCGCCGCCAGTCCTATCCCTGAGCTGCCGCCCGTCACCAGCACGACCTTGCCGCCACAGGCACCGCGCAGGCTGCGGTCGATGTGCAGATCGGGGTCGAGGTGGCGCTCCCAGTAATCCCAGATGCGCCAGGCGTAGTCGTTCAGGTCCGGGCAGGCGATGCCGCTGCCCTTCAGCGCGGCCAGGGTCTCGCGGCAGTCGAAGCGCGTGGGGTAGTTGATGAACTGCAGCATGTCCTCGGGCACGCCGATGTCCTTCATCACCGCGTTCTTGACACGCCGCACCGGCGCCAGCGCCATCATTCCCTTCTTCACGCTCTTGGGAATGAAGCCGAACAGCGCGGCATTGATAAACAGGTTCATCTTGGGCGCGTGCGCCGCGCGGCTGAAGATGTCGAGAACGTCGCCGACGCGGTAGCCCTTGGGGTCCACCAGGTGGTAGCAACCACCGCCCTCCTCGACCTGGTGGCTGATGTGGTCGAGCGCATCGACGACGAAATCCACCGGCACGATGTTGACGCGCCCCCCCTCCAAGCCGACTGCGGGGAACCAGGGCGGCAAGATCTGCCGCAGGCGCTGGATCGGCTTGAAGAAGTAGTAGGGGCCGTCGATCTTGTCCATTTCGCCGGTCTGCGAGTCCCCCACCACCATGGCCGGGCGGTACACCGTCCAGGGCTTCTTGCAGGACTTGCGCACGATCTTCTCGGACTCGTGCTTGGTCATGAAGTACGGGTGGTCCAGGCCCTCGGCCTCGTCGAACATGTCCTCTCGGAACACGCCCTCGTAAAGCCCGGCGGCAACGATCGACGAGACATGGTGCACATGGCCGACATCGATGGCCTGGCAGAACTCGACGAAATGACGCGTGCCGTCGATGTTGACCTTGACCTGCGACTCCTCGTCGGCCTCCATGTCGTAGATGGCGGCGAGGTGATACGCGTGATCGATCTGGCCCTTCAGCGCCTTGATCTGGTCGGCGGCCACGCCGAGCTTCTTGCCCGTCATGTCCCCCCACACCGGCACCGCGCGCGCCTTGCTCACACCCCAGAAGGCCAGCAGCGCGGGCAGCTTGTCGCGGCTGCTCTCCCGCATCAGAAAGTGGACCGTGCTGCCCTTGCGCGCGAGCAACTTCTTGACGAGTCGTTTGCCGATGAAGCCGGTGGCACCGGTGACGAAATACTGCATCTGGGTCTCCTGACGGCGCGGCGCCGAAGGCGGTGAGGGCGAGGCGGGAATGGAACGATTCTTCTGCAGCCCCCGGCACGCGCAGAGCCGCACTAACCCGCGCCCGGCGCGTGTCGCGGCCCCGTTGCGCAGGGGCAAAAACCCCGCTTCTTCATAGAGGGCACACACTAGGAAAGCCGCTCGCCGCGTCAAGGGGTGCCGCCTATAGTGACTCACCGTCGCAGGGTGCCTGCGGCGTTCCACTCACACCCTGCCAGGAGAAACACATGGTCAAGAAACTGCAGAAGATGGCCGGCAAGAAGGCCGCTCCCGCGGCCAATGGCTTCAACCCCGCCCACCTGCTGGACGGTCAGATCGCTCAGAACGTGCGTGATTCCGCACAGCAGATCTGGGCCGCCGGCCTGGCCGCCTTCAGCAAGACCCAAGGCGAAGGTGGCAAGGTGTTCGATGCCCTGGTGAAGGAAGGCATGAACCTGCAAAAGAAGACCCAGAACCTGGCCGAGCAAAAGTTCGGCGCCGTGGCCAGCAAGATGACCGGCATGGCCAACGAAGTCGGCTCCAAGGCCGGCCAGCAGTGGGACAAGCTGGAAAGCATCTTCGAAGAGCGTGTCGCCCGCGCCCTGAAGAGCCTGGGCGTGCCCAGCGGCAAGGACATCGGCTCGCTGATCGCCCGCATCGACGCGCTGTCGGCTGCCGTTGGCTTCGCACCGAGCAAGAAGGCCAGCAAGGCCAAGCCGGTGAAGAAGGCTGAAGCCAAGCCCGCCGCCAAGCCGGTGGCCAAGAAGGTCGCTGCCAAGCCCGCCGCCAAGCCCGTGGCCAAGAAGGCCGCTGCCAAGCCGGCTGCCAAGCCCGTGGCCAAGAAGGCTGCCGAGCCCAAGGCTCCGGCCAAGCGCGCCGCTGCCCCGCGCAAGGCCGCTGCCAAGCCCGCCGCCGCGCCCGTGGCCGCTCCGGCCGCTGAAGCCGCGCAGGCCTGATCCCAGCGCGGCGTGATGCCGCGCCTGGACGCCTCAAACGCCGTGAACGCCGTCGCTGCACGCCCGGGTTCACGGCGTTGTCTTTCCGGCCTCGCACCCCAACTGCCGGGGTAAGCCCGAGCCCGCGGCCCCGCCGCCGCTGCCTACAGTCCGCCCCCGCATGAACGCCAAGCGACCCACGACTGCCCACAAGCCCCGCATTGGCCTGGCCTTGGCCGGCGGCGGGCCGCTGGGCGCGATCTACGAGGTCGGCGCCCTGTGCGCGTTGGAAGAGTCGATCGAAGGCCTGGACTTCAGCGACTGCACTGGCTTCATCGGCGTGAGCGCCGGCGGCATCATTGCCGCCTGCCTGGCCAATGGCCTCACGCCGCGCGAGCTGTGCGCCGGCTTCATCGAGAACAGCTCGGCCCCGCCCGATCACTTCGACCCCGCGGTGCTGCTGCACCCGCACTGGAACGAATACGCCGAGCGCATCAAGCGCCTGCCCCAGTTGGTGGGCGAAGCGCTCTGGCGCGTGCTGGTGGAGCGCCGCTCGCTGCTGGGCGCGCTGGAGCTGCTGGGCCGCGCCCTGCCCACCGGCCTGCTGAACAGCGACGCGCTGGCCGCCCAACTCAAGGCCATGTTCAGCCTGCCGGGTCGCAGCGACGACTTCCGCGAACTGAAGAAGCGCCTGCTGCTGGTGGCCACCGACCTCGATTCCGGCGAGACCATCGCTTTCGGTCGCCCGGGCTGGGATCATGTGCCCATCAGCCGCGCCGTACAAGCCAGCGCCGCGCTGCCGGGCCTGTACCCGCCGGTGGAGGTCGACGGCCGGCACCTGGTGGATGGCGCGCTGAAGAAGACCATGCACGGCAGCTTGCTGCTGGATCAGGGCATCGACCTGATGTTCATGCTCAACCCGCTGGTGCCTTACGAGGTGAGCGCTGACGACCGCCACCTGCGCGCCAAGCCACGCATTCCCAAGCTGGTGGACGGTGGCATGCCGGTGGTGCTGAGCCAGATGCTGCGTTCGCTGATCCACTCGCGCCTGGAGCTGGGCATGAAGGCCTACTCGAAGACGCACCCGAACACCGACATCGTGTTCTTCGAGCCCGACCACCGCGACGCCGAGCTCTTCCTGGCCAACACCTTCAGCTACCGGCACCGCCGCGAACTGGCCGAGCACGCCTACCAGGCCACGCGCGCCGACCTGCTGCGCCGTGCGCCCAAGCTCCAACCCGTGCTGGCGCGCCACCACCTGCGCCTGCGCGAGGACCGCCTGCTCGACCCGACCCGGGTGCTGGTGGATGTCTGGGACACCCCGAGCCACACCCCCACCGAGCGGGCCTTGCTGCATCTGGACGAGATCCTCAGCCTGCTGGAAAGCCGGGTCGATCACTCGGGCTCGCTGAGCGGCACGGCCTGAGAAGGCAATACCTCACGCCGGGCTGCCGGGCATGCAGCGCGCTACGGGTTTCCCTGCGCCCGCCCGCACTGAAACAAGCTGTGAGCAGCCGCTACATTCGCCGCGCAATGGCCCTTGATGGGCCCTGGAGATCGATCGCATGCAACGCCTTCCCCACCTGGTCGTCCTTGCCATGCTGGCCGCCACGAGCCTGGGAGCCCAGGCACAGACGCTCGGTCGCATCGAGCGCAGCAGCACCCTGACGGTGGCCTACCGCGAGGGCGCGATGCCCTTCTCCTACGTGCTGCCGGGCCAGAAGGAACCGGTCGGTCTGGCCATCGACCTGTGCAAGGAAATCGCCCAGGGCCTGAAGAAGGACCTGAACCTGCACGATCTGCGCATCCGCTATGTCGCCGTGCCGGCCGCCGAGGCCATCCACGCGATCCAGCAGGGCAAGGCCGATATCGAATGCAGCAGCACCACCGACACGCGGCAGCGCCGTGAAGAGGTGAGCTTCAGCCACCACCACTTCTATGCCGGCGTGCAGCTGATGACGCGCGTGAACGCCGGCGTGAAGGACTGGAAGGACATCGCCAAGCGCAGCGTCACCGTCACGGCCGGCACCAGTGCCCGCGACGTGCTGGCTCGCCACAAGCTGACCAAGGACCTGAAGTTCAACGTCATCGAGGGCGCGGATTACGCCGAGTCCTTCCGCCACCTGAACAACGGCAAGGCAGATGCCTGGGCGCTGGAGAACGTGCTGCTGGTGGGCATGCGGGCCTCCGACCGCAACCCGCGCGCCTGGGAGATCGTCGGCGAACAGCTCAGCGTCGAGCCCTATGCGCTGATGTTCAAGAAGGGCGACGCCGACTTCCAGCGCGCTGTGAACAAGGAACTGGAGCGCATCTTCCAGTCGGGCGAGTACCAAAAGATGTACGAGCGCTGGTTCATGCAGCCCATTCCGCCGCGCAACGTCAACCTGAAGCTGGAGCCCGGCGCGCTCTTGCGCGCCCAGATGCGGCGACCGAAGTCGGTGATTCCCGACTGGAACTGATCCAGACAAGAACAAGGGGCGCCGCGGCGCCCCTTGCACTTAGCGATCCTCTGCAAGCGCAGAGCCAACTTGATCAAGTGCCACCGCGAAACCGGCTTGGCCGGGCCGCTGGTGGCGCCCCTTCCGGGGGGAGGCGCCGCAGGCGCTTCGGGGGGGTCAACCCAGATACCGCGATCGCAGATGCGCCTGGAAATGCGCCGGGTTCAGCACCTCGCCGCTGGCCTTCTTCACCAGCTCCGGGGTTTCCCAGCGCGAACCCTGGCTCCAGATCTTGGTCTGCAGCCAGTCGAACACGGGCTTGAGCTCGCCACGCCCGATGCCGGCGTCCAGGCCAGGGATCTCCTTGCGCATGGTGGCGAACCACTGCGCCGCATACATGGCGCCCAGGGTGTAGCAGGGGAAGTAGCCGATCAGGCCCTCGGGCCAGTGCACGTCCTGCATGCAGCCGTTGGTGTAGTTGCCCTCGGTGGAGAGGCCCAGCAGCTCCTGCATCTTGGCGTTCCACAGTGCCGGGATGTCCTCGCACTCGATCTCGCCCTCCACCAGGGGGCGCTCGATCTCGTAGCGCAGGATCACATGGCAGGGGTAGGTGACCTCGTCGGCATCCACGCGGATGAAACCGGGCTTCACACGCGTCAGCAGCTTGTGCAGGTTCTCCGGCTCCCAGGCGGCTTGCGCGCCCAGATGCTTCATCAGCAGGGGCGAGAGCTGCTGCGCGAAGCCCGGGTGCGAGCCCAACTGCATCTCGAAGCTGAGCGACTGGCTTTCGTGCAGACCCATCGAACGGGCGTTGGCAATCGGCAGGCCCAGCCACTCGCGCGGCAGGTTCTGCTCGTAGCGGCCATGGCCGGTCTCGTGGATCACGCCCATCAGCGCGGGTAGCGCGTCGTCTTCCTTGTAGCGCGTAGTCATGCGCACGTCTTCGGGCACGCCACCGCAGAAGGGGTGGGCGGATTCGTCCAGGCGGCCGGCGTCGAAATCGAAGCCCATCAGCCTCATCGCCGCGAGACCCAATTCGCGCTGGGCGGTCTTGTCGAAGGGGCCGACCGGCTGGATCACGGTCTCATGGGCCTGGCGTGCCTGCACGTCGCGGATCAGGCCGGGCAGCCATTGGCGCAGATCGCCGAACACGCGGTCGATGTCGGCGCTGCGCATGCCGGGCTCGTATTGGTCCAGCAGGGCGTCGTACTTGGACAGGCCGGTGGCCTGGCTCAGGTGCCCGGCGGCCTCGCGCGTCAGCTTCACCACGTCCTTGAGGTTGGGCAGATGGCCCTTCCAGTCGTTTGCCTTGCGCTGCTCGCGCCAGGCATGGCCGCTGCGCGAGGCGGCCAGGCTCATGGCCTCGACCAGGGCCTGGGGCAGCGCGTTGCTGGCGCGCCAGCTGCGCTTCATTTCGCGCAGCGACGCGCGCTCAAAGTCCCCCAGACCCTCGCCCTCGGCCTGCTCCAGCAGACCCTTGAGCTCGGGCGCCGTGGCCAGCTCATGCAGCAGACCGCCCATCTCCGCCAGCGCCGCGGCGCGCGCTTCATTGCCCTTGGGCGGCATGAAGGATTGCTGGTCCCAGGATGCGATGGACTGCAGATGCCCCAGGCGGTGCATGCGCTGGTGGCGGCGGACGAGGTCGGCGTAGGCGTTCATGTTTGGATCCAATCTACGGAAGCGTCCATTCTGCGGGCCAGACCCACAGCAGTGCGGAAGTCATCAAGAGGTAGCGAAAAAACTTGCCAATGGCCATGTACAGCAGGCAAGGCCAGAAGGGTAGGCGCAACCAGCCGGCCACGGCACAGAGCGGGTCGCCCACCACCGGCAGCCATGAGAGCAGGCAAGCCTTGGCGCCGAAGCGTTGCAGCAGTTGCAGCAGACGGGGGTGGCGCGGCTGGTGCTGGCGCCAGCGCTCGTAGCCGCGTTCGGCGCCATACCCCATGCCCCAGCTGATGCCGCCGCCCAGGGTGTTGCCCAGCGTGGCGACCAGAATGGCCGGCCAGAACAAGGCCGGGTCGGCCTGCACGAGCGCGAACACCACCGGCTCCGAACCCATGGGCAGCAGCGTGGCCGACACCAGCGCCACCAGGAATACCGCCGGCAGCCCCACGGCGGGCAGGGCCAGCCAGGCCAGCAGGGCGGCGATGTGGGTGGACAACCAAGCTTCCATGCGGCGCGGATTCTGACCGGGGTCGAAAAACCGCACGCAGTTACACTTCTGCCCCTTTTTTAGGCAGTTCCCCTTGGTCTCCACCCCCCTGCGCATCGGCAATCACGAGCTGCCGAACCGGCTGTTCGTTGCGCCCATGGCGGGCGTCACCGACCGGCCTTTCCGCAAGCTCTGCAAACGCCTGGGCGCGGGCCATGCGGTCAGCGAGATGGTGACCAGCCAGAAGGCGTTGTGGAACAGCCTGAAGACCAGCCGGCGCGCCGATCATGCAGGCGAGACCGCGCCGATCGCCGTGCAGATCGCTGGCGTGGACCCGGCCGAAATGGCTGAGGCCGCCCGCTACAACATCGAGCGCGGCGCCCAGATCATCGACATCAACATGGGCTGCCCGGCCAAGAAGGTCTGCACCAAATGGGCCGGCTCGGCGCTGATGCAGGACGAGCCGCTGGCGCTGGCCATCATCGACGCCGTGGTGCAGGCCGCGGGCGATGTGCCGGTGACGCTCAAGATGCGCACCGGTTGGTGCCAGGAACAGAAAAACGCCCTGTCCATTGCCCTGGGCGCCGAGGCGCGCGGCATCCAGCTGCTGACCATCCACGGCCGCACGCGTGAGCAGGGTTATGGCGGCGAAGCGGAGTACGAGACCATCGCGGCCGTCAAGCGAGCGCTGAAGATTCCCGTGGTGGCCAATGGCGACATCGACTCGCCCGAAAAGGCCGCTGCGGTGCTGGCGGCCACGGGCGCGGACGCGCTGATGATCGGCCGCGCTGCCCAGGGCCGGCCCTGGATCTTTGGCGACATCCTGCACTTCTTCAGCGAGGGTTCGCACCGCCCGGCGCCGCGCGTGAATGAGGTGCTGGACTGGCTGCTCGAACACTTGGACGAGCACTACGGCCTGTACGGCGAGTTCAGCGGCACGCGTAGCGCGCGCAAGCACATCGGCTGGACCCTGAAAGGCCTGCCGCAGGGCGAAGACTTGCGACAGCAGATGAACCAGCTGGACAGCAGCGCGGCCCAGCAGGCCTGGCTGCGCGAGACCTTCGACCGCCTGGGCCAGCAGTTCGAACGCCTGCCAGCCGCCAATGACAGCCAGGCCCTGTGCGCCTGAACCTGAAGAACAAGAAGCAATGGACATCAAGCCCATCGACGTCTGCGTGCGCGAAAACCTGGAAGCCTATTTCCGCGATCTCGGCGGCGAGACCCCCCATTCCCTGCACGACATGGTGATCAAGCTGTGTGAGAAGCCCCTGCTCGAAGTGGTGATGGCACGTTGCGAAGGCAACCAGAGCCGCGCCGCCGAGTGGCTGGGCATCAACCGCAACACCCTGCGTCGCAAGCTCCAAGAACATGGGCTGCTGTAACCCCCCGAAGCGCTTCGCGCCTCCCCCCAGGGGGCGCCGCCAGTGGCCTGGCAAAGCCAGTTCCACGGCGGCCGCTTGATCAGACCGAGCCTCACCTAATTTTCGTCACCATCGCCCGCACCACCATGGCCCAACTCACCGCCCTGCTCTCGGTCTCCGACAAGACCGGCATCCTCGAATTCGCCCAAGGCCTGCACGCCCTCGGCTGCAAGCTGCTCAGCACCGGCGGCACCGCCAAGCTGCTGGCCGACAACGGCCTGCCGGTGACCGAGGTGGCCGAGCACACCGGCTTCCCCGAAATGATGGACGGCCGCGTCAAGACCCTGCACCCGAAGATCCACGGCGGCCTGCTGGCCCGCGGCGATCTGCCCGAGCATGTGGCGGCGATGCAGCAGCACGGCATCACCCGCATCGACATCCTGGCCGTCAACCTCTATCCCTTCGAGGCCACGGTGGCCAAGCCCGGCTGCACGCTGGAAGACGCGATCGAGAACATCGACATCGGCGGCCCGGCCATGGTGCGCAGCGCGGCCAAGAACTGGAAAGACGTGTCGGTGCTGACCGACGCCGCCCAGTACGCCGAGGTGCTGGCCGAGTTGAAGAGCGCCGCCAAGACCAGCGACGCCACCCGTTTCAAGCTCAGCGTGGCCGCCTTCAACCGCATCGCCCAGTACGACGCCGCCATCAGCAACTACCTCAGCAGCGTGCAGGCTGACGGCAGCCGCAGCGAGTACCCGGGCCAGATGAACAGCTGCTTCGTCAAGGTGCAGGACCTGCGTTACGGCGAGAACAGCCACCAGAGCGCCGCGCTGTACCGCGACCTCTTTCCCGCCCCCGGTTCGCTGGTGACGGGCAAGCAGCTGCAGGGCAAGGA
>JBDHSJ010000160.1:0-9628 GCA_039808065.1 Burkholderiaceae bacterium | reverse complement strand
CGCCACAGCGCCGATTCATCCGGCATGTGCAGGCTGCGCAGCACCGGCAGGCGCTCGCGCAGCGCGCTCGTCCACAGGAAGCCGCCTTGGGGCCAGGGGATGTCGGTCGTGGCGGCGGATGGCGTGGGCGAGGCTTCCGCCGCGGGTGCGGCCGGCGCTGCGGCGGCCACCGGCGCCGGCGCGGGAACTGGCTTCGGTGCGGTTAGCGCTGGCGCTGGCGCAGGCGTGGGTGCCGCCGCCAGCTTCGCCCCTGCCGCCACCCTCACCTCCGCATAGCCCTTGCCGGTCTTCTCCTTCACCAGCTTGTCGTGCTCCTTGAGCGCCGCCGCCGCGTCGTCGAAGGCTTTGGTCTTGCCCTGGCCTGCGGTGCCGATGCGGCCAAAGCGCACGGTCAGCTCCGCTCCGCTCAGTTCCACTTCCCAGAACTTGCTGGAGCTGCCCTCCACCAACTCGAATCGCCGCATCCTGTCCTCCCCTAGAGGCCGGCGACTTTAGGGTGCGGCCGAGGTGCTTCAGCTCCCTGGCAACCCTTCAGATGCAGGAAGCGGGTGAGGTTTCAGTCGGCCGCACAGACCTGGTTGCGCCCCTGGTGCTTGGCGCGGTAGAGGCGGCGGTCGGCCGCGGCGTAGAGGGTGGTCAGGGCGTCGCAGCTGGGGCCGGTCTGGGCTACGCCCAGGCTGATGCTGAGCTGCAGGCAGCCACCCTGGGGCGTGGGGATGCGCAAGGCCTGCACGGCGGCGCGCAGCTGTTCGGCCTTCAGCGCAGCGGCCTCCAGCGGGGTGTCGGGCAGCAGCACAGCGAATTCCTCGCCGCCGACGCGCGCCAGCAGGTCCTCGCGGCGCACCAGCGGGCGCAGCGCCTCGGCCAGGGCGCGCAGGGCGTCGTCACCCACGCCATGACCGTGCCGGTCGTTGATGGCCTTGAACTGGTCGATGTCCAGCAGCACCAGGCTGATGCGGCGCTGGTGGCGCTGGGTGCGCGACAGCTCGGTCTCGGCCGTGGCCACGAAGTGGCGGCGGTTGGCCAGGCCGGTGAGCGAATCGGTGACGGACTGCTGGCGCAGTTGCTCGCGCAATTGCACCAGCTCGGTGATGTCGGAGGAGAAGCCGATCAGCACCTGTTGCCCGGCCTCGATCTTCAGCGGCACCTTGACAGTCCAGTAATGGTGGGCCTGGCCCTGCAGGTCGATGATCGTTTCCTCGCCGCTCTGGGGCTGACCGGAGGCGAACACCTGCTGGTCCATGGCCCAGAGCGCGTCGGCGATCTCGGCGTTCAGCACCTCGATGTCACGCCGGCCGATCACCTCGTCCGGCGCACGCTGCAGCAGCGCAGCGGTCTTCGCGTTGACATAGCGGAAGCGCCGCTGATCGTCCTTCATGTAGATGTGCGCATCCACATGGGCCAGCACGGTCCGCAGCAGCTGATGCTGCTCGGCCAGCTCGGCCTCGATGCGCTTGCGCTCGGTGATGTCGGTGGAGATGCCGCACAGGCCGATGATCTGCCCCTGGGGGTCTCGCACCGGCTTCTTCACCGTCCAGTAGATGCGCGGCTCGCCGGTTTCGCGCACGTAGTTCAGCTCTTCCTGCTCCAGCATCTGGCCGCTGCGCAGCACCTCGTGGTCATGCTCGCGCAGCTGGTTGGAGCGTTCGAGGTCGAAGAACTCGCCGTCCTCATGCCCGAGCACCTGTTCGCGGCTGCGGCCGAACAGGTCCAGCACCGGCTGGTTCACATAGGTGTACCGGCCCTGCAGGTCCTTGCAGAAGATGTAGGCGCCGGTGATGTCGAGCACGCTGCGCAATGCCAGCAGCTCTTGCAGCAGCGCGGAGGGCAGGGCGGCGTCGGCGGACATGCAGAGGCGGGCGGAGTGGCCAACGCTTGTACTCCAAGCCCGTACCCCCCTGCACTCGGGTCCCCCCGTGGGGCCGATACCCGGTCGAGCGCCCGCGACAACCGGTGCGCCGCAGGTGCCGCTGTTGCTACATCTGTTCCAGCGCGCGCGCCGCACCCAGCAGGGCGGGCGACACCGGGCTGTCGATCACCCAGCAGGGGATGGGCGCCAGGAAGGGCGCGAAGCGGCCCTTGCCCTCGAAGCGCTCGCGGAAGCGCGAGGTGCGCAGCTCCGACAGCAGGCGCGGCGCAATGCCACCGCCGATGTAGACGCCGCCCTGCGCGCCCAGGGTGAGCGCCAGGTTGCCGGCCACGCTGCCCAGGAAGGCGCAGAACCACTGCACGGCGCGCTGGCAGTCGGCGTCGCCCGCCCGCGCGCCGTCGATCACGGCCGCGGGCTCCAGGCGTTCGGCCACGGCGCCGCGCAACCGCGCGGCGGCCCAGGCTAGGTTGCTGAGGCCAGGCCCGGACAGCGCCCGCTCGGCCGACACATGGCCGAACTCCTGGCGCAGCAGGCGCAGCACGGCGTCTTCCTCGTCGTCGCACGCCGGCAGGGTGGCGTGGCCGCCCTCACCGGCCAGCGGCAGGAACTGCCCGCCCGCCGCCGGCAGCAGGCCGGACACCCCCAGGCCGGTGCCGGCGCCCAGCAGGGCCAGCGGCGCGTGGGGGCGGGTGCGCTCTGCCTCGCCCACGCTGCGGCCCCCGAGCTGCTGCAGCTCCTGCGCCGGCAGCGCGGGCAGGGCCAGGGCCAGGGCGGTGAAGTCGTTCAGCACCTCCAGGCGTTGCAGGCCCAGGCCCTGGCGCAGCTCGCGGATCGAGAACGCCCAGTGGTGGTTGGTCATGCGCACCAGGTCGCCGGCCACCGGGTTGGCAATGCCCAGCGCGCAGGCGGCCGGGTTCTCGCCCCCTTGCTCGTGCAGGTACTGGCGGATGGCCGCCTCCAGCGTCGGGTGCTCGGCGCAGCGGTAGCTGCGCACATCGCTGAGCGCGGCGCCGGGGCGGCTGAGCCAGGCGAAGCGGGCATTGGTGCCGCCGATGTCACCCAGCAGGCGGGGAAAGGGGGTGGTGTTCATGCGCTTCCGGCAAGGCGAGATGGATAGATGATGGGATTCTCATGAAAGCGCTTGCAAGACGCAAGCCCGGATTGCGTCGGTCATAACCCAAGTTGATTAGGTGAATACCCTTTCGGATGAACAAATGAAAGCGGTTTCACTAAGATTGCGGCCATTACCACCCACGGAGTGTCGGATGAAGTGCTTGCGCCCCAGCGCCTGGCTGGCCCATGTCGTGTTGCTGGCCTCCTGCGGCGGCGGGGGCGGCGCGGCTTCTGCTCCTCCTGTGCCAGCCCCTGCACCGGCGCCTGCGCCGGCCCCCACTCCGGCACCGGCGCCCGCCCTGCAGCGCCCGGACGACCACCAGCTCGTCTGGGCCGACGAGTTCGATCAGGCCGGCCTGCCCGATGCCAGCCGCTGGGTCTACGACACCTTCCGCAACAAGGAAGGCTGGTTCAACCGCGAGCTGCAGTACTACAGCGCCGCCCGCGCCGAGAACAGCGTGGTGCGCGACGGTCGCCTGCTCATCACGGCGCGGCGTGAATCGCTTTCCAGCCTGCCGGACTGGGGCGGCCAGTCCTACACCTCGGCCCGCCTGATCACGCGCGGCAAGGCCGAGTGGACGTACGGCTTCTTCGAGATCCGCGCCAAGCTGCCCTGCGCCAAGGGCAACTGGCCGGCCATCTGGTTCCTGGGTTCCCAGGGCGAATGGCCGGACGGCGGCGAGCTGGACCTGATGGAGCACCTGGGCCGCGACCCCGGCCATGTGTTCTCCACCGTGCACACGCGCAGCGGCTTTGGCGGCCAGGGCAAGGGCGGCGGCACGCAGCTGCCCTCCGTCTGCAGCGACTTCCACAACTACCAGATGCTGTGGACGCCCCAGAGCGTGCGCTTCGGCATCGACGGCGTGGAGCACGCGCGCTACGACAACGCCGGCAGCGGCCCGGCGCAATGGCCTTTCGACAAGCCGCAGTTCCTGCTGCTGAACCTCGCCATCGGCGGCGACCTGGGCGGCGCGGTGGATGACAGCGCCTTCCCGCAGCAGATGGAAGTCGAGTACGTGCGTGTGTACCAAAAGAGGCCCTGACCCCCGATGAGCCAGCCCGCTTACCGAGACCCCGCCCTGCCCGTGCAGGCGCGGGTGGATGACCTGCTGGCCCGCATGACGCTGCCGGAGAAGGTCGGCCAGCTGATGCAGCTGGACGGCCAGCGCGTCTACTGCGAGTTGGTGCGTGACTTCCACGTCGGCAGCCTGCTGCACATCAATGGCAGCGATGCCGATGCCGCCCAGGCCGCGGCGGCGCAGACCCGTCTGGGCATTCCGTTGCTGCTGGCTGATGACGGCATCCACGGCCATTCCTTCTGGGCCGGCGCCACCATCTTCCCCACCCAGCTGGCGCTGGCCTGCAGCTGGAACCCGCAGTTGGTGCACGAGGTGGCGCGGGTGACGGCGGTGGAGATGCGCGCCACGGGCCTCAAGTGGACCTTCAGCCCGGTGCTCTGCCTGGCGCGCGACCTGCGCTGGGGCCGCATCAACGAAACCTTTGGCGAGGACCCGCTGCTGCTGGGCACGCTGGCGCTGGCCATGATCGAGGGCTACCAGGGCCAGGGCCTGCACGACCCCGATGCCGTGCTGGCCACCGCCAAGCATTACGCCGGCTATTCCGAAACCCTGGGCGGGCGCGACGCCAGCGAGGCCGAGCTGAGCCGCCGCAAGCTGCGCTCGACCTTCCTGCCGCCCTTCGAGCGCGCCGCGCGCGGCGGCGCGATGGCCTTCATGACCGGCTACCAGGCCATCGACGGCGTGCCCAGCACCGCCAACCGCTGGCTCCTGACGGAGGTGCTGCGCGAGGAATGGGGCTTTGAGGGCATCCTGGTGACGGACTGGAACAACCTCGGGCATCTGGTGAACTCGCAGCGGGTGTGTGCCGACCACGCCGAGGCCGCTGCCCTGGCGATCCGCGCCGGCAACGACCTGATCATGGCCACGCCGGAGTTCTTCGAGGGGGCGCAGGCGGCGGTGGCGCGCGGCCTGCTGAGTGAGGCCGAGATCGACGCCGTGGTGCGGCGCGTGCTGACGCTCAAGTTCCGCATGGGCCTGTTCGAGGACGCCGGCCTGAGCGACCCCGAGCGCATCCGCACCCAGGTCGGCTGCGCCGCGCACCGCGAGCTGGCGCTGCGCGCCGCGCGCGAGAGCCTGGTGCTGCTGCGCAACGAGCCCTGGCAGGGCGCACCGCTGCTGCCGCTCGACCCTGCACGCCCGCGCCGCATCGCCGTGCTGGGGCCGAATGCCGACGACCCCGACGCCCAGCTGGGCGACTGGAGCCTGGGCAGTGGCCAGATGGTCGGCCCGAGCGGCGACCGCCACCCGCGCGAGGCCACGGTGACGGTGCGCGACGGCGTGCGCGCCCTGCTGCCGGCAGGCTGGACGCTGGTGGACAGCACAGAAGAGGCCGAGTTCATCGTGGCCGTCGTCGGCGACCGGGTGGCCTACAACGGTGAGTTCAAGAGCACGGCCACGCTGGAGTTGCAAGACGGCCAGATCGAGTGGCTGTCTTCTATCGCCGCCATGGGCAAGCCCTGGGTCGGCGTGCTGATCAACGGCAAGCCCTTGGTGCTACCACCCGCACTGCAGGCCGTGCCGGCGCTGTTCGAATGCTTCAACCCCGGCATGCTGGGCGGCCAGGCGGTGGCCGAGGCCCTGTTCGGCCAGCTGAACCCCAGCGGCCGTCTGCCCATCAGCATCCCGCTGCATGTGGGCCAGCAGCCGGTGTTCTACAACGCGGTGCGTGGTCAGCATGGCGATCGCTATGCGGATCTGACGCAGGAGCCGGCGTTTGCATTCGGCTTCGGCTTGGGCTATGGGCGGGTTGAGTACGGGCCGCCTTTCCTGGAGCGCGCGCAGGCTCGCGTGGGTGAGACCGTGAGCGTGCGGCTGGAACTGCACAACACCGGGTCGCGGGAGCAGGTGGAGGTGGTGCAGCTGTACGTTGAGGACGAGGTGACTAGTGCGACCTGGGCGCGGCGGGAGTTGAAGGGTTGGGAGCGGGTCTGCCTTGCGGCGGGTGAGCGCCGCGAGGTGGTGCTGAACCTGGCGGTGGATGCGCTCTGGATCGTGGATGCGGAGGGGCGGCGGGTGGTGGAGCCGGGATCCTTCCGTTTGCTGGTGGGGAGTTCTTCTCGGGACCAGGATCTTTTGGCGGTTTCGCTGATGGTGGTGGCCTGACGGGAGACCCCGCCGGGTCTCGCCCCGGCAGGCGAGTTCCTTTTGGCTTGACCCAAAAGGAACCAAAAGGTCAAGCCCCGATGCGCAGCCCCGGCCGATGGCCGGGGTCCCCTGCGCTGCTCGCTCGCCTGGGCCGGCCCAAAACTCGCTGCGTTCGCGTTGCTCACTCCGCTCAGACAGTTGGGCCGAGCATGAAGGGAACGCGCGCTGGCGCGCGCTGCCCAGGCGAGCTGTGCTGCTCGGCAGCGCATAGGGGCAGCAGCCCGAACAGCCGAACAGCCAACAGCCCGGAAACGGCGCGACAGGGTCAGTCCGGGCTGTTCGGTATTCGGCTGTTGGCTGCTTGGCTGTTTGGGGCCTCCCCTATGCCAAGCCGAGGAGCACAGAAGAGCGGGCCCGCGCGCGTAGCGCGCTTCGTGAACTGACTTGGCGCAACTGTTTGAACGGAGTGAGCGCAGCGAACGCAGTGAGTTTTGCGCCTGGGCCCGCTCTTCGCGCACCGCAGGGAACCCCTCGCCGCAGGCGAGGGGCGCGGGCATCGGGGTCGCCTTTCTTGGCCTACCTTCTTTGGCGAAGCAAAGAAGGTAGGTCGGCTGCCGGGACGAAATCCCGGCGGGCTCTTACGCAGTGGCACACACCTTGCAAGGCGACTCAGCCGAGTCTCAAACCGGCCCCATCAAACGCCATCACCGCTTCCTGCCGCGCGCACAACCGCACCTCGGCCCCCATCTGAATCGCCCGCCCCTCATCCCCCAGCCGCACGATCAAGGGCTGCTCCAGCCCCTGCACGCGCGCATAGACCAAGGTGGTGTCGCCCAGATGCTCGGCCAGCTCAACGAGGGCCGGCACACCCGCCTCGTCGCCCACCGCCAGACGCAGATGCTCCGGCCGCACGCCACGCCGCACGCAGGCCGCATCGGCTGGCCCCATCGCCACCCACAGCGCACGATGCGGCGCCGGGGCGTCGCCGGCAGGCCGCGGCACCAGGTTGATGCGCGGCGCGCCGATGAAGCCGGCGACGAACTCGGTGGCCGGCTTCTCGTACAGCTCCAGCGGCGCGCCGATCTGCTCGATGCGGCCGCCGTTGAACACCGCAATGCGGTCGCCCAGGGTCATGGCCTCGGTCTGGTCGTGCGTCACGTAGATCATGGTGGCGCCGAGCTGCTGGTGCAGGCGCGCGAGTTCAATGCGCATGTCCACGCGCAGCGCGGCGTCCAGGTTCGAGAGCGGCTCGTCGAACAGAAACACCTTGGGCTGGCGCACGATGGCGCGGCCGATGGCCACGCGCTGGCGCTGGCCGCCGCTGAGCTGGGCGGGGCGGCGCTCCAGCAGCTCGGTCAGGCGCAGGGTCTCGGCGGCCTGGCGCACGCGCGCCTCGCGCTCGGCCTTCTTCACGCCGGCCATCTTGAGCGCGAAGCCCATGTTCTCGGCCACGCTCATGTGCGGGTAGAGCGCATAGCTCTGGAACACCATGGCGGCGCCGCGCTCGGCGGGGCGGCGTTCGTTGGCGCGCTGGCCGTCGATGCGCAGCTCGCCCTCGCTGATGTCCTCCAGCCCGGCAATCATGCGCAGGGTGGTCGTCTTGCCGCAGCCGGAGGGACCGACGAAGACGAGGAACTCGCCGTCGTGCACCTCCAGGTCCACGCCCTTGATGATGTGCGTGTCGCCGTAGCGTTTGTGGATGCCGTGCAGGCTCAAGGCGGCCATGGTCAGGCCTTCTTCTGCTGCTGCAGGAACTGCTGGTACCAGCGCGCGCTGTCCTTGGGGGTGCGCTGCTGGGTCGCGTAGTCCACATGCACGATGCCGAAGCGCTTGCTGTAGCCGAAGGCCCACTCGAAGTTGTCCAGCAGGCTCCAGACCATGTAGGCGCCGACGCGCACACCCTCCTGCATCGCTTCATGCACGGCGGCGATGTGCTGCTGCAGGTAGCGGGTGCGGGCTTCGTCGGCCACCCGGCCGTCCTTCAGCTCGTCGGGGAAGGCGCCGCCGTTCTCGGTGATCCACAGGCTGGGCAGTTGCGGGTAGTCGCGCTGCAGGCGCAGCAGCAGCTCGGTCAGGCCCTCGGGGTAGATCTCCCAGCCCATGTCGGTGAGCTCGCGGCCGGACTGCTGGTTGGTCCAGCTGCCGTCGGCCGACTGCACGGTGCGCGAGTAGTAGTTGACGCCCAGGAAGTCCAGTGGCTGCTGGATCTCGGCCAGGTCGCCCTCGGCTACCTGGGGTGCGGCCTCGCCCAGGCTGGCCCAGACATCGGCCGGGTAGCGGCCGCGGCACAGCGGGTCCAGGTACCAGCGCGCCAGCAGGCCGTCTTCCAGCTGGGCCTTGGCGCGGTCCGCCGGCGAAGGCGTGGCCGGGTGCATGGGCGCGAGGTTCAGCACGATGCCGAGCTTGGTCTTGGCACCGTTGGCACGCAGGGCCTTGAGCGCGCGGCCGTGGCTGAGCAGCAGGTGGTGCGAGACCTGCATGGCGGTGGCGCGGTCCTTCACCCCGGGGGCGAAGATGCCCTGGTGGTGACCCAGCTCGGCCATCACCCAGGGTTCGTTGTGCGTGACCAGCGAGGCCAGGCGGTCGCCCAGGCGGCGCTCGATGGCCAGGGCGTAGTCCACGAAGCGGTCCACCGTGGCCCGGTTGGCCCAGCCGCCTTGCTCCTGCAAGGCCTGCGGCAGGTCCCAGTGGTTCAGCGTCAGGTGGGGCTGCAGGCCACGCGCCAGCATGCCGTCCACCAGGCGGTCATAGAAGGCCAAGCCGGCGCGGTTCCAGTCGCCCTGCCCCGTGGGCTGCACGCGCGGCCAACTGATCGAGAAGCGGTAGGCGTTGACGCCCAGGCTGGCAATCAGGTCCAGGTCCTCGGCCCAGCGCTGGTAATGCTCGCAGGCCACCAGGCCGTTGCTGGCGTCGGCAATGGCGCCGGGCTGTTCGCAGAAGCGGTCCCAGACGGATTCGCCCTTGCCGTCGGCGCGCGCGGCGCCCTCGATCTGGAAGGCGCTGGTGGACACGCCCCAGACGAAATCGGCCGGGAAGCGCAGGTCGGCGGTGGGGTCGGACATGGGGAACTTCTGTGGGGAGAGCATGGGGTGGACTACTTGACAGCACCGGCGGTCAGGCCGGCAATCAGTTGGCGCGAGGCCAGGGCGAACAGCAGCAGCAGGGGCAGGGTGGCAATGGCGGCGCCGGCAATCAGCGCGCCCCATTCGGTGTCCACCGGGTTTTGCAGCAGGCGCAGGGCCAGCGGAAGGGTGAAGTTCTCGGGCGTGCGCATCACGATCAGCGGGCCCACGAAGTTGTTCCAGCTGCCAATGAAGGCAATCAGCCCCAGCGTGCCCATGGCCGGCTTGAGCAGCGGCAGCACGATGCGGGCGTAGATGCCGAACTCGCTGCAGCCGTCCATGCGCGCGGCCTCGATCAGCTCCTTGGGCACCGCGCTCTTCACGTACTGGCGCATCAGGAAGATGCCGAAGGCGTTGGC
>JBDHSJ010000159.1:0-9684 GCA_039808065.1 Burkholderiaceae bacterium | reverse complement strand
GCCACGCAGGTGCGCCGCTTCGTGCTGGAGCGCACCTGGTCGCTTTCCGGCCTGTCGCTGGCGGCGGTCTTCCCGACCTGTGGGGCCATGCACCTGCTCGTGGCCCTGGACCAACAGCACGACGCCGCGACCCTGCCCTTTGACCTGATTGGCGTGCCGGCCTCGATCTACTTCCTCTGGGTGGTGCGCCGGCTCTACAACGATTCCGTCATCGACTGGAACCGCCGGCCCCTGGTCGGCATCGCGGCCGCGCCGGTGCGCGAGGCGCCCTGGAGCGAGCAGTCGACGTTGGTGCGCTAGCCCCGGCAATACCCAAGGCATCATGGCCCGATGCACCGACACCCCCTGCGCCTCCTCCTCGCCCTGGCCGCCTTGATCGGCGCCGCCCTGCTCTTCAACCCTGCGCCCGAGCACCACCGCGGCAAGATCAAGCAGGCGATGGCCGAGCGCAGCCAGCTCGCGGCCTTGTTGCGTCTGGGGGATCTGGCGGCCTTTGTGTCGAGCTACCACTCGCTGGGCGTGGCCTCGTACACGACGGTGAATGGCAAGCTGTTGTCGGTGGGGGCCCTGGGGGTGGTGCTGGTGCTCGACCCGGAGTCCGGTCGCTGAAGCGCCGCGCGTGGCGACGAAGCCACCCGTCGCCCGCTTGCTTTGCCGCGCATCAAGCCCCGTGTCAGTTCGGCGGGCTAGCCTTGCGTCTGTCCCTCTGGCCTGACCCGCTCTGACATGCTCAACAACGTCCGAATATCGAAGCGCTTCCTGACCGTCATGGCGCTGTTCTGGGTGGCCTTCTTGCTGATGGCGAGCGTGGCCCTGTGGGGCTTGTTCAGCACCTCGCGCCAGCTGGACGAGGTGGCCGACGTGCGCATGCAGACCGTCAATCGCATCAACGAGATCATCAAGGCCAACCAGGCCAACCGCCTGGAAGTGCTGCTGATGTTCCAGCACGCACCCGACAGCCCGCTGCTCAGCATTCACGGCCACGAGACGGCGCTGCACTTCGACACTTTCGACAAGCGCCGCAGCGCCAACCAGGTGCTCTGGCCCCAGGTGGCCCAGGCCGTCCGTGAGGACGAACAGGGTCGCCAGCTCGTCAACGAGCTGGAGGGCCTGCGCAAGGCCTGGGTGGAGCAGGTGGACGCCACCGTGAGCGCCGTGCGGGCGGGCGACTTCTCGCCGCCCACCATGGCGGCCTTTCTGGCCGCCGGCCGCCGCGAGGGGCAGGCCTTGTTCGATGGCCTGGAGAAACTGCGCCAGCACCAGGAGGCGCTGGTACGCGAGCATGCGCAATCCGCGCGCACGCTGAGCCAGCGCATCCTGGCGGCCTTCATGGGCCTGGGTCTGCTGGTGGGAGCGCCTATCACCTGGATGTTCCTGAGCCTGCTCAAGCGCATCCGCAACGGTTTTGCCAAGGCCGACGAACTGGCCAGCGCCATCGCGGCCGGCGATCTGCGTCTGGAGATCCAGGCCGATGGCCACGACGAGATCGGCCATTTGCTGGGCCAGATGCAGCACATGCGCGCCAAGCTGCTGGAGCTGATCCGTGAAGTGCGGCAGGCGGCGGATGGGGTGCAGGTGGCGGCCAGCGAGGTGGCCGACGGCAACATGGACCTCTCCAGCCGCACCGAGCAGACCGCCAGCAACCTGCAGCAGACCGCCAGCACCACCGACGAACTGAGTACCACCGTGCGCCAGAACGCCGACAACGCGGCGCAGGCCAACCAGTTGGCGCAAGGCGCTTCCGACGTGGCGGCCCGCGGGGGCCAGGTGGTGGGTGACGTGGTGGCCACCATGCGGGGCATCCACGACAGCTCGCGCCGCATCGCCGACATCATTGGCGTCATCGACGGCATCGCGTTCCAGACCAACATCCTGGCCCTGAACGCGGCGGTGGAAGCAGCGCGTGCCGGCGAGGCCGGACGGGGCTTTGCGGTGGTGGCCAGCGAGGTGCGCAGCCTGGCGCAGCGCAGTGCCGAGGCCGCACGCGAGATCAAGACCCTGATCGGCGCCAGCGTCGAGCATGTGGAGCAAGGCACGCAGCTGGTGGACCGCGCCGGGGCCACCATGAACGAGGTGGTGGCTGCCATTCAGCGCGTCACCGGCATCGTGGGGGAGATCAGCGTGGCCAGCGCCGAGCAGAGCGAGGGCGTGGGCCTGGTGGGCCAGTCGCTCAGCCAGATGGATCAGGCCACGCAGCAGAACGCCGCGCTGGTGGAACAAAGCGCGGCGGCGGCCGCCAGCCTGCGTGACCAGGCGAACCAGCTGGTGCAGGCGGTGGCGGGCTTCCGGCTGCCCTGAGGCACTGGGCAGCGCAGCGGCTCAGAGTTCGTCGGGGAAGTAGAAGCGGCCTGCCGGCGCCAGCTCGCGAGGCAGCAGGCTGCTGACGCTGAAGGGGCTCAGCTGCCCGCTCGCTTCCCAGGCCTCGGCGCCGCCCACATGGTTCAGCGCGGTGAACTTCAGGGTCCAGCGGCCGTCCGGCAGGGTTTGCAGTTCGGGCTCGCGCTGCAGCTGGCGCAGCGCGTCCAGGCCGTGCGTGGGGCCGGCCAGCCAGCTTTCCAGGATGAACTCGGGCTGGCGGTAGAACGCGGCGTCGGTCAGCGCCACACGCGGGTCGCGCAGCCAGGCCACCAGGGTGCGGGCGAAGGCGGCCAGACCCAGGCGTTCCCAGGGCAGGCCGGGCTGGCTGCGCAGCAGCTCACTGGCCAGGTCCAGCGCCTGCGGGCCGGCCAGGGCGGTGAAGCGTCCGTCCTGCTCGATCACGTGCAGGGAGCGGTTCTGTTTGTCGATCAGCCAGTAGAAGCCGCTCAGCGGCCAGCCGCCACCGTAGCTGCGGGTGACGTCGCGGCGCCACCAGCGCGTGTGCTCGGGGTGCAAGTAGGGCGCAGCGGCGTCGATCAGGCCCTGGGGCAGATTGGGGGTCGTGCTCATGGGGTTCTCGTCAGGGGGCGCGCTCGCAGACGATGACGATGGCCTGCGGGTTGTACTTGGCGTCGAACTCTTCCTGCGACATCTCGCGCGTGCGACCGCCGTAGGCGGGATCGGGGTCGCGAACTTTGTAGGTGCGGTTGCCGTCCTCGTCGATGTCCACGCCCTCCAGCATCACGCGGTGGCCAGGGTCCTTGAAGCCGATCAGCGCGGGCTTGCCGTCCAAGGTGGCAGGCAGGTCCTCGGAGGCGATGTTGCGGTGCGTCTGGGTCTTGACGCCGTGCTTTTCCAGCAGCTGGGCGGCGTAGGCCGGGTTGATCGGCGTGGTCTCGAAGTCGTGATCGGGCTTGCCCATCAGATCGCGCACTTCCTGCTGGAGCTCCTCTTCAGGGATGTTTTCGCCGGTGAGCTCGTGGATCATGTTGCGGCTCGAGGCCACGACGCAGGAGTTGCTGTTCTGTTGCGTGAAATGGCCCAGCAGCCAGCGCCGCACCTGGGCCAGTGCGCGGTTGATCGAGAAGCCTTCGCTCTCGGCCGGGCAGGGGCTGACCGGGCTGCCTTCGCTGGCGGCGCTGAATTCCTCTTGGGCGGCCTGTGCGGCCAGGGCCAACTCATCCATGGCGCGCCTCCGGGGTTCTGGCCTGGGTTGGGGCCTGGGTCTTGGGTTCACGCAGCGCGGCGCCCAGCAGCACCTCGATGCGGTCTTGTTCGTTGCTCAGAGCCGGGTCGTCGAGGATCTGCATCAGCCGGCTCTTCAGCGCCGGGCTGCCCTGTACCGCGGCACACAGCATCACGTCCACCAGCACCACCTGGTTGGCTTCCTTGTGGATGCCGCGCTCAGCCGCGCTGTGCAGCAGCTGCCCCACCAGGGTTTCGAGCTGGTAGGGGTCGTACTGCGCGCACACCTGGGGCAGGTGGCGGCGCACATGGGTGAGCACCCGCGCCTGCAGGCCTTGCAGCCGTTGGGCGGCCAGGGTGCCGATCTGATCGTTGGAAAGCTTCAGCATGCGCCGGGGTGGGAGGGAGCGCAGGCAGCATAGCCGGCAGGCGTGGGCTGACTTCCGGAACGCCGCCGGCTCCCCCCTAGGCTCGTGCCCATGAACCTTCTGCTCATCGGCGGCGGCCGCTTTGTCGGCCACCATCTGCTGGAAGCCGCGCTCGCCGCCGGCCATTCCGTCACCGTCTTCAGCCGCGGCCACAGCCGCACGCAATGGCCTGCCGGCGTGCAGGTGCGGGTGGGCGACCGGCGCGCCGACCTGACCGCCCTGCGCCAGGGCCAATGGGACGCGGTGCTGGACTGCTGTGCCTACCTGCCCGGTGAGGTGACGCAACTGGCCCAGGCCCTGGACGGCCGCGCGGCGCGCTATGTGCTGATCTCCAGCGTGTCGGCCTACGCCAGCTTCGCGCAGCCGAACGACGAGGACAGCCCGCTGGGCCACCTGGCCGCGGACGACCCCGATTTGCTCAGCGGCACGGTGAACGGCCGCAGCTACGGGCCGCTGAAGGCCATGACCGAAGCCGCCGCGCTGCAGGCCTGGGGTGAGGCGGCATGCCTGCGCATCCGCCCCGGCCTGGTGATCGGCCCGCAGGACCCGACCCAGCGCTTCACCTACTGGCCGGTGCGCCTGGCGCGTGCCCAGGCCGGTGAGCCGGTGCTGGCGCCGGGGCGGCCCGACACCCCGGTGCAGTGGATCGACGCGCGCGACCTTGCCGCCTTCACGCTGAAGGCGCTGACGGAGGGCCGCCAGGGTGCAGTGAACGTGCACACCGGCCGGGACGAGCTGCGCCTGGGCGCGGTGTTGGACGAGATGGCCGCTGCGCTGCAGTGCCAGCCGCGTTGCGTGTGGGTGCCGGATGAGGCCCTGCAGGCCGCCGGCGTGACCCCCTGGAACGAGCTGCCGCTGTGGCTGCCGGCGCAGGGCGAGTACGCGCACTTCATGCGCAACAGCAGCGAGCGCGCGCGGGCCTGGGGCCTGCGGACGCGCCCGGTGGCCGAGACCGCACGCGACATCCTGACCTGGTGGCAGGCCCTGCCGGCGCCGCAGCAGGCGTTTGACAAGGCCGGCCTCGCGCCTGAGCGCGAGCGCGAGCTGCTGGTCGCGCAGGGCGTGCTGGCCTGATCCCCTCAGGCACCGGGGTACTCCATCTGCAGGGCGACGAAATCCGCCGTGGCTGCGCCGTGGCGGGCGCGGATGCGTGCCAGCGCGGCTTGCAGCACCGCCACCGGGGTCTGATCGGGTGGCAGGCTCAGGGTTTGCAGGCCGGGCTCCGGGCCGTTGCGGTCGGGCAGGAAGAGCAGGCCGCCACGGCTGCGCACCGGGCCGGCGGCCAGACCCAGCACCTCGCTGCACCAGGTGCGGGCGTGGGCGTCGGCCAGCAGGGCCAGGCCCAGTTCGTCCATGCCCGGCTGCAGGGGCAGGCCGAGCCGCTCGCGGTCCCACAGGCGCAACCAGTTCCCGGCGGCGGCGCCCAGGTGGCGGGCGCGCAGCTGGAAGTCGGCGCTGCGGTGGCGGGCGCTCCAGTCGGCCAGACCCAGGCGCGCGGCCAGCGGCTGCGCCACCGCCGGGCCGGCCATGGCCTGCACCAGTGCCAGCGAGACGGGCAGCGAGGCGGTCACGCCGGTGGTGGTGATGACGGGGCCGTCGGCCAGGTAGCGGCGGTCGGCCACCCAGCGGGTGTGCGGGAACTTGCGCGCCAGGTCATCGCGCGAATACCAATGGCCCACCGCCTGACGCCCCTGCAGCAGGCCGGCGCGCGCCAGCACCCAGACGCCGTCGCACACACCCAGCACGGTGGCGCCCTTGGCGGCCTGGTCGCGCACCCAGGCCAGCAGGGTCGGGTCGTCGTCGTGGTGCACGGCGGGCACCACCAGCAGGTCCGCGCCCTCGGGGTGGGCGGCATCGAAGGCGGCGATGCTGGCCTGGGCCTGCAACTGCAGCGCCGGGAACAGGCGGATCGGCCCGGCCTGGGTGCCCAGCGCCACCACCTCCGCCGCGCCGCTGGCTTGCAGCACGCCGTAGGGGATGACGTAGTCGGTGAGCTCGGTGTAGCGGTTCTCGCCCAGCACGGCCACCAGCGGCCGGCTGCGGCCGGCGCGCGGTGCGGCCAAGCGCAGTGGGGCATCCGGCGCCTGTGCGGCGCTGGCCGGTGGCAGGGTAGGCGCACAGGCACTGATCAGCGGGGCGCTCAGGCTGGCGAGCAGCTGGCGCCGGCGCAGGCCGGGGGGTGGCGTGGCAGGCATGGTGGGCACGTAGAAGCCAGGGCGGGCGGATTCTGGGCAGCCGCCGGGGCCGAGGGCCGGCCTTGCGACGTTCTGCGGCCGCCGGGGCGCGAACTGCGATTGGCGCGGCGGCGGCTGGCGCCCGCCCAGCGCCGCTTCAGGCCCCGCTGCCCTCAGTTCGGCGCAGCAGCGGGCCGGGGCGGGCGGCAGGTCGTCAGAATCGCGCCCTTCCACCCAAGCCCTTTGTCGAACCCGCCATGGCCCGTCCCTCGCTCCGCCGCCTTTCCCTGGCCCTGCTGCCGCTGCTGCTGGGCGCCTGCGCGCTCAAGACCGTTGACATCACCGAGGACCAGTTCCTGCGCGGGCGCAAGAGCGACTGGGTCAGCGACCGCATCACGCGCAGCAATCTGGAGCTGCCCCTGCCCGATCTGCCCGGCCAGAGCCTGAAGGGCTGGCGCCTGAGCCACCCGGCGCCCAAGGCCACGCTGATCTACTTCTACGGTGGCGGCAACAACCTCTGGGACAACGCCCGCCTGATGCACGAGCTGGCGCACAAGCTCGAAGTGGACGTGGTCAGCTTCGATGTGCGTGGCACCGGTGCCAGCGGCGGCCAGACCCGCTTCGAGACGATGCGCACCGATGCGCTGCGCATCTACGACCAGCAGCGCAAGCCCGGCCAGCCCACGCTGGTGCTGGGCTACTCGCTGGGCAGCGTGGCGGCCGTGCACCTGGCCGCCAACCGACCCGTGCAGGGCCTGATGGTGGCCGCCGGCATCTCCAGCTTCGAGGAAGCGCGTGGCCATTTCGACAAGCTGGTGCCCTGGTATGCCAAGCCCTTCGTCGAGCTGAAGTTCGACCCCGCCTTCCTGCAGCGCCCGCAGCCGGTGGACGAGATGCCCAAGGTGCAGGCGCCCACCCTGGTGATGCATGGCGAGGCCGACGAGACCTTGCCGGTGCAGTGCGGTGACTCGCTGGCCCGGGCCAGCCAGGCGACCTGGAAGCGCTACCTGCGCATCCCCGCCAAGGGCCATGGCAACCTGCCGCTGGTGAGCGGCGAGGGCCTGGAGGCGTTGCGTGCCTTGGTCAGCGAGGCCGCGCAGCCGGCCCGCCAGGCCGGGATCTGAGCCAGACAGACCCTACTCGAAGTCCACGCGCGCCTTTTCCACCGTGTACTGGCTGCTGCCGTAGTAGCCGCGGGTGCTGGCGTCGCGGGTGAAGCGAACGCGCAGCGTGGGCGCCGAGCTGGGGTACTGCGGGCCGCTGTCGTACACCGGGCGCGGGGCGCTGCCCAGGTTGTAGCTGGCGCTCTGGTCCACCAGGCGGGTCAGGCTCTTCGAGGTTTCCAGCGCGCCGAACACATCGGCGGAGTCGTAGTAGCCGCTGTAGTGGCGCGTGCCGATCAGGCTGCGCGCGCTCGTCACCGTGCGGGTGCCGTAGTGGTAGCGGTCGCCGGCGGAAAGCAGGCTGACGCGCAGATTGCTGACCTTGTAGGTGCTGGCCGCCTGCACCGTGGCGGCGTGGCTGTCCACCACCACCAGCACGCCCGCGCCATACACCTGGGCGGTGTTCGCGGCCGGGTCCACCAGCACGCCGGTGTTCTCGTCCACCCCCAGGCCCTGGCGGATGTTCAGTGCGCGCATGGCCGCCGCCAGCCGGCCCAGGCGGCCGGAGCGGCGGTCGAAGTGGGTGTCGCTCAGCAGCACGTTCGGCAGCAGGCCCAGGCCCTTCATGGTGCCGCCGTTCTCGAAGAAGCGCAGCGCGCTGGTGCCCTCGCGCGCGTCGCCGAAGTTCAGGTAGTTCGGGATGGCGGTGGGGCTGGGCAGATCGGCGCCGAAGTACAGGTAGCCGTAGCTGATGCCCACGCCATGCATGGTGGCGTTGAGCAAATGGTTGCCGGCCGAATCGCCCGCCACCACCAGGTTGCCGGCGCCGCCGTTCCAGCGCGTGCGCAGGGTGGCGGCCAGGTCGCTGTCGCTGTCGTCGTCCTTCAGCCAGGTGCGGGCGTGCTTGGCCTGGTCGCCGCCAGCGAAGAACACCACATCGGCCTGCTGCAGGATGGCCAGGTTGGCGTTGCCCTCGGCGGTGCCGGCGCGCGCGTGGGTCGTGTAGTTGTCGATGTGCGCGGTGATGAACTTGGGCGAGAAGCCGTGCGTCTGGAACAGGTTGTAGTAGCCGCGCTTGGCCAGCGTGCCATTGGTGTTGAGCAGGTCGTTCTGGAAGGCGTCCGCCCCCACGGCGTAAGAAGCCGCGGCCGAGGTGACGACGGCGATGCGCGGACAGCGCGTGGTGGCCCAGTCGGTGCCGCAATTGGCCGTGCTGGCGAGGTTGGGGGTGAAGGCCGTGTCGATGCCGGTGGCCTTGCGCAGGCCGTTGACGAACAGATCGGTGTTGGTGTCGCCGTAGGCGCCGCCCATCAGGTAGAGCTTGCCGGCAAGGGCGGGGCTGACGAGACAGGCAGACAGAAGCAAGGCAGAGAGGCGGCGCATGCGGGCTCCGGTGGGGGTGGGCGGAGCCGCCAGCGTAGGCAGGGCCGCGCCGGGCTCCCAGGCCCGGGCTTGCGTCAAAGCGGCACGGGCTTGCGGCTTTGTGCCGGCCTACGGGGAGGTCCTGAGCGGGTTAGTGCCGAGGCTGCGCCGCCTGCCGCGCGCCAGGCGGCGGCCCAGCACCAGGTAGTCGGCGCGCTCCTGCAGGGGCGGCTCCAGGCGGCGCAGCTGCTGGCCGTCCCATTGCAGTGCGGCCTCGCGCGGCACATACCAGTAGTAGCGCTGGGTGCGCAGGGCCAGGCTGGGGTCGGGCCGGCCGTCGCAAAGCGGGTACAGGCCAGCCCCCTCGCGCTCGGGCACATGGCTGATGGACAGCACCGCGTCCAGCTGGCCATTCTTCAGTTCCAGCAGGCAGCGCTTGGAAGGCAGGAAGGTCGGCTCCATCGCCACCCCGGTGCGCTGGGCCATCAGGTCCAGGAACAGGAGGTCCAGCCCCTTGCGCAGCAGCCGGCCCTGCTCGTCACCCAGGCTCTAGGGTGGGTTGGCCACATCGCCCAGGCACACGCGCAGGCGCTCGGCAGCGGCCGGCGCGGCCAGCGCGAGCAGCAGCGTGACGGAGAGGGTGGGAAGGGCGCGCATGGTCCGGCGAGGCCTGCCAGTGTGCCCGCAGCGGGCGCCAGCGGATCGGAGCCCCGTCAGCGCGCCGGGGCGGCGGCACGGCCCGTCACCAGCAGGCCCATGAGAGCCAGGCCGAGCGTCCACGCCAGCACGGCGCCATAGGCCTGCGGCCCGGCTTGGCCGCCGGCGAACAGCACCCCGGCCAAGGCCAGGGCCACGGTGGTGGCCAGGGCATCGGCCAGCTGCAGGGCCGAGGAGTTGCGCCCTTGTTCGGCCGGGGCCGAGAGCGCCAGCGTCAGCACCGACAGCATCGGCCAGGCCAGGCCGATGCCCAGGCCCGCCAGCGCCCAGCCCGCCAGCACCCAGGCCGGCGCGCCGCCACCCAGCATCGGCCAGGCCAGCAGCAGCTGCCCCGCCAGCAGCAGGGCCAGGCCGGCC
>JBDHSJ010000158.1:0-9720 GCA_039808065.1 Burkholderiaceae bacterium | reverse complement strand
CCATGGCCTGCACGCCTTCGGGGCTGAGCCATTCGAGGTGGTCGGCGCTCAGGCCGCCAAAGCGCGCGGTCAGCTGACTGCCCCCTTGGTCGCTGAGCTGTTCGGCATGCAGCTTGACGGGCAATCCGAGTTCGCGCGCCCGCTCGAACAGGCGCTCGACCTGCGCCGCGCTGAAGCCGATGGTTTCGCAGAAGGCGTCCACCGCATCCACCAGGCCCTCTGCCTGCAACTGCGGCAGATCCTCCAGGCAGGCGTTGACGTAATCGTCGGCCCGGCCCTCGAACTCGGGCGGCAGCGCATGCATCCCCAGATAGGTGGTGCGCACCTGCACGCCCTGCGCGGCCAGCGCCCGCGCCACACGCAGCATCTTGGCCTCGTGCTCACGGCTCAGGCCGTAGCCGCTCTTGATCTCGATGGTCGTCAGACCCTCGGCCTTCAAGGCCGCCAGGCGCTTGGATGCCGAGGCCAGCAGCTCGGACTCGCTGGCCGCGCGGGTGTGCGCCACGGTGGAGCGGATGCCACCGCCGGCGCGGGCGATGGCCTCGTAGCTGGCCCCTTGCAGGCGCAGCTCGAACTCATGGCCGCGGTGGCCGCCGTAGACGAGGTGGGTGTGGGCATCGATCAGCCCGGGCGTGACCCAGGCGCCTTGCAGGGAATGCTCGCGCTGCACCGCGGCATCGCGCGGCAGCGCAGCCAGCGGGCCGACCCAGCTGATCTGCTCGCCCTGCGTCAGCAGCGCGCCGTTCTCGATCGCGCCCCAGGGCTCGCTGCCTGCAAAAGTGGCCAGGCGCGCATCGCGCCACAGCGTCAGTTCATTCATGCGTCAAAACTCCCGGTCAGGACATGGCGGGCGCCGGGGTGCACCAGGCGCACCCAGGTCACGGTGCCACTGGGGCTGCGGCTCACGCGCTCGATCACCAGGCAGGGGTCGCCCGGCTGCAGGCCCAGGGCGGCGGCCTGCTCACTGTTGGCGGCGGCGGCCTCGATCTGGTACTGCGCGCCGGTCAGCGGCGCCACCTGCAGCAGGTAGGCGGTGGGGGTCAGGGTCTTGAAGTCCTGGGCCAGGTAGTCGGGCGCGCAGGCCGGGTTGACCAGGCGCTCCTCCAGCTGCAGCGGCAGGCCGTTCTCGCGGTGCAGGATGCGGCTGTGGAACAGGCGCGCGCCGGCTTCCAGGCCCAGCAGCTGCGCCTCGCCACGGCGTGCGCGGCGCTCGCCCATCTGCAGGATCTCGGCCTCGTGGCGGTGGCCGCGCGCGGCGATCTCGTCGTGGATGTCGCGGATAACCAGGGTGCCGGCCACGCGCTCCAGCGGTGCCACGAAGCTGCCCGCGCCCTGCTGGCGGCGGATCAGGCCCTCCTGCTCCAGCTCGCGCAGCGCGCGGTTGACCGTCATGCGACTGACGCCAAATTGCGCCACCAGCTCGGCCTCGCTGGGCAGGCGGTCGCCCACCGTCCATTGGCCGCTCTTGATGCCGTCGCGCAGATGGCTCTGCACCAGCTGATACCGAGGTTCGATTTCTGCCATGGCTTGATTGTGCAGCCTCTTGACTTCACTTGTCTAGACAACTTAGGATGACTCCATCCCGTCCCGCTGGAGCCCCTCCATGTCCTCTCCCCGCGTCGTCCGCGCCCCCCGTGGCACCGAGCTGTCGTGCAAGAACTGGCTGACCGAAGCCGCCTTCCGCATGATCCAGAACAACCTGGACCCCGAGGTCGCGGAACGACCTGAGGACCTGGTGGTCTACGGCGGCATCGGCAAGGCCGCGCGCAACTGGGAGGCGTTCGACCGCATCCTCAGCAGCTTGAAGACCCTGGAGAACGACCAGACCCTGCTGATCCAGAGCGGCAAGCCGGTCGGCGTGTTCCCCACCCACCCGAACGCCCCGCGCGTGCTGCTGGCCAATAGCAATCTGGTGCCGGCCTGGGCCACCTGGGAGCACTTCAACGAGCTGGACCGCAAGGGCTTGATGATGTACGGCCAGATGACGGCCGGCAGCTGGATCTACATCGGCACCCAGGGCATCGTGCAGGGCACCTATGAGACCTTCGCCGAGGCCGGCCGCCAGCATTACGGTGGCAGCCTGGCCGGCCGCTGGGTGCTGACCGCGGGCCTGGGTGGCATGGGCGGCGCCCAGCCCCTGGCCGCCACCTTTGCCGGCGCCTGCTCGCTCAACATCGAGTGCCAGCAATCGCGCATCGATTTCCGCCTCAAGACCCGCTATGTGGACGAGCAGGCCAAGGACCTGGACGACGCGCTGGCGCGCATCGCCAAGTACACGGCCGAGAAGAAGGCGGTCTCGATCGCCCTGCTCGGCAATGCCGCCGAGATCCTGCCCGAGCTGGTCAAGCGTGCCAAAGCGGGCACCGCCATCAAACCGGACATCGTGACCGACCAGACCTCGGCCCACGACCTGATCAACGGCTATCTGCCGATCGGCTGGACAGTCGAGCAATGGCAGGCCGCCGCCGCCGACGCTTCGCAGCACGCCGACCTCAAGGCCGCAGCCGCGCGCGGCTGCGCCGTGCATGTGCAGGCCATGCTGGACTTCCAGGCCATGGGCATCCCCACCGTGGATTACGGCAACAACATCCGCCAGGTCGCGCTGGACCAGGGCGTCAAGAACGCCTTCGACTTCCCCGGCTTCGTGCCCGCCTACGTGCGGCCCCAGTTCTGCGAGGGCCGCGGACCGTTCCGCTGGGTGGCGCTCTCGGGCGACCCCGAGGACATCTACAAGACCGATGCCAAGATCAAGGAACTCTTCCCCGAAGAGACCCGCGTGCACCGCTGGCTGGACATGGCGCGCGAGCGCATCGCCTTCCAGGGCCTGCCGGCGCGCATCTGCTGGCTGGGCCTGGGCCAGCGCCATCTGGCCGGCCTGGCCTTCAACGAGATGGTCGCCAAGGGCGAGCTGAAGGCCCCGATCGTCATCGGCCGCGACCACCTGGACTGCGGCAGCGTGGCCAGCCCCAACCGCGAGACCGAAAGCATGATGGACGGCAGCGATGCGGTGAGCGACTGGCCGCTGCTGAACGCGATGCTGAACACCGCCGGCGGCGCCACCTGGGTCAGCCTGCACCATGGCGGCGGCGTGGGCATGGGCTACAGCCAGCACAGCGGCGTGGTCATCGTGGCCGACGGCACGCCCGAGGCGGCCGAGCGCCTCAAGCGCGTGCTCTGGAACGACCCCGGCACCGGCGTGATGCGCCATGCCGATGCGGGCTACGAGATTGCCCAAACCTGCGCCAAGGCCAAGGGCCTCAACCTTCCCAGTCTTTGACCCCCCCGAAGCGGCCTTTGGCCGCCTCCCCCCAGGGGGCGGCGCGAGCGGCCCGGCAGAGCCGGCTCCACCGCGCCACTTGATCACCACCTGCCGGCGCCGAGCGACCTCGCTGCCGATGGAGAACTCCAAATGCAAACCATCCACCTCACCCCCGGCGCACTGACCCTCGACCAACTGCGCGCCATCCAGCAAGGCGGCGTGCGCCTGGAACTCGTGACCGAGGCCTGGGAAGACGTGCAGCGCGGCGCCGCCGTGGTGCAGAAGGCGGCGGCGGGTGATGCCGCCGTCTACGGCGTCAACACCGGCTTCGGCAAGCTGGCCAGCAAGCGCATCGCCAAGGACGAACTGGACACCCTGCAGCGCAATCTGATCCGCTCGCATTGCGTGGGCGTGGGCGCGCCCATGAACGAGCGCGTGCTGCGCCTGATGCTGGCCACCAAGCTCGCCAGCCTGGCGCGCGGCATCTCGGGCGTGCGGCCCGAGGTTGTGCAGGCCCTGCTCGATGTCTTCAACGCCGGCCTGACGCCTTACGTGCCCTGCCAGGGCTCGGTGGGCGCCTCGGGCGATCTGGCGCCGCTTTCGCACATGACCCTGGCGCTGATGGGCGAAGGCGAAATGCTGGTGGACGGCCAGCGCCGCCCCGCCAGCCAGGTGCTGGAAGCCGCCGGCCTGAAACCGCTCAAGCTCGCCGCCAAGGAAGGCCTGGCCCTGATCAACGGCACCCAGACCAGCACCGCGCTGGCGCTGGACGCGCTGATGCGCTTTGAAGTGCTGTACGCCAGCGCCGTGGTCAGCGGCGCGCTGAGCCTGGACGCCGCACGCGGCAGCGACGGCCCCTTCGACGCCCGCATCCACGCTGTGCGCGGCCAGCCGGGTCAGATCGAGGTGGCCGGCGTGTACCGCGAGCTGCTCAAGGGCAGCGCGATCCGCCAGAGCCACGCCGAGAACGACGACCGCGTGCAGGACCCCTACTGCCTGCGCTGCCAGCCGCAGGTGATGGGCGCCTGCCTGGACCAGGCCCGCTATGTGCGCGACGTGCTGCTGCGCGAGGCCAATGCGGTGACCGACAACCCGCTCGTCTTCGCCGAGAAAGACGGCACGGCCACCATGATCAGCGGCGGCAACTTCCACGCCGAACCGGTGGCTTTGGCAGCGGACGCATTGGCCGTGGCGATCGCCGAGGTCGGCGCCATCGCCGAGCGCCGCATCGCGATGCTGATCGACAACGGTGTGTCGCGCCTGCCGGCCTTCCTGACCGAGAACGCCGGCCTGAACAGCGGCTTCATGATTGCGCACGTGACCGCCGCCGCCCTGGCCAGCGAGAACAAGAGCCTGGCCCACCCGGCCAGCGTGGACAGCCTGCCGACCAGCGCCAACCAGGAGGACCACGTCTCCATGGCCACCTTTGGCGCGCGCCGCCTAGGCCAGATGCTGGACAACACCGGCCACATCGTCGCCATCGAATGGCTGGCCGCCTGCCAGGGCTTCGAGTTCCTGCGCCCGCTGAAGAGCTCGGCGGCGCTGGAAGGCGCCTATGAGCTGCTGCGCGCTCAAGCTCCGGCGATGAACACCGACCACTACCTGGCGCCGGATATCGAGGCGGCATATGCGATGGTGCAGGCAGGGAGCCTGGCCCGGATCGCCGAAGCCAAGGGGGTCCTTCGCGTCTTTCCCGGATGACCTGAAGCTGTCGGCCAGAATGGGGTGAGGGCGCCCGGAGCGCCTACCCCATGCGCAGTACCCTTCTAAGTCTCCTGGCCCTGCCTACCGCCCTGCTCGGGGCGGAACCCCTGCCTGTGCATGTGCTGGAAGCTCCACGCGGACCCGATGGGCGGCCGCAAAGCCACCCGGTGACCGGCCTGCAGGAGCGCATGCACAAAGTATTCGAGGCCGCCGGCCTGCGCGTGCGCTTTGAGCCTGTGCCACTGCGCCGCAGCCTCGAAGCGCTGCGCCGCAACGACGAGGCCTTCTGCGTGCTGGGCGTCTTCCGCACACCGGAGCGCGAAAGCTTCGGCCGCTACTCGCGCGCCGTGGAATTGGAAGAGCAGCAGGTGCTGATTGCCCCTGCCGCCGTGGCCGCGCAGCTGCGCCAGCTCGGCAGCGCCCAGGTCGCGCTGCACGATTCACGCTTCCAACTTCTGGTATTCGAAGGTGTCTCGTATGGCGTGGAGCTGGACCGCTGGCTTGCGCTGCGCCCGCAGCCTCCGGTGCGCGCCAGCGCCGGCACCGCACGGGCCTTGTCCATGCTGGAACGCGGCCACGCCGACCTGATGATTGGCGCACGCAGCGAGCTCGAATCCATGCGCCGGCGTGAAGGCTACGCGCCCCTCCGCTTCGAGGCCGTGCTGCTGCCCGGCATGCCGGCACCGCCCACGCGGCATCTGCTGTGCAGCCTGAAGGTTGAGCCAACCTGGCTGGCACGCTTTGATGCGGCCCTGGCAGAGCTGCCGTTGCAGGGTCAGGCCACGAAGTAGGCCGCAGCGACAGGCGCGCTCAGTACCGCTCCGGCCCCCCCGCCACCCGCAGATAGGTCTGCGCAATCCAGGCCACCAGCAGTCGCTTCAACCAGGCCCCCAGGCCTTGCGGGGCGGCGGCCGGATGCACAGCCTCGGCGCCTTCGAGCGCGCGTTCGAAGGCCTGGCCGAGTTCGCGGTTGAAGCCGGGGTCGTAGACGACCACATTGGCCTCCAGGTTCAGGAGCAGCGAAGTCGGGTCCAGGTTGCTGCTGCCCACGGTGGCCCAGTCGCTGTCGGCCAGGGCCACCTTGGCGTGCAGGAAGGCGGCGCGGTATTCAAAGATGCACACGCCGCGCGCCAGCAGCTCGGCGTAGAGCGCCCGGGCGGCCAGGGCGGCGAGGCGGTAGTCGAAGCGGCCCTGCAGCAGCAGGCGCACCTGCACGCCACGGCGTGCCGCGCCCAGCAGCGCGCGCAGCAGGCGGGCACTGGGGTAGAAGTAGGGGCAGATCAGGTCGAAGCGGGTCCGCGCGCTGCGCAGCGCGTGCAGGTACTCGCGCTCGATCGCATGGCGGTGGCGCAGGTTGTCGCGCAGCACGAAGGCGGCGCGCACCGGACGGCGGTCGGACTGGGCGGCGCGCTGCTGCGCGCGCAGGGCCTTGCGCACGCCCAGCAGGCCGCGGGTGCGCTGCCACCAGCGGCCCAGCAGCTCGCGCGAGCGGTCCACCAGCTCGGGGGCCAGCAGCCAGTCGCGCAGCTCTTCGCCGAAGTCGCGGCCCAGCCAGGCGCGCGTCCAGACCTTGCGGGCCGCGCGCGCCACATCGTGCGCCAGCGCGCCGCGCAGGTGCACGGCGTAGTCGAGGCGCGGCGCCTCCAGCTCACCGTGGTTCAGGTCGCGGCGGTCGTCGATGAGGTTGATGCCGCCCACAAAGGCATGCTCACCGTCCACCACGCAGAGCTTCTGGTGCAGGCGGCGCAGCTGGCCCGGCTGCAACCAGTGCCACCAGCGGTCGATGGGTCGGAACACCGCCAGGGCCACGCCACTGTCTTCCAGCCGCTCCTGCCACCAGGGCAATGCATGACGGGCGCCAAAGCCATCCACCACGATGCGCACACGCACACCGCGCCGGGCGGCGCTGCGCAGGGCCTGCAGCACGGCTTCGGAAGGGGCATCGGTGTGCACGATGTAGCTGGCGAACCAGACCTCGTGGGTGGCGGCGCGGATGGCCTCGCACAGCGCCGGGAAAAGCTGGTCACCGCCTTGGAGCAAGCGGATCTCGTGACCGCCGCAGGGCGCGGCGCGCGCGCGCATCACCGCGCGGGCTCCAGCTCCGCCACCAGGGGCAGGTGGTCGCTCACGCGGGCCCAGGGCAGACCGCGCGGCACCTCGATGCGGCGGCAGCGCAGGCCGCGCAGGTAGACGCGGTCGAGCGCGAAGATCGGCGCCCGCGAGGGAAAGGTCTGCGGCCGCTGGCCGTCCACCTCAGCACGGTGCAGCTGCAGGTCGGCCAGTGCCGGGTCCAGGCGCTCGCGCCAGTCGTTGAAATCACCCGTCACCAGCAGCGGCGCGTCGGCGGGCACCTCGCGCTCCAGATAGGCGCCGAGGCGGTGCACCTGCCGCAGCCGGCTGCCGGCGAACAGACCCAGGTGCAGCACCACCACATGCAGCGGGCAGCTCGGCCAATCCACCTGCACATGCAGCAGGCCGCGCTGCTCCAGGCGGTGGTCGGACACATCGTGGTGGCCCACGTGCAGGATGGGCCAGCGCGACAGCAGCGCATTGCCGTGCTCACCCCCATTGGTGACGGCATTGCTGCGGTACACGGTGTGGAAGCCCTCGGGCGCGAGGTACTGGGCCTGGCCCTCTTCCGGCCAGCCCAGATGGGCGAAGCGGCGCGCCTCGTGGTGGTTGAAGGCACGCACCTCCTGCAGGGCCACCAGGTCGGCGGCCAGTTCGCGCACGCCCTCGCGCAGCGAGTGGATCTCCAGCCGGCGCGCCGGGCCGAGGCCGCGCACGCCCTTGTGGATGTTGTAGGTGGCCAGCCGCAGGCGCGGTTCGTGGTGGTGGCTCATGCGTCAAGGTCGCGGCCGCACACGCGGTTGCGGCCGCCGTGCTTGGCGTCGTAGAGGGCTGCGTCGGCAGCTTGCAGCAGGGTGGCGGGCGCCAGTGCGGGCCGCCCGACCCCACCGGGCCAGGCCGCCACGCCGATGCTGACCGTCAGCACCTCGGCCACGCTGGAGCGGGCATGGGGCAACGCCAAGGCCTGGACGGCCGCGCGCAGGCGTTCGGCCACGGCTCGCGCGCCGGAAGCCTCGGTTTCAGGCAACAGGCAAACGAACTCTTCGCCGCCATAGCGCGCCGCCAGGTCCACCGGCCGCAACATGCCGTGCCGCAGGGCCTGGGCCACGGCACGCAGCGCATCGTCGCCGGCCTGGTGGCCATAGTGGTCGTTGTAGGCCTTGAAGAAGTCCACGTCGATCATGGCCAGTGCGAGCGGCTGGCCTGTGCGGGCGGCATGGCGCAGCTCGGTGTGCAGGCGCTCGTCGAGCGCGCGACGGTTGTGCAGGCCGGTCAGGCCGTCGATGAAGGCCAGCCGGCGCAGCTGGTCCGACTGCTGCTTCAACGTGAGATGGGTGCGCACCCGCGCCCGCACCACGGTGGGGTTGATGGGCTTGTGGATGAAGTCCACCGCCCCGGCCTCGAGCCCGCGCGTCTCGACCTCGTCATTGCCATGGGCGGTGACGAAGATGACCGGGATGTCGCGCGTGTGCTCCTGGCCCTTCAGCGCCTGGCACACGGCCAGGCCGTCCATGTCCGGCAGCTCCAGGTCGAGCAGGATCAGGTCGGGCCGCTGCTGTTCGGCCACCTGCAGGGCTTGCCGGCCCGTGGTGGCCATGAAGACCTGGTGGTCGGCCGCAAAGCTGCGGTAGAGCGCCTGGATGTTGATGGGCTGGTCGTCGACGACCAGCAGGCGCGGCGCAGCGGACGAATCGGGATCGTTCATGGGGCGGGTTCTTGCAGCCAGCGCCGCACCAGTTCCGCGGCGGCGGCGAAATCGAATTGGTCCACCAAAGTCTCCAGATCCTTCAGCTTACGCCCCAGGCCCAGGGCGCGCAGGCGGGGCAGGCGCTCCAGTGCGGCCAAGTCGGAGCATTCCAGCAGGACCAGCAGCGCCTCCAGCTCGACGCGCAAGGGTGCCAGCGCAGGGGCACCGACGGCGTTCGCGGTCTCAGTGACGGCCTGGGCCCCCAACTCGCCGTGCAGCGCATCGGCCAGGGCCTCCAGGCCCGGGCGCGCGTCGTCCAGCAGGGTGCGCACGCAGGCCTCTAACTCGGGGCCTGTGCGGGCGGCCGCACCGCCCAGGGCCTGCAATTCGTCGGCCAGCACCTGCGCGCCCAGGGTGGCGGCATTGCCCTGCAGGCTGTGCAGGCGGCGTGCATCCAGCGCGCGCGGTTCGCGCAACTCGGTCAGGAAGCTGTCAAGGCAGCGCGAATAGACGGCGCGCTGCCCGCCCAGACGCGCCAGTGCCGTGCCCAGGTTGACGCCAGCGGCCAGAGCCAGCGTGTGCACGGGGTCGGCGGGGCGGATGTCGGCCACCGGCAAGGTGCGGCCGGGCACGGGCGCGGCACGGCCGGTCCAGCGGCGCAGCGTGGCCACCAGCTGCTCCAGCTCGAAGGGCTTGCCGATCAGGTCGTCCAGGCCGGCGTTCAGGCAGGCCTGGCGATCGGCCGCGCTCGCATTGGCGGACATGCCGATCACCGGCAGGCGCAGGCCGGCGCGGCGCAGACGGCGCGTGGCTTCCAGCCCGTCCAGCTGCGGCATCTGCAGATCCATCAGCACGGCATCGAAGGCCTCGGGGGCGGCCTGCAGCGCGGCCAGTCCCAGGGCACCATCGTCCGCCAGCTGCAGCAGCGCGCCCTCCAGGCGCAGCAGCTCGCCCACCACACGCTGGTTGGTGGGGTTGTCTTCGCACACCAGCAGGCGCA
>JBDHSJ010000157.1:0-9807 GCA_039808065.1 Burkholderiaceae bacterium | reverse complement strand
GACGTCAAGGGTGGCATTGCGTTGATCGAGGAAGGCATCGCCAAAGGCAACCTGAAGCGCGAGGACGATGCCAAGCTCTATCTGGGGCTGGCGCACTTCATGGGGGGCGACATCGCCAAGGCCCAGGCGGCCTGGCGCGGCATCAAGGGCACCGATGGTGTGGGCGAGATCGCGCGCCTGTGGCTGATCCACAGCCGCTCGATCAAGAAGTAAACGGCTCCCGGCCAAAAGCAGAGGGCGCCCCATGGGGCGCCCTTTTTCATGCCTGCTGCTGGCGTGGCTTTACTTCGGTGCCAGGCGGATCGCGCCATCCAGGCGAATCACTTCGCCGTTGAGCATCTCGTTGGTGACGATGGCGTGCACCAGCTTGGCGTAGTCCTCCGGCGTGCCCAGGCGCGAGGGGAAGGGCACGTTGGCGGCCAGCGCGTCCTGCACGTCCTTGGGCATACCGAACAGCATCGGGGTGCCGAAGATGCCGGGGGCGATGGTCATGTTTCGGATGCCGTTGCGCGCCAGGTCGCGGGCGATCGGCAGGGTCATGCCGACGATGCCGCCCTTCGAAGCCGCATAGGCGGCCTGGCCGATCTGGCCGTCATAGGCCGCGACGGAGGCGGTGCTGATCAGCACGCCGCGCTCGCCGGTGCTCTCGGGCTCGTTCTTGCTCATGGCCGCGGCGGCCACACGGATCATGTTGAAGCTGCCGACCAGGTTCACGTTGATGACCTTGGCGAACAGGTCCAGCGAATGGCCGCCTTCCTTACCCACGGTGCGGGCGGCCGGCGCGATGCCGGCGCAGTTCACCAGACCCATCAGCTTGCCCTGAGCGGTGGCGGCGTTGACGACGGCCTCGGCATCGGCCGCCGAGCTGACATCGCACTTGACGAACACGCCGCCGATTTCCTTGGCCACGGCCTCGCCGCGCTCAACCTGCAGATCGGCCAGCACGAGCTTGGCGCCTTCGCGCGCCAGCATGCGGGCAGTGCCTTCGCCCAGGCCCGAGGCGGCGCCGGTGACGATGAAGACTTTTCCTTTGATGTCCATGAACGGAGCTCCTTTGTGGGGATAAAAGAAAACTGGGTCGCTTGTGGCGACCCAGCTTAGGAAAACGGAAGGGGCTTGTCAGCCCTGCAGCGCAGCCAGGGCCTTGGCGGTGATCTCGTCCACCGAGCCGACGCCTTCGATACGGCGGTATTTGGGGGCGTTGGCGTCGCCCTGCGCGGCCCAGCCGGAGTAGTAGTCCACCAGCGGGCGGGTTTGCGCCTGGTACACGTCCAGGCGCTTGCGCACGGTCTCTTCCTTGTCGTCGTCGCGCTGGATCAGGGGTTCACCGGTTTCGTCGTCCTGGCCGGCCACCTTGGGCGGGTTGAACTTGACGTGGTAGGTGCGGCCCGAGGGCGCATGCACGCGGCGGCCGCTCATGCGTTCGATGATGGCCTCGAAGGGCACGTCGATCTCGAGCACGTAGTCGAGCTTGACGCCGGCAGCCTTCATGGCGTCGGCCTGCGGGATGGTGCGGGGGAAGCCGTCGAACAGGAAGCCGTTGGCGCAGTCGCTCTGCTGGATGCGCTCCTTCACCAGGCCGATGATGATTTCATCGCTGACCAGGCCGCCGCTGTCCATCACCTGCTTGGCGGCCAGACCCAGGGGCGTGCCGGCCTTGACGGCGGCACGCAGCATGTCGCCGGTGGAGATCTGCGGGATGCCGAATTGCTTGCAGATGAAGGCGGCTTGCGTGCCCTTGCCGGCGCCGGGGGCGCCCAGAAGAATCAGTCGCATGGGGTTCCTGTCTTGACGGGGAAGGGCCCTCGCTCAGAGGGCGCGGCAGTATCTCACGGGGGTTCTTGCGCACCCCTTACGGAGTGACCATGAGGCTTCGCACACGGGCGAGGTCTTCCGGGGTGTCCACACCCGGTCCGGGCCGCTCCGGGCTGAGGTGCACCGCGATGCGCTCGCCGTGCCAGAGCACGCGCAATTGCTCCAGGGACTCGATGCGCTCCAGCGGGCTCGGCTCCAGCGTGGGGAAGCGCCGCAGGAACTCGGCGCGGTAGGCGTACAGGCCGACATGGCGCAGCACGGCGCCCGCGTGCGGGGTGGCGGGGACCGGGCCGTCGCGCCACCATGGGATCGGCGCACGCGAGAAGTACAGCGCGCGGCCCGCGGCATCGCAGACCAGCTTGACGACATTGGGGTTGCGGAACTCCTCGGCGTCGTCGATCGCATGGGCCACCGTGGCCATCGCGCACTCGGGGCGCTGTGCCAGGGTGTCCGCGCAGGCACGGATCATGGCCGGCGCGATCAGGGGTTCATCACCCTGCACATTCACCACGCAGGCCTCGCCCGTCAGCCCGAGCTGCTCACACGCCTCGGCCAGGCGGTCGGAGCCACTCGGATGGTCGGCACGCGTCAGCAAGGCACGCACGCCGTGCGCCGCGCAGGCCTGCATCACTTCGGGGGCATCGGTGGCGACGACGACCTGGGCCGCGCCGCTCTGCGCCGCGCGTCGGGCCACGTGCACGATCATGGGCAAGCCGGCAATGTCGGCGAGCGGTTTGTTGGGCAGGCGCGTGCTGGCCAGCCGCGCCGGCACGATGACGTGAAAGCTCACTGGCGCTCGCTCGGAGGGTTCTCGGTCAGCGAGCGCACCTCGCCTTCGAGCATGACGGGAATGCCGTCGCGCACCGGGTAGGCCAGCTGGTCGGCCAGGCAGACGAGTTCCGTCTGCCCACCTTCATGGCTGAGCTGCAGCGGGCCCTTGCACAGGGGGCAGACCAGCAGTTCGATCAGGCGTGGGTCCATGGGGAGCGGGGCCGAGCCATTGCTGCAGATGCTGCAACAGCGCGGTGTCAAAAGCGGATTCGGGCTGCAAGTCTAGGGGCAGCACCCAGACGCGTTGGCCTTTCGGCAGGCGTTCGGGCGGCAACTTGGCCGCGTCTTTTTCCGTCAGCACCAGCTCGGCGTTCGCTGGCCAGGGCAGCTGCTCGAAGCCGAAGTGGTCGGGCAGGGGCAGGGGCTGAAAGTCCAGCCCCGCCGCGCGCAGCATCTGGAAAAAGGCCTCGGGACGCGCCAGCCCGGCGGCGGCGACGAGCGGGCGGCCACGCAGGTCGTCCAGTGGTTGCAGGCTGGCATGACGGCCGGCCCACCAATCTGCCAGTGGCAGGGCGCCGACCAGGCGGCGCTGGGCGACGAAGCCGGGCAGGGCGGTGCTGGGCTGGCCTTCGCTGTAGAGCACCAAGTGGTCGCCGCGGCTGCCCGGCAGGGGATTGGTCATGTGGTCCTGCCGCAGCGGGCCGGCCGGCAACAGCCAGCCGTTGCCCAGGCCGCGGGCGTCGAAGACCAGGATGCTGAGATCCCGCGCCAGGCGGTGATGCTGCAGGCCGTCGTCGCTCAGCAGGATCTGGATCTCCGGATGAGCGGCCAGCAGGGCCCGTACGGCCTCGCCGCGGTCCTGTGCCACTGCCAGCGGCACGCCGCTGCGGCGGTGAATCAGCAGGGGTTCATCGCCCAGTTCTGCCGCCGTGCTGCCCGGGCCGGCGAGGCGCAGCCCTTGGCTCTGGCGGCCGTAGCCACGCGAGACCACGCCGGGCCGCCAGCCCCAGGCCTGAAGCCGTCGCAGCAGGGCCAGCAGCGTGGGGGTCTTGCCGGCGCCGCCGACGATCCAGTTGCCCACCACGATGACGGGCACCGGCGGGCGCTCGATGGGCTTGCGCCCCTGTTCGTAGGCTCGGCGTTCGCGTTCGGCGAGTTGGCGGTACAGCGCGCTCAAGGGGCGCAAGCCCCAGGCCACCAGCCCGCGCCGCGCCCACTGCTTTTGCAGCCAGGCTTCCGCGCTCAGCGGGCCTGCTCCTGCTGGGCCGCAAAGGCCAGCTTGGGAACGCCGGCGCGCTTGGCGGCGTCCAGCACATTCATCACCAGCTGATGGGGTGCCAGGGCGTCGGCGGCCACCACCACCTGCACGTCCTTGTGGCCCTGCGCTTCGCTGCGGATGGTTGTGACCAAGGGCTCCACGCCCACGGCACCGAGGGTGGTGCCGTTGACGGCATAGCGCCCATCCGGGCTGACGGCCACCACGATCTCGAAAGGTGCCGCCTTGGCTGGCCCCTGCCCCGCCTGGGGCAGGCGGATCTGCAGTGCGGTGTGCGGCGAGAAGGTGGTGGTCAGCATCAGGAAGATCAGCACCACCAGCAGCACGTCGATGAAAGGGATCAGGTTGATCTCCGGCTCCTCGCGGTGGCGGATGCGGAACTTCATGCCGCCACTTCCGTGTTCTTGAACTCAGGGTGCTCGGCCGCGCTGCCGTGCTGTTGGCGTGCGGCGCGAATGGCCGCGTGGGTGTGGCGCGTGAGCTGGTGATAGAAGCGCTCACTGGCGTTTTCCAGCTCCAGCTCGAAGTCTTCGACCTTGGCACGGAAGTGGCGGTGGCAGAGCAGGGCCGGGATGGCGACGATCAGGCCGAAGGCGGTGTTGTAGAGAGCGATCGAGATGCCATGCGCCAGCTGGGCTGGGTTGCCCGTGCCAGGGGCCTGGCTGGCGAAGATCTCGATCATGCCGATCACCGTGCCCAGCAGGCCCAGCAGCGGCGCCGCGGTGGCGATGGAGCCCAGGGTGGTGAGGTAGCGCTCAAGTTGGCGCACCGCATTGCGGCCCTCGCGCTCGAAGAGTTCACGCAAGTGCTGATCGCTGATGCGCGGCTCGTCCATCACCGCGCGCAGACCGCTGGCCAGCACCTGGCCGAGCAGCGAGCTGCCCGCCAGCTTGCCCACCACATCGGCACTGGGCATGTGCTGCGGGTCGAACTGGCGCAGGTCGGCCAGCAGCCCGGAGGGCACGATGCGCGAGGCGCGCAGGCTGTAGAAGCGCTCGAAGATCAGGGCCACCGCCACGAAGGAGCAGGCCACCAGGGGCCAGATCGGCCAACCCGCCGCTTGTAAGATCGCCAGCAAAATCATCCTCCGAGAGCCCGAGGCCCTCGCCCCGCAGTGGGCGCCGATTGTGCCAATGACTGCCGCGGGCCACGCGCTCTTCCGCTCCCATGCTTCCCCCACCTGATAGCCACGCCAGCCGCGCCTGGAGCGTGGCCGCGCTGCTGGCCTTCCTGAGCGACACCCTGGCGCAGCGTGTGGGTGCCTGCACGGTGGAAGGCGAGATCGCCAGCTTCACCCGCGCCGCTTCAGGGCACTGCTACTTCAGCCTGAAGGACGCTGACGGCCAGGCCGCGCTGCTGCGCGTGGCGCTGTTCCGGCGCGCTGCCAGCGGCCTGCGCTTCGCCCCGCAGGATGGCCAGCGTGTGAAGGTGCGCGGCCGCCTGGCCCTGTACGAACCGCGCGGCGAGCTGCAGTTCATTGCCGACAGTCTGGAACCCGCCGGTGCCGGCGCGCTCTATGAGCAGTTCCTGCGCCTCAAGTCCCAGCTGGAGCGCGAGGGCCTGTTTGACCCGGCTCGCAAGCGCGCGCTGCCCGAGTTCCCGCGCCGTATTGGGGTCATCACCTCGGCCAGCGGCGCGGCCCTGCACGATGTCTGCACCACGCTGGCGCGGCGCTCGCCACAGGTCGAGGTCATCGTCTATCCCGGCCTGGTGCAGGGCGCGGAGGCCCCGGCCGCCCTGCTCAAGGCTCTGGCGCTGGCGCAGCAGCGCGACGAAGTCGACCTGCTGCTGCTGGTACGTGGGGGCGGCTCGATGGAGGACCTGTGGGCCTTCAATGATCCCGAGCTCGTGCGCGCCGTCGCGGCCAGCCGGCTGCCCATCGTCTGCGGCGTCGGCCATGAAACGGATGTGACCCTGTGCGATCTGGCGGCCGATCTGCGCGCCCCCACGCCCACGGCGGCGGCCGAACTGGCCGCACCGGCGCGCGAAGAGCTGCTGCGCGAGCTGGAGCGACTGCAGCGGCGCCTGGCCGACAGCCTGCAGCGCCGCCTGGACTACCTGGGCCAGCGACTGGACCGCAGCGCCCTGCGCCTGGCCCGGCCGCGGCTGGATGCCCCGCGCCGCCGCTTGGATCTGGCGGAAGGCCGGCTGCGCGCCGCCCTGGAGCGCCGCTTGACGGTCGCCCGCCAGACCCTGCCGCCGCGGGCCATGCGCCTGCGTGCCGCCAGCCACCAGCGCCTGGACGCGCTGCGCCACCGCGTGGAGCGCGCCGCCGACCGCCTGGAGGCACTCAACCCGCAGCGCGTGCTGGAGCGCGGCTTTGCCTGGCTGGACGACGGCCGGGGCCAGCCCATCACCCAGACGGCCCACCTGCACAGCGGCCAGGCCGTGCGCGCGCGCCTCGCCGATGGTGAAGCCGCCCTGCGCGTCGAACAGGTGACCCCACAGCAGCCGCAGGCACCGCTGGCTTTCTAGAATCGCCGCCCTCTTACCCCTACAAGCCGGAGTGAACATGGAACACCAACTGCCCCCGCTGCCCTATGCCAAGGACGCCCTGGCCCCCCACTACAGCGCCGAGACGCTGGAGTTCCACCACGGCAAGCACCACAACGCCTACGTGGTGAACCTCAACAACCTGCAAAAGGGCACCGAGTTCGAGAACATGACGCTCGAAGAGATCGTCAAGAAGAGCTCGGGCGGCATCTACAACAACGCCGCACAGATCTGGAACCACACCTTCTTCTGGAACTGCATGAAGCCGGCCGGCGGTGGTGAGCCCACCGGCGCCCTGGCCGCGGCCATCAACGCCAAATGGGGCAGCTACGCCGCCTTCAAGGAAGCCTTCGTGAAGTCGGCCGTGGGCAACTTCGGCTCCGGTTGGACCTGGCTGGTGAAGAAGACCGACGGTTCGGTCGACATCGTCAACACCGGCGCCGCCGGCACCCCGCTGACCACCGCCGACAAGGCCCTGCTGACCGTGGACGTGTGGGAACACGCCTACTACATCGACTACCGGAACCTGCGCCAGAAGTTCGTCGAGACCTTCCTTGACAAGCTGGTGAACTGGGAATTCGCGCAGGGCAATTTCGCCTGATTTCGCGTTTTGTTGCATCGCCTGGAAAGGGCCCGCGTTGCGGGCCCTTTTTTCATGCGCTGGCGCAGCCGGTGCCGTGTCCTGATGGGTTTGAGTCTTGTGGGTCTGGCCAGCCCATGGCTGAGCCGATGGCTGGGCGCCGGCACCCTGGCGTGGCTGGCCGACCTGGCGGCTCACTGGGCTTGGTGCTGGGTCTTGCTCGGCTTGCTGTGTCTGCCTTGGGCGCTGGCGCACGCCGGTGGGCGCGCCCTGTTGGGCTTGGTGGTGCTGGGGCTGCCCTGGTTGGCGCTGCCGCCGCACACGCCGGCCCTTGAAGAAGCGCCCGCCTGGTCAGTGGTGACGGCGAACGTCAACCTCGACAACCACGACCCGCGTGCCCTCAAGGCCTGGCTCGCAGTGGATTCGGCCGCCCCGGTGGCGGTGGTGGCCTTGGTGGAAGTGACGCCCGGCTTTGCCGCCGCCTGGGGGCATGCCTCCCGCTGGCCCCATGCCCATTGGGCCCCGCGCGAAGATCCCTTCGGCTTGGCCTTGCTGTCGCGCTGGCCGATCGAATCGGTCCGAATGGAGGAGGACGCGACCGGTATCCCGCGCCTGCGGGCGCGGCTGCGCTTGCGGCCCGGCGGCGAGCGCCTGCCCCTCAGTCGCCGAAGGGCTTGCCCTGCAGCTTCATGCCGGGCTTCAAGCCGCGCTTGGCGAACCAGCCCTGGTTCATCTCCAGCGCATAGCGCACCGGCTCCTTGGAGCAATGGCTGGTTTCGTCGAGCGGCTGCATGTCGGCCGTGGAGACGATGCGCCCGTCATCGGCCAAAAAAGCGATGGTGAGCGGCAGCAGGGTGTTCTTCATCCAGAAGCACTGCGTCTCGCGCGACTCGAACACGAACAGCATGCCTTCGTGCTGCGGCATGTCCCTGCGATGCATCAGGCCGATGGCACGCTGTTCGGGCTCGATGGCCAACTGCGCCTGAATCTGGTGCATGCCGGCTCGCAGGGTGGTGGTGGGCAGGCGCTGGGCCTGGGCATGGACCTGCGCGCCGGTCAACAACAGCACAAGGATGAAGAACAGGGGCTTGATACGCATCATGAGACGAAGAGACGGCAGCAGGAACAATGGCGCGATGCACGCCGTGGCTGCGCCCATTATCCCGACCGCCTCCGACGCTCCTCACGCCTCGGGCCCGAGCCAGTCCCTGACCCTGCAGGTCAGTGGCTTGCATTGCGCCGCCTGCGCCGACTTGTTGCGCGAGCGCCTGGAAGCCCTGCCGGGTGTGCAGCGCGCCGGCGTGGGCTATGCGGCGGCACTGGCCTGGGTGGAGCTTGAGCCTGACCGCGTGGGCCTGTCGGCCTTGCAAGCCGCCGCCCGCGCCGCCGGCTACGAACTGGTGCCGGCCCAGCCCGAAGCCGCCGCCGGGCTGCGCCGGCGCGAGGCGCGCGCCATGTTGTGGCGCGTTTTCGTGGCCTGGTTCTGCATGATGCAGGTGATGATGCTGGCGGCGCCGACCTACTTCGACAGCGGTGCCGAGGTGCCGCCCGATCTGCGCGCCTTGCTGCACGGCGCCAGCTGGGTGCTTAGCCTGCCAGTGATCCTGTTCGCTGCCGGCCCCTTCCTGCGCGGTGCCTGGCGCAGCCTGCAGCAGCGCCGACTGGGCATGGATGTGCCGGTGGCTCTGGGCATTCTGCTGACCTTTGGTGCCAGCACCCTGGCTCTGGCCGACCCCGGCGGACCGCTGGGCGATGCGATGTATCTCGACTCGCTGACCATGTTCGTGGCCTTCCTGTTGGCCGCGCGCTGGCTGGAACTGCGCGCCCGCCATGCGGCCGCAGCCAGCCTGGAGTCTCTGGGCGAGGCCCTGCCCGCCGAGGTGCGCCGCCTGACCGCACAGGGCTGGGCAAACGTGCCGCGCAGCGCGCTGCAGCCGGGTGATCGGATCCTGGTCGCACTGGGGGAAACCGTGCCGGCCGATGGCGTGTTGCTGGAGGCTCCGGCGCTGCTGGACGAAGCGCTGCTGAGTGGTGAGTCGCGCCCCATGCCGCGCCAGCCCGGCGAAGCCCTCGTGGCCGGCAGTCTGAACCTGGGCGCACCCTTGCAGCTGCAGGTGCGGGCGGTGGGCGAGCAGACTCGCCAAGCGGCCTTGGGCCGGCTGTTGCACCAGGCCCTGACCGAGCGCCCCGCCTGGGCGCGCGAGGCCGACCGTTGGGCGCCGGCCTTTCTGGCCCTGGTGCTGCTGCTGGCCGCGGGCGCCGGCCTGGCCTGGTGGTGGCTGGAGCCTGGCCGGGCGCTGGGCGTGGTGGCTGCGGTGCTGGTGGTGACCTGCCCTTGTGCCCTGGCCTTGGCCGCGCCAGCCGCCCTGGTGGCCAGTGCGCGGGCCTTGGCGGCCCAGGGCGTGTGGCTGCAGCGCCTGCCGGCGCTGGAGCGTTTGGCCAGCATCAACCATGTGGTGCTGGACAAGACCGGCACCCTGACCGAGCCGCTGGTGCGCGCGCCTGCCGGTACGGACCCCGACCATCTGGCTGCTGCCGTGGGCCTGGCGCAGTGGTCGCGCCACCCGCTGGCCAAGGCCCTGGCGCGCCTGCCGCTGGACCGCCCGGCCTGGCGTTGGAGCGAGGTGCAGGAACAGCCCGGCCAAGGCCTGCGCGCGCGCGACCCCGCAGGCCACTGGTGCTGGCTGGGCCGAGCGCCCGATGGCACGGCCGCGCTGTCCTTCGGCCGTGAGGACGGCCGCGTACGCCTGGACTTTGCGGTGGACGAGCAGGCCCGCCCGGCGGCCCGCAGCAGCCTGCAACGCCTGCATGCACTCGGCATGAAGCTCAGCCTGCTCTCCGGAGACCGACCCGAGCGCGTGGCCGCCCTGGC
>JBDHSJ010000156.1:0-9813 GCA_039808065.1 Burkholderiaceae bacterium | reverse complement strand
GGCATGGGCGGCGATGCGGGCGATGGGTGTGAGGCCCCGCTTGGCAGCCTCGCTCTCGCGCATCAGCACGAGGGCGGCGGCGCCGTCGGAAATGCTGGAGCTGGTGGCGGCGGTGATGGCGCCGTCCTTCTTGAAGGCGGGCTTGAGGCCGGGGATCTTGTCCAGCTTGGCCTTGAAGGGCTGCTCGTCGCACTTGATCACGGTGTCGCCCTTGGGCGAGCTCAGCGTGACCGGCGCCATTTCCCAGTCGAAGCTGCCATCTTCATTCGCGGCCTTGGCGCGCTGGGTGGAGGCGATGGCGAACTGGTCCATGGCCTCGCGCGTGAAGCCGTACTTGCCCACGCATTGCTCGGCGAACACACCCATGGCCTTGCCGCGCTCGTAGGCGTCTTCCAGGCCGTCCAGGGCCATGTGGTCGTACATCGCGGTCTGGCCGTACTTCACGCCCTTGCGCGCGAACATCAGGTGCGGGGCGTTGGTCATGCTTTCCATGCCGCCCGCCACCATGACGTTGGCCGAACCGGCGGCCAACATGTCGTGGGCAAACATCATGGCGCGCATGCCGGAGCCGCACATCTTTGAAAGCGTCACCGCACCGGCCGAATCCGGCAGGCCCGCCTTGCGCAAGGCCTGGCGGGCGGGGGCCTGGCCCTGGCCGGCCATCAGGCAGTTGCCGAACAGCACCTCGTCGATGGCGTCGCCCGGCACACCGGCGCGCTCCACCGCGGCCTTGATGGCCACGGCGCCCAGCTCCCAGGCCGCCAGGCCGGCGAAATCACCCAGCAGACCGCCAATCGGCGTGCGGGCGGCGGAAACGATGACGATGGGATCGGCGGACATGGTCGGGCTCCTGGTTGGGGGACAGCGAAGAACGCGATTCTGGCGCGGAACCGTTGAATTGCTGCGGTGCGCAAATCTCCACCGAGGTGGTGCACGCAGCGCTGCAGCCAGGGGGCTCGAAAACATTTGCTCACTGGGCAGGGTGCCCTGCCCGGCTAGATTGGCGCCCTCCGCCCCCCACTGACAACACGAGGCCCTGCCATGCACGCTGCTGTTTCCACTTTGACCCGCGTCCTTGCAGTCGCCTTGTTGTGCTCCGGAATGGCGCAAGCCGCCCCGACGGTCTATGCCGGCCTCGACAACCAGAACCTGGCGGGCGGCGGCCCGCGACCGAACAGCAGCGCCGCCCACAACGCCTTTGTGACCGCCGCCGGCCCGCTGGCCCAGCAGGGCTTCGAAGCCGCCGAGGGCTTTGCCACCGGGGCCGTTCCGGGTAGCTTTGCGGTCGGCAGCGTCGGCGTCAGTTTCACGAATCAGGCCAGCAATTACAGCCAGATCAGCAGTGGCATCGGCAGCTTCAACACCTACGCCACCGAAGGCAGCCAGCACCTGGAAAGCCTGACCGACGCGGGCACGAACTTTTATTCGATGGACTTCGACGCCGGCGTGCACGCGCTGGGCTTCTTCCTCAGCGACCCGAGCGATTGGATTGGCGCCACCGGCCCCTTGCCCGGACTCCAACTCACCCTGTTCCGCGCCGGCGGGGGCAGCACCGTGCTGGAACTGCTGCCCGGCATTGACGTCAGCACGCTGGTGGACGGCAACCTGGCCTTTTTCGGGGTGGTGGACAGCAGCGAGGCGATCCTGGGCTTTTCCATCAGCAACCCGCTGGTGCTGAGCGGTGCAGACGCCCTGGGGCTGGATCAACTGCTCCTCGGCCAGGCCGCCCATGCGGTGCCGGTGCCGGCGAGCCTCAGCCTGGCGCTGGGTGCCGCGCTCGCGGCCTGCGGCGCGCGCCGCCGCAAGTCCACCTGAGGATCGCAGCGATCAGACTGCCGGCTGCAGTGCGGCCGGCAGGCGCTGCAGACCGGCCCAACGGCGCTCCAGCGTGAAGATGGTGATGGCATACATCGCCAGCACGATGACCGGCACCCAGACCATGCCCTGGCTGGGCGCCACGAACCAGGCCAGCAGGATCAGCAGGGTGCGCGCCACGGCGTGGAAGGCGCCGATCCAATGCCCCATCAGCCAGGCACTGGGCAGCCACATGAAACCAGTCAGCATGCCGACCATGAAGACCGCGCTTTCTGGCCGCACCAGGGCGAAGGGGATGGCGATGGCATAGGCCAGCAGGGCCTGGCCGACGCAGAGCATGAACAAGGTGTTGAAGCGGTTGCGGCGGTTGGCCGCCGCCATGAAGTCTTCGCCGGTGAACTTGGACAGACCCATACCCAGGTAGGCGATCACACCCGTCAGCACATAGACCGACAGCAGATGCCAGCGTGGTGCCAGCAACTGGCCGGCCACAGCCACCCCAAGCCAGGCGAGCGTGCCCGCCAGGGGCATGGCGAGAAAGCGGCGGTGGCGAAAGGCGTCGAGTTCCTGATCCAGATGCATCGCGGGCTCCTTGGGTGGCAATGCCCCGCACCTTAGAGAGCTCGCGGCGCCGGAAGTCGGCCAGCCCGACGAATGGCGAGCCCGGCCGCCAGATCGCCGACAGCGGCGCCGAGCGGCCAAGAAAAAGGCCGGGCAAGCCCGGCCTCGGAACGTCGCGCAGCGCAAGCTGCGCAGGTTCAGTGCGACTTCAGCGCACGTTCACGGCCGCCCAGGCGGCGTTGACGGCGTTGTACTCGGCCGAGCCGGCGCCGTACAGGTCGGTGGCGGCGTTCAGCGAGGCCGTGCGGGCACCGGCGTAGTTGGTGGCCGAGGTCATGTAGACCGTCAGCGCGCGGTACCAGATCTTGCCGGCCTTGTCGCGACCGATGCCGGCCAGGCTGACGTTGCCGGTGGCGGCCTTGGTGTCACCGGCATTGCAGGTCTTGCTGGCGCCAAAGCTGCTGTTCGTGCCCTCAGCGAGCATGAAGAACCAATGGTTGGCCGGGCCCGAGCTGTAGTGCACGTCCAGCGAACCCAGGCCGGAGTACCAGCAGTCGGCGCTGGCACCGTCCTTGTTCGGCTGCATCATGTTGCGCAGGAAGGCGCTCTTGATCATGACCTTTTCGCCGATCAGGTAGTCGCCGGCATCGCTGCTGTTGGCGGCGTGGAATTCCACCAGGGTGCCGAAGATGTCCGAAGTGGCCTCGTTCAGGCCGCCGGACTCGCCCGAGTAGGTGAGGTTGGCGGTTCGACTGGTCACGCCATGGGTCATCTCGTGACCGGCCACGTCCAGCGACACCAGCGGGCGCAGCGAGGTGCCGTCGCCGTCGCCGTAGGTCATGCAGAAGCAGCTGTCCGACCAGAAGGCATTGGCGTAGTTGCGGCCGTAGTGCACGCGGTTGAAGGCGCCCTTGCCATCATTGGCAATGCCGCTGCGGCCATGGGTGCTCTTGTAGTAGTCCCAGGTGACCGCGGTGCCGTACTGGGCGTCCACGGCGGCCGAGGCCAGATCGGAGGTGGTGCCATTGCCCCAGACGTTGTCGGCATCGGTGAAGATGCTGCCGTTGCCCGAGGTCTTCTTGTTCATGTTGGTGGTGTAGGTGCCACCGCGCGCCGGGTCGCGCATCTCAAAGCCGCTGGACAAGCTGTTGGTCGTCAGCGCCACGCTGCCGCTGAACAGGCTCTTTCCCGTGCCGTTGGCGGCGACATCGTGAATGTCATCCCAGGCCTCCAGCACCGTGCCGTTGAAGGCGTCGACGATCACATGCTTTTCGCTCGGCGTGCCGTCGGCGCGCTCGCCGTAGACCATCACCTCATAGGCCAGCACCGGCGCGGCACCGCGGGCATAGATCACCTTCTCGGCACTCTTGCCCTGGGTGTCGCCGGGGTGGGCGGCCAGGGCGGCGCCCACGGCGGAGGGCGGGTTGATGCGGGCGTTGCCGTCGGTATCCATGACATGGCGCAGGGTGTGGCTGGCCGCCTTGAAGTTGCCATGGCGGTCGCTGTGCACCACCAGGTCGCCACCAATGACGCGCAGGCCGCGCACCGTACGGTCAAAGCGCACATGGGTGCTGCCGTCCGCGTCCGTCACGACGTCACGCAGCCCATAGGCATGGCCATTGCCGTGCAGGGTGTAGCCAGCGAAGGCTTCGATGTGGCCGCGCGCGCGGCTCTCATCAGCCGGTGCGGCCAGGGCGGTGGTGGAAAGGGCGGCCAGCGCGATCACGAGGGCGTTGCGCTTGTAAGTCTTCTGCATGCGGTTGGTTCCAGTGTTTTGATAGGGACCGAAGGCCGCGCAGAACGCTCAAAAGCGAGGCCGTCGTGGGGCCGGGATTGTTGTGAAACAAGCTGTTGCAAATCCCACAAAAGCGCCGAGGGTTTTCAGAGGCCCCGGGGAACTCCGCCCCGGGGCGACCCGCACAGAGAAGGTGCGCCGGCAGACCGGGTGGGGCCCACCGCCTTGATGCAGGTCAGCCAGAGGAAAGCCCGCGCTGCGGGCTTTCGCCGGGTCGGCGGCAGCTGCCCTTCCGCTACGCTGCCGCCATGGCTCCCACGCCCACCGGCGCGGGCGTGCCGCACCTCACCGCCCACGGCCTTACCCGGCCGGCGCGGTGGCTCCCTCGCAATCAATCCAAGGCGCCCCAAGAGGGACGCCAGGAGGCCGCGTGACCATGGCTCAGTACCCGCCACTGCGTCTGCACGTGCCCGAGCCCACTGGGCGTCCGGGCTGTGCGACTGATTTCTCGTATCTGCACCTCAGCCCCGCCGGGGCCACCCGCCGGCCCGATGTGGACGTGCTGCCCGTGGACACCCAGGATCTGGCCTACCAGCTGATCCGTGTACTCGACGAAGACGGCAGCGCCAAGGGCCCCTGGGACCCGAAGCTCGCCCCCGACTTCCTGCGCCGCGGCCTCAAGGCCATGATGAAGACGCGCGCCTTCGACGCCCGCATGCTGATTGCGCAGCGCCAGAAGAAGTTGTCCTTCTACATGCAGTGCCTGGGCGAGGAGGCGATTGCCGTGGCGCACGGCATGGCGCTCGAGCAGGGGGACATGAACTTCCCCACCTACCGCCAACAGGGCCTGCTGCTCTGCCGCGACGACATTTCGATGGTGGAACTGATCTGCCAGTTGCTGAGCAACGAGAAAGACCCGATCCAGGGCCGCCAGCTGCCGGTGATGTACTCGTACAAGCGCGCCGGCTTCTTCTCCATTTCCGGCAACCTGGCCACGCAGTACGTCCAGGCGGTGGGCTGGGCCATGGCCTCGGCGATCAAGGGCGATACGAAGATCGCCTCGGCCTGGATCGGCGACGGCTCCACGGCAGAGTCGGACTTCTCCACCGCACTGACCTTCGCCCATGTCTACCGCGTGCCGGTGATCCTGAACGTGGTCAACAACCAGTGGGCCATTTCCACCTTCCAGGCCATTGCTGGCGGTGAGCACACCACCTTTGCCGCGCGTGGCGTGGGATCGGGTATCGCGTCGCTGCGCGTGGACGGCAATGACTTCCTGGCCGTGCACGCGGCTTCGCTTTGGGCCGCCGAACGCGCCCGCCGCGGCCTGGGCCCGACGCTGATCGAGTGGGTGACCTACCGCGCCGGCGCGCACTCCACCTCGGACGACCCAAGCAAGTACCGCCCGGTTGACGACTGGGAGCGCTTCCCGCTTGGCGACCCGATCAATCGCCTGGCCGCTCACCTGACGGCGATCGGCCATTGGAGCGCCGAGGAACACGAGGCGACGCAAAAGGCGCTGGAGGCCGAGGTGATCGCCGCGCAGCGCGAGGCCGAACGCTACGGCTCGCTGCTGGACGGCCACATTCCCAGCGTGGCCAGCATGTTCGAGGGGGTCTACAAGGACATGCCCGAGCACCTGCGGCAGCAACGCCAGCAACTCGGCTACTGATCAGGAGCACGCCATGAATGACAGCGTCCAACAGGACAAATTGGCCGTGCCCAGCAGCAACGGCCCCACCAAGCCCATGACCATGATCCAAGCCCTGCGCTCGGCCATGGACGTGATGCTGGAGCGCGACCCGAATGTGGTCGTCTTCGGCGAGGACGTCGGCTACTTCGGCGGCGTGTTCCGCTGCACCGAGGGCCTGCAAGCCAAGTACGGCAAATCGCGCGTGTTCGACGCGCCGATCTCCGAGAGCGGCATCGTCGGCACCGCCGTCGGCATGGGGGCCTACGGCCTGCGCCCGGTGGTGGAAATCCAGTTCGCCGACTACGTCTACCCCGCCTTCGACCAGATCGTCAGCGAGGCCGCGCGCCTGCGCTACCGCTCGGCCGGCGACTTCACCGCGCCGCTGACCATCCGCATGCCCTGCGGCGGCGGCATCTACGGCGGGCAGACGCACAGCCAGAGCCCCGAGGCCGTGTTCACCCATGTCTGCGGCCTGCGCACCGTGATGCCCAGCAACCCCTATGACGCCAAGGGCCTGCTGATTGCCGCCATCGAATGTGACGACCCGGTGATCTTTCTGGAGCCCAAGCGGCTCTACAACGGCCCCTTCGACGGCCATCACGACAAGCCGGTGGTGCCCTGGAGCAAGCACGCCATGGGCGAGGTGCCCGAGGGCTACTACAACGTGCCGCTGACCAGCGCCGCCGTGTTCCGCCCCGGGCAGGAGGTGACCGTGCTGGCCTACGGCACCATGGTCTGGGTCAGCGCCGCTGCGGCGCAAGAGACCGGCATCGATGCCGAGGTCATTGATCTGCGCTCGATCTGGCCGCTGGACCTGGACACCATCGTCAACTCCGTGAAGAAGACGCGCCGCTGCGTGGTGGTGCATGAAGCCACGCGCACCAGCGGCTTCGGCGCCGAGCTGGTGGCCCTGGTGCAGGAGCATTGCTTCTATCACCTGGAGGCGCCGATCGAGCGCGTGACCGGCTGGGACACGCCCTATCCCCATGCCCAGGAATGGGCCTACTTCCCGGGCCCGGCGCGCGTCGGCGCGGCCCTCAAGCGCGTGATGGAAGGCTGAGCCATGGGTGCCTATGTGATCAAGATGCCCGATATCGGCGAGGGCATTGCCGAAGTGGAACTGGTGGCCTGGCATGTGAAGCCCGGCGACACCGTGGCCGAGGACCAGATCCTGGCCGATGTGATGACCGACAAGGCCACGGTCGAGATTCCCTCGCCGGTGGCCGGTACGGTGACGACCCTGGGTGGCCCGGTCGGTCTGGTGATGGCCGTGGGCGCGGAGCTGATTCGGCTGGAGGTGGAGGGCGAGGGCAATCTGAAGGCAGGCGCGGCACCTGCTGCGGCGCCTGCGGCCGAGCCCGTTGCTGCACCGGTTGCGGCACCGGTTGCTGCGCCAGCTGCCGCACCGCTCGCACCGCCTGTGGCCGCACCCGGACCCATCGCAGCAAAGCCTGCCGTGCGCGCTCCGGCCCCGGCGCGCCGCGCGCCGGATGAGAAGCCCATCGCCTCGCCGGCCGTGCGCCGCCGCGCCTGGGAACTTGGCATCGAGCTGCAGTTCGTGCAGGGCACGGGCCCGGCCGGCCGTATCACGCACGAAGACCTGGAGGCTTTCGCTGGCGCCCCGCAGGGCGCGGGCAGCGCCGGAGCGGACAGCCGCTATGCCGCACGCCTGGACGAGCAGGCGATCCCCGTCATCGGCCTGCGTCGCAAGATCGCGCAGAAGATGCAGCAGGCCAAGCGCCAGATCCCCCACTTCACCTATGTGGAAGAGGTGGACGTGACCGAGCTGGAAGCGCTGCGCCAGCGCCTCAATCAGCAGCACGGCAAGGCCCGCGCCAAGCTCACCCTGCTGCCCTTTCTGGCGCGCGCCATCGTCATCGCCGTGCGCGAGTTCCCCCAGGTCAACGCCCGCTTTGACGACGAAGCGAATGTGGTGACGCGCTACGGCGCAGTGCACATCGGCATGGCCGCGCAAACCGATGCTGGTTTGATGGTGCCGGTGATCCGCCACGCCGAAACGCTGGACCCCTGGGCCTGCGCGGCGGAGATCGCCCGCCTGGCCGAGGCGGCCCGTACCGGCAAAGCCGGGCGCGATGAGCTTTCAGGTTCGACCATCACCATCACGAGCCTGGGGCCGCTCGGCGGCATCGTCACCACGCCGGTCATCAACCACCCCGAGGTCGGCATCGTCGGCGTCAACCGTATCGTCGAGCGGCCGATGTTCGATCGCGACGGCCGTGTGGTGCCGCGCCTGGTGATGAACCTCAGCTCCAGCTTCGATCATCGTGTGGTCGACGGCATGGACGCCGCCCTGTTCGTGCAGCGCCTGCGCGCCCTGCTCGAAACCCCCGCAACGCTTTTCATCGAGTGAGCGCGCAATGCCTCCCGTGTACACACAAACCCAGTTGCTGATCATTGGCGGCGGCCCCGGCGGCTATGTGGCCGCCATCCGGGCCGCCCAGCTCGGCATCAAGACCACGCTGGTGGAGGGCGCAGCGCTCGGCGGCACCTGCCTGAATGTCGGCTGCATTCCCAGCAAGGCGCTGATCCATGCAGCCGAAGCCTTTGCGCAGGCCAGCGCTCAGTCAGCCGGTCGCTCCGCGCTCGGCGTTCGCAGCCAGGGCGTGGAGCTTGACCTTGCGACCACCCTGGACTGGAAAGACGGCATCGTCGCCAAGCTCACCGGTGGGGTAGGCGCGCTGCTGAAAAGGCACGGCGTCACGGTCGTCAAGGGCTGGGCTGAGCTGATGGATGGCAAGACGGTCGAGATCCACCAGTCCCGCATGGATGCCGGCGACGCGCCGCAACGCATCCAGTGCGAGCACCTGCTGCTTGCAGCGGGTTCCCAGGAGGTCGAACTGCCCTTCCTACCTTTCGGAGCGGGTCAGGGCCGTGTCGTCTCGTCCACCGAGGCCCTTTGCTTCAGCGACGTACCCAAGCGACTGGTCGTGGTGGGTGCTGGCTACATCGGCCTTGAGCTGGGCACAGCCTGGCGCAAGCTGGGCGCCGAAGTCACGGTCGTTGAGGCGCAGGAACGCATCTTGCCCGGCTACGACGCTGAACTGGTCAAGCCGGTGGCGCAATCACTGGCCAAGCTAGGCGTGAAGACCCTGCTGGCCCATCGCGTGGAGGGCTTGAACGCGGCAGGCACGGCGCTGACCGTGCGCGATCCGCAGGGCGCCTTGGTCGAGCTGCCGGCCGACAAGATCCTGGTGGCCGTTGGCCGCCGCCCGCGCAGCGCTGGCTGGGGGCTCGAGCGCCTGATGCTGGACATGAATGGCCGCGCCGTGAAGATCGACGGGCAGTGCCGCACGTCGATGAAGAACGTCTGGGCCATTGGCGACCTCACCGGCGAACCCCTGCTCGCCCATCGCGCGATGGCGCAAGGCGAGTTGGTTGCCGAAGTCATCGCCGGTCACCACCGCCGCTTTGAGCCCGCCGCCATTCCTGCGGTCTGTTTCACCGACCCCGAGATCGTCAGCGCGGGCCACAGCCTTGCCAGCGCCGAGGCCGAAGGCACCAAGCGCGGCTTCAAGGTGCTGCAAGCCCAGTTCCCATTCGCGGCCAACGGCCGGGCCCTCTCACTGGAGTCTCCGGAGGGGTTCGTGCGCGTGCTGGCCCGCGCAGACAATCACCTGATCCTGGGCTGGCAGGCAGTCGGCGCAGCGGTGTCCGAACTCTCCGCAGCCTTCGGCCTAAGTCTGGAAATGGGCGCCCGTCTCGAGGATGTGGCGTACACCATCCACTCGCACCCGACGCTGGGCGAGGCAGTGCAGGAATGCTGCCTGCGCGCGCTGGGCCAAGCACTGCATATCTGACACAGAAACTTGGATGGCTTTCTCCCCGAAGGCCATTCAAGACCGACCCAGGCGAGTTTTCGAGCCAGCAAAAGCAAAACCCCCCGCAGTTGACTGCGGGGGGTTTTGGGTGTTAATAGCCTGACGATGTCCTACTTTCACACGGGCAATCCGCACTATCATCGGCGCTGAGGTGTTTCACGGTCCTGTTC
>JBDHSJ010000155.1:0-9968 GCA_039808065.1 Burkholderiaceae bacterium | reverse complement strand
AATCTCTGCCATAATGCAGGGCTTCGCCGGAGACGTGACCGAGTGGCCGAAGGTGCTCCCCTGCTAAGGGAGTATGTGGGCAAAACCTGCATCGAGGGTTCGAATCCCTCCGTCTCCGCCAAGTACCAAGCAAACAGGCCCCTCCCGGGCCTGTTTTGCTTTCAGGCCCAACATAAGGCCCCACATCCACAAATTGATTGCTGGATGTGCCCCAGGGTCTGCCCCAGCCTTCTTGCTGGGGTAGTAGGCCAAGAATCCCTCCAAACAAGGATGGCCGGGAGGCCGAAAGGGAGGGTGTGATGGCAGAAGTGAAAACAGGGCAGGGCTTGGCAGGTCTGTGGCGCAAATTACCAACCTGGGCCAAGGTGGTGGCCGTGTTGGCCCTGTTCACCGTGATCTCGCGGGCGATCAACCCGCCGGCCGAGCGGCCTGCACCGCCCGTAGCGCCGCCGGCCACTGTGGCCGTCCCCGCCGGCCCTTCGCCGGTCGAGGCCTGCGTTGAGCGCGGCATGGCCTACTTCAGCTCACTGGGCTCCTATCCAAAGCTGTCGGATGGCAGAGACGCCATTGAGGTTGCCCGCGAAAGGTGCTCGCGGGACTTGAAAGCCTTCTGACGGCCTACTGACCGGAGCGGGTCAGCGCCGCATCACGCCACCTCGCGCTGAAAGGCCAGGCGGCCGATGTCGGCAGCCACGCGGGCTTCGCGGGCGCTCACGCCCTGCGCGGCCTCAAGGTCATCGAAGCCCTCGGACGTGGCGCGCACGCCGGCCTCGGTGGTGCCGTTCAGGCGGTCAACCAGGCTGACAAGGCGCGACAGCAGCGCCTCGCTGCGGCTGAAGTCGGCGACATAGCCGGCGCCGCTGGCGTTGACGGCGCGGCTGGTCTTCAGCAGCACGTCACGCTGCGCCAGCGCGGCCTTGGCCATTTCGGCGCTGCCAGACGACTCGGCCTGTGCGGCCAGGCGCTCAAACTCGGCCTTGGCCTCCTCGTACTTCTGGACCGGCGACAGGATGCTCATATCGCCCATGCGGGCATCCTTGATGGCCTTGTCGAACACGTCGCGCAGGCTGTCGATGCTGTCGCGCAGCTTGCGCGACTCATCGCTGCCGCCACCCGTCGCCGAGAAGGCGCCGCCCACGCCGCCCTCATAGGTGGCGTTCTTCGTGGCAATGAAGTCGGCATAGCTCTGGCCACCCATCACCAGGCTGTTTGCTGCAGCGCCCATCCAGGCGGACGAGCCGACTGCGTAATTCATCTGGTTCTGGGTCAGCGCGCCGAGCTGGGCCGGCGACATGCTCGCGGCGCTGCCGGCCTGAAGACCAGCGGGGATGCCGAAGGCAGCGCGAATCTGGGCATCCGTGACCTGGCTGGCCTGGGCGGCGAAGGCCTTGCCGCTGATCTGCGAGCCGTTGGCCAGCGTCACCATCGAATTGGCGGTCTTCTCAGCCGCTGCCGCCGCGTCTTGCAGGCTCCAGATCAGCTCCTGCAAGGCTCGATTGCTCGGGTCCAGGGCCTCCAGCTCCAGCTTGCGCAGCGCGGCCGTGTCGCCCTGCAGCTCCAGCAGTTGCCGCTCCAGGCCGGCGCGCTCATTGGCCACGGCAACGGAGCGCGCCGACAGCTCATCGAAGGCGCCGGCCACACTCATGAGGGCGGCAAAGGCCTTTTGCCCGCTCTCGGTGGTCAGGTCTTGGGCCTCGACCAACTTGCGGAAGGCCTCCTTGGTCTCGGGCATGGTCAGCCCGGCCTCGGCCAGCGTGTCGGTGACTTGCTGCGTCACCATCGCGGCCTTCTCGGCCTCGCTGTAGTAGCGCTGGTAATAGTCGGCCGTCAGCGCGCCCAGGTTCTCCAGGCCGCCGAACAGCGTTACCAGCTTGTCGGCCGCCGCAGCGCCCGAGACGCTGGCATTGAACAGGATGACGTTCAGCCCGCCCAGCGCGGCATTGGCGCCCACCAGATTGGTGGACAGCCGCTCCAGGGCCTGCGCAGCGGTCTCGCCGTCCTTTTTCACCGAGGCGAGCTGCGTGCCGAAGGTGCCAGCCAGCGCGTCGGCGTAGTCGCCCAACGCCTTGGCGATGGCCTCTTGGTTCGCCTTCTCGTCCTTGCCCAGCTGAATCCTGAACTGGGCTTGCACATCGGCCAGGCTCTGCACGGGCAGGCCCAGGGCCTCGCCGTAGCGCTTGGCCTGCGCCAGGGCCTCGGAGGCGGCCTGGCCCAGCGTCTTCGACAGCTCGGCATCGACAGCCGACCGATCCGTGCCCGACTTGTCGCTCTTGAACCAGCCGCCTTTTTGCTTCCAGTCGGCCCAGGCCTCGCCCTTGAAGCCGCCGCCGCCAAAGCTGCCCTCAATACCCCAGGCCTGCAGCTCCTTGGCGCCATGGCCGAATGCCTTAGACCAAAGCGAGGCGCCGGTGATGACGTTGGCGGTGCGCGCATCCAGCCCGAGCTTCTGCAGCAGGTTGGTGTCCATCTTCATGGTCGGCGGCGCAATGCCCCCGGTCGCGTGCCAGGCCTTCGTGTAGCTGAAGGTGTCCTCGTTGAAGCCTTTGCTGAAGGCGCTGTTGCTGGCCATCATGCCGGCCACGATCAGGGCGGCCCATGGCGCGAAGGCGGCCACGTTCTGACCCATGCCCAGCGCGGTGCCGGTGCCCTTCATGCCGGCGGCGCCATAGGCCGCCGACGCCGTGCCGGCCTGCGCGCCCGTGAGGCCCATGCCGGTGCCAAAGGCCGATAGGCCAGACCAGCCCATTGCATTGCCGGCCGTGGTGAGCATGGAGCCCAAGCCCGCCAGGTTGCCGCCGCCGCCAAGCAGCGAGCCAAGCCCGCCGCCAGAGCCACCAGACTGCCCGCCAAGGCCGATGGCCTGCATGACGGAGCCCACGATGCCACCCTGGCCATCCTGGCCCGAGATCATCAGCTTCAAGGCGGTGGTCTTGAAGGTGTTGACGATGCCCTTCCAGAGGGTGTCGAAGAAGCCCTGCCCAGCCTCGAAAGCTCGATACAGGCTGTCGGTCAGGCCCTGGCCGATCTCCTGCGTGGTGCGCGCCCAGGCCTCATTGGCCTCCTTGGCGGCCTGGATGTGGATGCCCTGCTCTTTCAGGTCGGCGAGGCGGCGCAGCTCGGCGGCCTGCTGCCGGTACTGCTCGGCCAGCTCGAAGTTCAGGTTCCGGTCGGCCTCCTGGATGGCCATGCGCTCGGCGCTGGCTGCGGCCTCGCGCAGCTTGGCGATGCGCAGCTCCTCCAGAGCCGTGGCGCCCTTCAGCGCGGTGTCGTTGGCCTCCTGCTGGGCCTCGACCTCCTTGCGCAGGGCATCGACAGCCTGCGTGATGCTCTGGGTCTCCGACAGCTTGGCCGCGGCTGCATCCTCAGTGGCTTTGCGGGCGCGCTCCTGCTCGGCGATCTCGTCCTTCAGAGCTTGCTTGTTCTGGATCTTGAGGCGCAGCACCTGCTCCTCGACCCCGTGCAGCTTCATCTTGCCGGTGGCAATCGCACGGTCCAGCTCGGCCTCCTCCTTCTCGGCCGCCGTCAGGTCGCGGCCCAGATTGATGCGGCGATGCAGCAGGTCCAGCTCGCTGTCCAGCGTGGCCTCGAACTTGGCGGCCTCCTGGCGGGCCTTGGCGTAGGCCTTCTGCTTGGCCTCCAGCTCCTCCTTGGAGGCGCCCAGGGCCGACTTCAGCGTGCGGAAGCCCTGGGCCGCCGCTCCAGTGCGGGCGGTCAGGCGCTGGGTCTCGTTGCTGACCTCGGCTGCCGACAAGGCGTGCTCGGACAGCGCGACCCTGGCCTGTTCGGCCTTGGCCTTGTTGGCCGACAGTTCGGCCGACAGCTGCATGACAGCCGACTGTCCATCGGCGAACTTCTTCAGGGTCTCGGCTGCATAGTTGCCACCCTGGGCCGCGAAGTCCTGCAGCGCTCGGGCCTGTCCTTCAATCTTGGCTGCCAAGTCCTGGTCGAAGACTGCCACCACACTGGACGCAGCTTCTGCGGCGAGCACCAAGGGCGTGACCAGCACCGTGGTCACGATGCCGCCCAGGCCCGCGAAGCCTGCTCCGATCAGCTCGATGCCGTCCCGCAGGCCGGCCGCCAGCAGGCGGGCGGTCTCCAGGGTGATTCGGAGCGCTCCAGATTGCACGGTCAGATCGGCGACGAACGCAACCGCGCCACCAAGGGCTTTGGCCAGCTCCCACACATCGGCAACCAGCGCCTTCGTGGTCTGCCAGACCTCACCAAGGCCTGCGCGATTGCGGTCAATCAGGTCGCCGACCGTCTGAAAGGCTCCGACCAGCTCGCCTTTGATGGCGGGCACCAGACGGCGCGCCTCCTCGACTGTCGCTGCCAGCCCCAGCGTCGTGCCGCTCACCTGGTTCAGCTCACCGATGGCCTTCGTGACCTCGTTTTTGAAGCGCTGGAAGGAGCCGCCAACGGTGTCGGGGATGCTCTGTGCTTCCGCTTTGAGCTTCCCCAGGCCCTTCACGAGCGCATTGCCAACCACATCGGCCGTCAGGCGGCCCTCGCTGCTCAGCTCCTTCAATCGCTCGATGGGGACGCCCATGCCCTCGGCCAGGGCCTGCATGAATCGGGGAGAGGCCTCAACAAGGCTGCGAAATTCATCGCCGTTCAGGCGGCCAGCCGCCATTGCCTGCGCGAACTGCAGGGTTGCAGCGGCGGCTTCCTGGGTGCCAGCCCCGCCAACCCGTACGGAAAGGGCGAAGGCCTCCACGATGGCGCCGGTCTCTCGGGTCGCGCCGCCAAGCCGGCGCACGGGATCATGGAGCTTCGCGTAAAGGGAGCTGGCCTCCTGAAGACCCAGGTTGTTCTGCTGGGCGATGCGGTACACGTCAGCCTTGGCCTGCGCGTACTCGCGCTCGGTCGCCGTGGCCAGCTTGAGCCTCGCATCCATTTGGCCGACCGCGTCTGCTGTCTGGATGAAGCTCTTGGTCATCGTGGCAACACCGACGCCAGCCACCAGCGACATCAGCGCGGCCTTGGCGTTGCCGGCCATGTGGGTGATGTCACCCAAGGCGCCCCCGGCCTCGCGCCGCATCGCGGCCATTTCCGCTCGGAACTTGGTGGCGTCGGCGCTGATCCGCACCAGCAGCTCACCTGAAACAGCCTGGCTCATTTGGCACTCTCGTCTGGGTAGTCGGCGCGCTCAGATGCGCCCAATATTCCGGCGCTATAAAAGGCCGCGCCTACGGTGTTGGCTCGGGAAAATCGACGCGCCTCATGCGCGTTTCGGATGGCCTGGGCTCGGTGCGCCGCAACCTCGGCTGGTGTGCGGCCCATGTCTCGAACCTCGGTGCGCACCACCTGACGATCCAGAGCAGCGATCCGCTCGCCTGCTGCCGGGTGCCAGGCATCGAACAGCGCAAGCGCCGCTTCATGCAGCGCCGCCTGTTGATCGGCTGTGCGCTGCTGCCAGGAGGTGCGCACCTGGGCCTCGATCAGCAGCTGAAGCCCTGGTCGCGCAGGTCTTTGACGATCTGGCTGCGAGCGAGGGAAAACACGGTCGAGGGGTCGATGGAGGCGGGGGAGCGCATTGCCCAGCCGTTCCCCGCCGGAATGATCCGAAGGGGCGTCAGCTGGATGGGGCCGAGAGAGGCCGGGCCGGCGCCCAACTCCTCGGCGACCGAGCAGAGGGCCGCGATGTGGGCCTGGACAGCCGCAAGGCGCTCGGCGGCTTCCTTCTGCGCGTTGTCGGCTGCCTCTGCCCGCATTGCGAGATAGGACCGCGCCAGCACTCGCCCTTCCTCGGCCAGAGGCGCAGCAGCTTGCGCGATCTCGACCAATTCGGCATCCACGGCTTCAATGGCGTTGCGAATGGCCGAAAGCGACTCCAGGCGCACGGCGCCAGCTCGCGCTCGGTTGATTGCGGTTTCCAGAACAGCGGTGGCGGAGGCCGATTCTTCGTCCTTGCCGTGCTGCAGGGAGTGCTCCAGGCTTGCGCGGGCTGCGCTCACTTCGCCGTCTGCTTGGCAGCATTCCCTCTCGACGGCGGCGAGACGATCCTGCAACTGCTTGCGGCGGGCGTTCGCGTCCTGCACCTTGCTGTCGAGCTTGGTCTGTTTAGCCTGCAGCTTGGCAAGATTGGTGCGCAGAGCGTTCAGGTCGTGATCGGTTGCGGTGGTCATTGGTGATTCCTTGTGGGTTGGAGGGCAGGGTGGTTACGGGCCGCGAAGTAAGCCGGCGGCCGGCGGTTGGGGCTTGGATGTGCTTCCATCAGGACGCCCATTCGCCCCCAGCGCTGGCGCATGCAGATGGCATCTCTCAGAGGAGCGACCCGCAGCGGGAATGCATTTCGGGGCGAAATCGGGGTATGCGCTCCCGCAGCGGGAATGCATTGCCCGTGTGAGGGCACATTCGTTCCCGCAGCGGGATCGCATTCGGGGCATTCGTTCCCGCTGCGGGGGGAGGGATTGCGCTTTTCGCTGGCCCTGGGGCGAGCCCAGTTGGCCGGCTCTTGCTCGGTCGGCGGGGCCTCACTGCCCGGCTTCTCGCGCCAGTCCGTGACGCGCCAGCCGCCCGGCCCGACATCCAGGCCCGAGGGCTCGCAGTGCATCGGAAACAGGGTGATGGCGTACAGGCCGATGCGGCCTTTGCGGCCGGCGCGGGTGGCGACTACCAGGCCCGCCTCCAGCAGTTCACGCAGAGCCGCCCTGGCGCTGGCCGTGCCGCTCCAGCCATAGCGGCGAAGGGTGCGTTCATGCGCGTCGATGCGGCCGTTACCGAAGTGGTTGCTTCTCAGCTGGCCGAGCAGCGTCAACAGCATCTTGACGGCCAAGGGGGAGAGCTGGGCACATGCCCGCGAGGCCAGGAACGCTGTCGGCATTGCGATCCACTGGCCGTCAACGCCAACGGTGTTCCGGGCCTTGCGATCGCGCCCCATCAGTTGCCCTCGCCCTGCTTTTGGGCCAGGAAGTAGAGGGCGAAGCGGTGGCGGCAGCCGGGTGCCGTTTCCTGAATGACCATCGACTTTTCGATGGTGCGGCCCTCTTTGTGGCGCAGCTCCCAGATGCGCGCATTGGGCATCGTTACATCCAGCAGGGTTCGGATCTCCTGGGTGGACACGGAGCGAACCAGGGCGAAGGCGAACATGATGCGGTGACGCTGCGCCTCCAGGCTGTTGCCGGGGTGGTTGCGCAGGATCAGCGCCAGGCGGGCGCGCTTCCAGGCCGGTGTCGGCGTGTACTTTGCGCAGAGCCATTCGCGGCGCTTCTGCTGGCGGATGACCTCAGTGCGGGAGTCGGCAGTGGTGCCAGAATTGCTGCGCGTGGCTTTGGTTTGTCCCGTTGCCTTGCATTGAGACCCCGGCTGTTGGCGCAGCTTTGGGGTCTCATTCTTTTGGGCGTGGCCCATCTCGGCGCGGCGGCTCATTGGTGAGCCCCTTTGCCTTGGTTGGCAATCCAGGCGTGCACGTCTTCGCAGCGCCAGGCGGTCACGCCGGGGGAGAGCTTGACGGGTGCCGGGAAGTCTCCGGACTTGACCTTGCGCCACAACGTGGCGCTGCTGAACGGGGCGTAGGTCGGAATCAGGCGCTTTTCGCGAATGAAGCCGGTTGCCGGCAGGGCGCTATTTGCAGGTTCTGGGGGGTAGGCCATGTTGCGATCTCCTGTCGCAGTTGTCATGGCTTCTCATTGGGCTTCATGCTGTCTCAAGAAGCGGAAACCCATCACCCTCCTAATTCAACCGGTCTCCCCTTGTTGGCCTTTGGTCTTGTCGAAAAGGGCGATGTGATTGCGCACGGTCCGCAGGGTGGGCAACCTCCCTCCCCATCGCCTTGACCCTGCCTCCATTCGACGAATGATCTCTGCCGCTCGCTTGTGCCCCTTCACCCGGCGGTCATTGAGAACGGAGGCCAGAACCTTTAGGTAGTGGTCATCCTGGAGCCAGCTTCCCAAGCGGTTCCTCTCGGCCTGACCGACCAAGAGGCGATGCGCATTGCGGCGCCGCCGCACGGCACTTGCGTGATGGTCCGGCTTGGGTCCGCGCCTGCCGTGTGGTTCAGGTGGCGCGAACAGGAGCGCGCTGAGCCAGCTTTCAACGAGCCAGCGCTCCGGCGTTATCACGCCTGGACCGGACTTGATGGCATTGAGGCATGCCTCTGGATCGTGCCTGGGGTCGGCCTGCATCTGCAGTAGTGCCATCGTTTCCGGGTCGATGTGCGGTTCAATCCACGGCCTCATGCGGCACCTCGCAGCGGCACCACTACGCCGGGTTTTCCGACACTATCAAGAAAGGCCGCCCAGTCGGCCATGAGGCGGGCCCTCTTGTCGAACAAGTCACCCCGTCGATACGCCGCCTCGACTTTGTTGGCGACGGTGTGCGCGAGAGCCATTTCGCACACCTCGTTCGGATAGTGCGTCCGTTCGGCCGCCCAGTCTCTGAAGGTGCTGCGGAAGCCGTGGGGCACGGCTTGAACCTGCAGCCTGCGCAGTACCGCCGTGAGCGTCATGTCCGACAGTTGCCCGCCCCTTGCGGCGGGGAAGACTTGATTGCTCCCGGCAAGCCTTGGCAGCGCACGTAGCAGCTGGATTGCCTGGTCCGAAAGCGGGACGCGATGCTCCCGGCCGGCCTTCATGCGCTCGGCCGGGACGGTCCAAACGCGTGTCTCCAAGTCGATCTCGGCCCAGGTCGCGCCGCGCACCTCTCCGCTCCGTGCTGCGGTCAGGATTGCAAATTCCAGCGCCCGGGCGCCCATGCCTGAGCAGGACCGCAGAACCTGCATGAATGCACCAACCTCATGCACGGCCAGCGCGGAGTGATGCTCGACCCTGGCGATGCTGCCCGGCTTCGGAAGCTGCGCCTCAAGATTCCCCTTCCAGGCTGCCGGGTTGTCGCCGCTGCGATAGCCCCGGCCCTTCGCCCAGTCGAGCACCTTCTCGATGCGACCGCGCAGCCTGCTCGCGGTTTCCGTCTTCTCGCGCCAGATGGGTTCCAGCACCTTGAGGATGTGCGCTAGCTCGACCTCGCGGACCAGCATGGAGCCGATCACGGGGTATGCGTACTGCTCCAGGGTGTTGCGCCATTGCTGGCCATGCTTGTCGTTGCGCCAGCTGGCTTCGTGCGCCTCGATGTAGCTCTGCGAGCACTGCTGAAACGTCAGGGCCTTTGCTCGCGCAGCCTGAATCTCGCTGCGGGCAGCCCGCGCCAGTTCTACGGGGTCGCTCCCGGCCCTGATCTGGTCCCGGGCTCGGATCGCGGCCTCCCTGGCTTTTGCAAGGGTCATGCCGCTGGGGGAGAAGCCGCCCAAGCCAATATCGCGCCGCTTCCCGCCAACCGTGGCGCGCAATATCCAGCCCTTCGCGCCGCTGGGCTTGATTCGAAGGTGCAGCCCTGGCACCCCTCCTACGGAATGCAGGCCGGGCTCTGCCAGCCGGGACACCTCAAGGGCGGTCAATGCCTTGGCGAGCTTAGGCATGGCCAGCTCGCGCAAGCCGCTCGGCCCGGGCCTCAATGCATTCGTTCACCCACTCGCGCACCTTCGATTCCTGAGCCTCCCGGGGGAGCTTGCGGAACCACCTGTGGGTTGCGCCGACCCCGTAGGCCGCCCGGATCAGGCGGTTCACGTTGCGCTGCTCTTTTGCCAGCAGTGCGCCGGCAGACAGGGGAAACTTCTCGGTAGCCATCTTGCACCTCCATCGTGCGACTGGTCAGGGGTCGGCAGGTGTTCCAGCACCTACCGGCCCCGCTTGCTTGGGGCCTGGAGTGCAGGCCCAACATCAGGCCCAACAAAAAGCCTGAGATGTGATGATAAAGCATGAGCCAGCATGACACTGTTTGGTAGCCTTTCTACCTATTAGGTAGCTCTGCGGGTGAGGTGCGGTGAAGCTGTATGAAGTTCTACGGAGGGGGACTCCGTCTCCGCCAGATAAGTAAACGCCCTGATCGCTTGCGGTCAGGGCGTTTTGCTTTGCGGGTGCCGGCTCGCCGGCAAGCCCCGCAGAGCGGATCACGAGAACGCCCTGATGGTTCGC
>JBDHSJ010000154.1:0-10023 GCA_039808065.1 Burkholderiaceae bacterium | reverse complement strand
TCGGGCTCCAGTGCCTCCACCAGGGCATGGCGCTGCGGGTCGGCCGAGGCGGCCAGGAATGCCGGCAGGCGCACCCGCAGCTCCTCGCGCAGGGGCCCCAGCGCCAGCCGGCCTGTGGCCGGCGCCGGGGTCGCGTCCTGCGTCAGCGCACCGCCCAGGGCCTTCCAGCGGGCCAGGCCGCCGTCCAGGATCGCCAGCTGCTGTTGTGGCACTCCCAGGCGGAGCAGGTCGTAGTAGACGCGCGGGGCCATCGAATCGCCCCCTTGGTCCATCACCACGATGCGCTGCTCCGGATTCAGCCCCCAGCTGCGCAGCAGCTCCGCCATCTGCGCCGGGCTGCGTTCATGGATGGCATAGCCGTAAAGATTGACCGACACCGCGCCCGGCACATGCCCGGCCGCATGCTGGGGCGGTAGCGAGGCATCGAGCAGACGCAGGTCTTCGCGCCCCAGTTGCTGCTGCAGCCATTCCACGCTGACAAGCGGGCCGGGCAGGTCAAGCGCCAGCGCGCCACGCGCTGACAACAGCCCCAGAAGCACCACCACCACCGCCAGCGTCGCCCGAAGGGCCTGCGCGGCGTGGCGCAGTCCGTTTTGGATGAGGGGATTCATGGACCACTTCCCTGGCCGGCGATGCACAGACCAGCCGCCCCGGCTTGGCAGCTGGCCTGGCCACTGTGACGGGCCGCGCTGGCGCTCTGGTGCACCGAGCGACGGGCCGCGCCTCCGCCACACCCGGACGCGCCGGGAGGGGACGAACGGAGCTCAATGGCGGCCGCCTGAAACGACGAAGCCGCCCCGTGGGCGGCTTCGCTTCCGGTGCGGCGCGCTTCAGCCGACCTGGGGACGGCTGGGGTGCGCCCCCACGCGGTCGCCGCCCCCGCGCTCGGTGCGGGGCAGTTCCAGGCGCTGCGCCGGTACGCTGCCGTCCTGTGCCTCCTGCGGCTCAAACTGTCCGTTGCGCTCGTTTGCTGCAGCCGGCGCCGCGCCTTCGCTGCGGGGCAGCACCGGCGCCTGCGGCGCCGTGGCCGGCTGGGGCTTGGTCTCCAGCGGCACCGTCGGGCTGCGCTTGCCAGTCACGATCAACTTGGCCAGCTTGACCAGCTCACTGGCCTGGGCGGCAGGCGCCGGCGCCCACAGGGCGGCGGCCAAAGCGACAAACAGCAGGGGACGGGCGGCACTCATGGTTTTCCCTAAATCTTTTGCGGGTCGATTGAACCCTGTTTGGAATGACCGGGAGTGTCTGCGCGCCAGGGGGGTGTCACAAGGCGGGGGTGACGAATGACCCTTTTGCGGGCATGAACTGCCTTGGAGCAGGATCAGCTGCGGCCGGTACGGCTCAGCTCACGACGATGTCATTGCGAACCGCCACCACCCCCGAGGTCGCCCTGGCCAGCTTTTCCGCCGTCGAGCGCTCAGCGGCGCTCTTGGCAAAGCCGGACAGTTGCACCACGCCCTTCAGGGTCTCCACCTTGATGGCCATGGCGCTCACCACGGGGTCTGCAGCGAACTTGGCCTTGACGCGGGAGGTCAGCGTGGCGTCGTCGACATAGGCGCCGACCGTTTCCTGATCGCGCCAGACGGCACAACCTGGCAAGGGTCCCACGCTCAGCAGGATCAGCAGCGGCAAGGCGCGAAGGCTACGAATGGGTGACTTCATGGCAACTCCTTCCGGCCCATGGAGCGGACCGGCCTGGATACCGTAGCGGCGAGCACGGTGGCGACCTATCAGCCTTGGGCGCGAAACCTTGTCGGACAGGGCCGACAGCGCGACGGCCATTCGGGTGAGGTTCTGGCCTCAGGTCAGGCCGGTGTCGACCTCGCGGCGCGCCTGTGCCAGGTACTCGGCCGACTGCATCTCGCGCAGCCGGCTCACCGTGCGCGGGAATTCGTGCGCCAACGGACCCTCGGTGTACAGCTGTTCGGGCTCCACCGCGGCGGAAATCACCAGCTTGACCTTGCGGTCGTACAGCACGTCCACCAGCCAGGTGAAGCGGCGCGCCTCGCTGGCCAGGCGCACCGGCATCTCCGGCACCTCGGACAGAAAAATGGTGTGGAACTGGGTCGCCAGCTCCAGGTAGTCGTTCTGGGAGCGCGGGCCACCGCACAGCGTGGCGAAATCGAACCAGACCACACCGCCGGCACGGCGCTTGGCGCGCAGGGTGCGGTGCTCGATGTGCAGCACGGGGTCCTCGTCGGCCACCTCGGCCAGTTCGCCGAACAGCACGTCCAGCGCGGTTTCGGCGCGCGGGCCCAGCGGGCAGTGGTAGACCTTGGCGTCCGTGAGAGTGCGGCGGCGGTAGTCGATGCCGGCGTCGACGTTCACCACTTCCATGTGCTGCTTGAGCAGGGCAATGGCGGGCAGGATGCGGTCGCGGTGCAGGCCGTTCGGGTAGAGCCCGTCGGGGTGGAAGTTGCTCGTCGTCACCATGCCGATGCGGTGCTTGGCCATGCCTTCGAGCAGGCGCAGCAGGATCATCGCGTCGGTCACATCGGCGACGTGGAACTCGTCAAAACAGATCAGCCGGTAGCGCCGCGCCATGCGCCGGCACAGCTCGTCGATCGGGTCGGCGATGCCCTTGAGTTCGTGCAGCTCGCGGTGCACCTCGCGCATGAACTCGTGGAAGTGCAGACGCCCCTTGCGCTGCAGCGGCACGGCGTGGAAGAAGGCATCCATCAGGAAGCTCTTGCCCCGCCCCACGCCGCCATACAGGTAGACGCCGCGCGGCAGTGGCGGCTTGACCAGGAGCTTGGTCACCGCATTGCCGCGCCGCGCCTTGTAGGCGATCCAGTCGTCCTCGCAGCGCTGCAGGGCCGCCAGGCCCTGCAGTTGCGCGGCATCGGCCGTGAAGCCACGGCTTTTCAGTTCGGCCTGATAGGCCGAGGTGGTCGACACCTTAGAAGTTGAGGGTGCGCTTGTCCACCGCCAGCGCCGCTTCCTTGGTCGATTCAGACAGCGAAGGATGCGCATGACAGATGCGCGCGATGTCCTCGCTGCTGGCCTTGAAGGCCATTGCCACCACGCACTCGGCCACCAGCTCGCTAGCGAAGGGGCCAATGATGTGCACGCCCAGGATCTCGTCGGTCTTGGCGTCGGCCAGCATCTTGACGAAGCCGGTGGTGTCGCCCAGTGCGCGCGCACGGCCGTTGGCCATGAAGGGGAACTGGCCAGCCTTGTAGGCGCGGCCCTCGGCCTTCAGCTGCTGCTCGGTCTTGCCGACCCAGGCGATCTCGGGGCTGGTGTAGATGACCCAGGGAATGATGTCGAAGTCGACATGGCCATGTTGGCCGGCGATGCGCTCGGCCACCGCCACGCCCTCTTCCTCGGCCTTGTGCGCCAGCATCGGGCCACGCACCACGTCACCCACCGCCCACACTCCCGGCAGATTGGTGCGGCAGTCGGCGTCCACCACGATGGCGCCGCGCTCGTCCAGCGCCAGACCCACGGCCTCGGGGTTCAGGCCGATGGTGTTCGGCACCCGGCCGATCGAGACGATCAGCTTGTCCACTTCCAGCGTCTTGGCCTCACCCTTGGCATCGGCGTAGCTCACCGTCACGCCGCCCTTGCCGGTCTTGACCTCGCTGATCTTGACGCCGAGCTGGATGTCCAGGCCCTGCTTCTTGAAGACCTTGGCAGCCTCCTTGGCCACGCCCTCGTCCACCGCGCCCAGGAAGACCGGCAGGCCTTCGAGCACGGTCACTTCCGCGCCCAGGCGGCGCCAGACCGAGCCCATTTCCAGGCCGATGACACCGGCGCCGATGACGCCCAGCTTCTTCGGCGTGGCGCCAATGCGCAAGGCGCCGTCGTTACTGAGGATGAACTCCTCATCGAAGGCCGCACCGGGCAGCGCGCGGGCATTCGAGCCCGTGGCGACGATGACCTGCTTGGCCTGAACAAGCTCCTCTCCGGCCTTGATCTCGTAGCCGCCTTCCTTGGCACCCACGAAGCTGCCACGGCCGTGGAAGAACGTGACCTTGTTCTTCTTGAAGAGATACAAGATGCCGTCGTTGTTCTGCTTCACCACCAGGTCCTTGCGGGCCAGCATCTTGGCCACGTCGATCTGGACGTTGTCGGCCGTGATGCCGTGCTCGGCAAAGTGGTGGTTCAGGTGCTCGTAGTGCTCGCTGCTCTGCAGCAGGGCCTTGGAGGGAATGCAGCCCACATTGGTGCAGGTGCCGCCGGGCGCGGGGCCGCCCTTGGCGTTCTTCCACTCGTCGATGCAGGCGACGTTCATGCCCAATTGGGCCGCGCGGATGGCGGCGATGTAGCCGCCCGGGCCGCCGCCGATGACGACGACGTCGAAGTTCTTGGTGCTCATGGAAAGACTTTCAGGACTCTTCGGGGACGAAGATCCACAGCAATAGGTAAAGCAGCACGCCGCTGCCGAAGCACAGCACCAGACCCACCAGGATCAGGCGCCAGATCCAGGTCTCGACGCCGCTGAGCTTGGCGATGCCGCCGCACACGCCGCCGAGCATCCGGTCGGTCTTGCTGCGGCGCAGCTTGGCCACCTCGTCGAGCGGGCTGCTGCCGGCCGGCGCCGCCGAGCCACCACCGATCACCCGCTCCTTGGCGCGGGCGTACTCCTCATCGCTGAGCGCACCCTGTGCATGCAACTGCTTCAGGCGCTCGAGTTCTTCGGCGATGGCCATGGCGGCTCCCGAGGTTTAGATGTCGAACAGCAGGCGGGCCGGGTCTTCCAGCGCTTCCTTCATCGTCACCAGGCCCAGCACGGCTTCGCGGCCGTCGATGATGCGGTGGTCGTAGCTCATCGCCAGGTAGTTGATCGGGCGGATCACGATTTGGCCGTTCTCCACCACGGCGCGGTCCTTGGTGGCGTGCACGCCCAGGATGGCCGACTGCGGCGGGTTGATGATGGGCGTGGACAGCATCGAGCCGAAGGTGCCGCCGTTGCTGATGGAGAAGGTGCCGCCGCTCAGCTCTTCAATGCTGAGCTTGCCGTCCTTGGCCTTCTGGCCGAAGGTGGCGATGGTCTTCTCGATCTCGGCAAAGCTCATCTGGTCGGCGTTGCGGATGATGGGCACCACCAGGCCGCGCGGCGAACCCACCGCGATACCGATGTCGAAGTAGCCGTGGTAGACGATGTCGTTGCCGTCCACCGAGGCGTTCAGCACCGGGTACTTCTTCAGTGCGGCCACCGCGGCCTTGACGAAGAAGCTCATGAAGCCGAGCTTGACGCCGTGTTCTTTCTCGAACTTCTCCTGGAACTTCTTGCGCATCTCCATCAACGGGGCCATGTTGACCTCGTTGAAGGTGGTCAGGATGGCGTTGGTGGCTTGCGACTGCAGCAGGCGCTCGGCGACGCGGGCACGCAGGCGGCTCATCGGCACGCGCTGCTCGGGGCGATCGCCCAGATTGGGCGCGACCGGCGCGGCCACAGCCGGCAGGGGCTTGGCCACGGCGGGCGCGGCGGCCACCGCCACCGGCGTTGCAACGGCGGCCGGCTTCGCTTCGATCGCACCCAGCACATCGCCCTTGGTGATGCGGCCGTCCTTGCCCGTGCCGGGCACGGAGCCAGCGGGCAGGTGGTTGTCGGCCATCAGCTTGGCGGCGGCGGGCATGGCCACACCGCTCTTGTCGGCCGCAGGGGCCGCCGCGGCAACAGCCGGCGCGGCGGCAGCCGGGGCCGCGGCCACGGCACCGGCCTTGGCCTCGGTGTCGATCTGGGCGATGAGCTGGTCGCTGGTGACGGTGCCACCACCGGCCACCACATGGGCGGCCAGCACGCCGGCCGCCGGGGCCGGCACTTCCAGCACGACCTTGTCGGTCTCGATCTCGATCAGGATTTCGTCCATCGCAACCGCTTCACCGGGTTGCTTCTTCCATTGCAGCAGGGTGGCCTCGGCCACGGATTCGGACAGCTGCGGGACCTTGACGTCAACGATTGCCATGGTGTGTTCTTCTTTGCTTGCTTATTTGGTGAGGACGAAGCCCTTGAGCTTGGCGAAGGCCTGGTCCAGCAGGGCCTTCTGCTGTTCCTGGTGCAGGCTGGCATAGCCGCAAGCCGGCGAGGCCGAGGCCGGCCGGCCGGCGTAGCCGAGCTTCTGGCCGTCCTGCATGTTTTCGTGCACGTAGTGCTGCACGAAGAACCAGGCGCCCTGGTTCTGCGGCTCGTCCTGGCACCACACCAGTTCGGTGGCGTTGGGGTACTTCTTCAGCTCCGCCGCGAAGGCCTTGTGCGGGAAGGGGTAGAGCTGCTCGACGCGGATGATGGCGACGTCGTCAGCCTTCTTCTCCTCGCGCTTTTTCTGCAGGTCGTAGACCACCTTGCCCGAGCAGACCAGCACGCGCTTGACCTTGTCGGCCTTGACGTTGGCATCGGTCTCGCCGATCACGGTCTTGAACTCGCCCTTGGTGAACTCGACCAGCGGCGAGGTGGCGTCCTTGGCGCGCAGCAAGCTCTTCGGGGTCATGATGACCAGCGGCTTGCGGAACATGCGCAGCATCTGGCGGCGCAGCACATGGAAGATCTGTGCGGCCGTGGTGGGCTGCACGATCTGCATGTTGTTGTCCGCGGCCAGCTGCATGAAGCGCTCCAGGCGCGCCGAGCTGTGCTCGGGGCCCTGGCCTTCATAGCCGTGCGGCAGCATCATCACCAGGCCGTTGGCACGGCCCCACTTCACTTCGCCGCTGGCGATGAACTGGTCGATCACCACCTGGGCGCCGTTGACGAAATCGCCAAACTGGGCTTCCCAGATCGTCAGCGTGTTGGGCTCGGCGGCGGCGTAGCCGTACTCGAAGCCCAGCACCGCCTCTTCGCTCAGGATCGAGTCGATCACCGTGAAGGGCGCCTGGCCCTCGGCCACGTTCTGCAGCGGGATGTAGGTGCCTTCGTCCCAGTTGGCGCGGTTCTGGTCGTGGATGACGGCGTGGCGGTGCGTGAAGGTGCCACGGCCGCAGTCCTCGCCCGACAGGCGCACCGGGTAGCCGCTGGCCACCAGCGAGGCAAAGGCCATGTGCTCGCCCATGCCCCAGTCCACATTGCTCTCGCCACGGCCCATGGCCGCGCGGTCGGCCAGCAGCTTCTGCACGAGGTTGTGGGCCGCGAAGTCCTTGGGCAGGGTCGTCACGCGTTCAGCCAGGCGCTTCCACTCGGCCACGGGAATGGCGGTGTCGCAGCTGTCGGTCCACTTCTTGCCCAAGAAGGGCGACCAGTCGGTGGCGTACTTGCTCTTGAAGTTGGTCAGCACCGGATCGACGGTGTGGCGGCCCTCGTCCATCGCGGTACGGTAGGCCTTGATCATGTCGTCCGGGCCCTGCTCGGGCAGCACGCCCTGGGCCACCAGCTTGTCGGCGTAGACCTTGCGCGTGCCCGGGTGGGCGGCGATCTTCTTGTACATCAGCGGCTGGGTCAGGGCCGGGGTGTCCTGCTCGTTGTGGCCCAGCTTGCGGAAGCAGACGATGTCCAGCACCACGTCCTTGCGGAACTGGGCGCGGTAGTCCATCGCCAGCTGCATGGCCCACACGACGGCCTCGGGGTCGTCGCCGTTCACGTGCAGCACCGGCGCTTCGATCATCTTGACGACGTCGGAGCAGTAGGTGGTGGAGCGCAGGTCGCGCGGATCGCTGGTGGTGAAGCCGATCTGGTTGTTGATGACCAGGTGCACGGTGCCGCCGGTGCGGTAGCCGCGCGTCTGCGCCATGCACAGAGTCTCCTGCACCACGCCCTGGCCGCCGAAGGCGGCGTCGCCGTGCACCAGCACAGGCAGCACCTGGCGGCCTTCCTTGTCGCCGCGGCGGTCCTGGCGGGCGCGCACGCTGCCTTCCACCACCGGGTTGACGATCTCCAGGTGCGAGGGGTTGAAGGCCAGGCTCAGGTGCACCGGGCCGCCGGGGGTGGAGACATCGGAGCTGAAGCCTTGGTGGTACTTCACGTCGCCGGCCGGCAGGTCAATGTCCTTCTTGCCTTCGAACTCGGCGAACAGCTCGGCGGGCATCTTGCCCAGGGTGTTCACCAGCACGTTCAGACGGCCGCGGTGGGCCATGCCGATGACGATTTCCTGCACGCCGTTCTCACCGGCGCGGCGGATCAGTTCGTCCATCGCGGCGATGAAGCTCTCGCCGCCTTCCAGGCTGAAGCGCTTCTGGCCGACGTACTTGGTGTGCAGGTAGCGCTCCAGTCCCTCGGCCGCCGTCAGGCGCTCCAGGATGGCCTTCTTCTTTTCGGCGCTGAAGCTGGGGCGGCCGAGCTGCTTTTCCAGGCGTTCCTGCCACCAGCGCTTTTCGCCCGGGTCCGTGCAGTGCATGAACTCGGCGCCGATGCTGCCGCAGTAGGTTTCACGCAGCGCCTGGTGGATGGCGCGCAGGGTCATGGTCTCGCCACCAAAGTAGGTGTTGGTGGCCGAGAAATTGATGTCCATGTCCGCTTCGGACAGGTCGTAGAACGCCGGTTCCAGCTCGGGAATCTTGGGGCGCTCGGCACGCTTGAGCGGATCCAGATCGGCCCAGCGATTGCCCAGGAAGCGGTAGGCCGCGATCAGGCTCTGCACATGGACCTGCTTGCGGGCCACGGCCAGATCGGTGCTGCTGGCCTTGCTGGCGAAGGCGTTGGCCTTGGCGCGCTGGGCAAAGCTCTCGATCACCGGGGCATGCGCCACGTCGCGGGCGTCGGTGCCATTGGTGGCGGGCACATGTTGGAGCGCGTCGAAATAGGCGCGCCAGTTGTCCGGCACCGAACCGGGGTTGTCGAGGTAGGCCTCGTACATCTCTTCCACATAGGGCGCATTGCCCCCGAAGAGGTACGAGTTCGACCTGTATTGCTGCATCATTTCGCTGACCTCACGCTTCGGTATCCAAAGCAATTGGCTGGTTATCGAACCTTCCGCGACACGGCCAGACCGGTTAGCGGATTGCGACCCGTAATGGGGGACGGGAAGGGCTACAAGGCAAACTCAAAAACGGTTCCGCTCGGTTACGCACACACTGAGCGGGGCGCCGACTGTAGCACCGGGTCTCTTCCAGGAAGCTGACGGCTGGCAATGGCCTAGACTGATGAAATTCGACCAATTGGTAAAACTACAGGAGCCTGGCGATGGAAGTGCAAGTCGTTGATTACCGCGCCCCGGATGCCGCCGAGCGCTTCACGCGCAGCCTGCATGAAACCGGTTTTGGCGTGCTCAAGAACCATCCCATCCCGCAGGACCTGGTCGAGCGCATCTACACCACCTGGCTGGCGTTCTTCGACTCCGACGCCAAGCACGACTACGCCTTCAGCAAGGAAAAGCAGGACGGCTACTTCAGCACCGCGATCTCCGAAACGGCCAAGGGTTTCACGCAGAAGGACATCAAGGAGTACTTCCACATCTACCCCTGGGGCCGCATCCCACCGCAGCTGAAGGACGACGCACTCGACTACTACGCCCGCGCCAACGCCCTGGCCGAGGAGCTGCTGGGCTGGGTGGAGCGCTACACGCCGCCGGAAATCGCCAAGGGCTACCGCGAGCCGCTCTCTCACATGATCAAGGGCAGCGACCACACCCTGCTGCGCGTGCTGCGCTACCCGCCGCTCACCGGCCACGAGCCGCCCGGCGCGGTGCGGGCCGCCGCGCATGGCGACATCAATCTGCTCACTATCCTGCCGGCGGCGAATGAGCCGGGCCTGCAGATCAAGGGCACCGACAACCAGTGGCGCGACGTGCCCTGCGATTTCGGCACCCTGGCCATCAACATCGGCGACATGCTGCAGGAAGCCAGCCAGGGCTATTACCCGAGCACCCTGCACCAGGTGCTCAACCCCACCGGCGAGGGCGCCAAGCGCAGCCGCGTATCCCTGCCCCTGTTCCTGCACCCACGCAACGACGTGGTGCTGAGCGACCGCTACACCGCCGGCAGCTACCTGGACGAGCGCCTGCGCGAGTTGGGTGTGAAAAGCTAAGCTCGTCGGACCATGGCCATCCCGCCGCCGCCCAGCACACTCGCGGAGCTGGCTGCGCTGCGGGTTCACTACACCGAGCAGCCGGATCGCGCCCACAGCTTGTTGGCGCCGGTCCAGGCACAACTGCA
>JBDHSJ010000153.1:0-10026 GCA_039808065.1 Burkholderiaceae bacterium | reverse complement strand
CAGGCTGCGCAGGCAGCGCGCTCGGCGCGGGTGACGGTGCCGTGACCACCGGCGCCGTCACGGCCTCAGGGGCACGTGCCGACGAGGGCGGATCAAACAGCATCGTGAACTCGCGCGTCAACCGGCCCGAGGCCCAGGTGAGTTCGAGCACCACATCCAGGAAGGGCTCCTGCACCGCGCGGTCGCTGGCAATGCGCAGCACGGGTCGACCATCGGCACGACGCGCCAGCTGCACCTGGGTCCCCGGCAACACGGCGTTGTATTCCAGGCCGTTGGCACGATAGGCATCCGGCGGCGCCACCCGCACACGCAAGCTGGCGGCCTCTTCAGCACTGAGGGAGGACAGCTCGATTTCCGCCCTCAGGGTCTCTCCCAGCGCCGACTGCACGTTCAGGCGCCCGAGGCCCAGGGCCTGGGCACCGGACGAAAAGGCACAGAGTGCGGCCAGGGCCACGTGACTGAGGGTGAAGCGCATGCGCGCCGAAAGGGCAAGCTGGTTCAAGGCAACTCCCGTCGCCGCCTGGGCGCGAACGCCTTTGCAGCGAGAAAACTCAAGGCTGGCAAGCATATCCGTTGCAGACCTCACGAAATGCCTGCAGTGCGGGCACAGGCACCCGTAGTTCCACTACGAGCGCCCCGCCTTGTAGCCCGGGGGCAACGCGGCTGCAACAAGGGGTTGCACGCCACGCCGCCGGGGCTTATGGCTCACTGCTCGATGAGGATGCGCAGCATGCGGCGCAGCGGCTCGGCCGCGCCCCAGAGCAACTGGTCACCGATCGTGAAGGCGCCGAGGTACTCGGGGCCCATGGCGAGCTTGCGCACGCGGCCAACGGGAATCGTCAGCGTGCCGGTCACAGCCACCGGAGTCAGATCCTTGATCGTGGCCTCGCGGGTGTTGGGCACCAGCTTGACCCACTCGTTGTCGGCGGCGATCAGAGCCTCGATGTCGGCCAGCGGCACGTCCTTCTTCAGCTTGAAGGTCAGCGCCTGGGAGTGGCAGCGCATGGCGCCGATCCGCACACAGAAGCCATCGACTGGAATGGCGCCCGAGCCAAGGATCTTGTTGGTCTCGGCCATGCCCTTCCACTCTTCCTTGGACATGCCGTTGCCCAAATCCTTGTCGATCCAGGGGATCAGCGAGCCGCCCAGAGGCACGCCGAAATGCTGGGTCTCGGCCGCACTCAGGCTGCGCTGTTTCTCGACGATCTTGCGGTCGATCTCCAGGATGGCGCTCTTGGGGTCATCGAGCAGCGCGCGCACCTCAGCGTTCAGCGTGCCGTACTGGGTCAGCAGCTCGCGCATGTGCTGGGCGCCGCCGCCACTGGCCGCTTGGTAGGTCTGGGTGCTCATCCACTCCACCAGCCCGGCCTTGTACAGCGCGCCCACGCCCATCAGCATGCAGCTGACGGTGCAGTTGCCGCCGATCCAGTTGCGACCGCCCTGGCTCAGGGCCTGGTCGATGACCGGGCGGTTGACCGGGTCCAGGATGATGACCGCGTCATCGGCCATGCGCAGGCTGGAGGCCGCGTCGATCCAGTGACCCTTCCAGCCCGCCGCGCGCAGTTTGGGGAAGACTTCGTTGGTGTAGTCGCCACCCTGCGCCGTGATGATGACCTCGCAGCGCTTGAGCTGTTCGAGGTCATACGCATCTTGGAGCTTGGTCTCGTTCTTGGCCTGTGCGGGCGCCTGGCCGCCGGCATTGCTGGTGCTGAAGAAGAGCGGTTCAATCAGATCGAAGTCGCGCTCGGCGCTCATGCGATCCATCAACACCGAGCCCACCATGCCGCGCCAGCCAACCAGGCCGACCAGGGGGTTGTTCGCCAAAACTGCCATCGTGTTCACTCCGTGGTTCAGGACCCTGAGTCTCCCGGCTCGTTCGCCGGGTCCTTTGGGGGCGAAGCGAACCGAGAGCCGTCAGCTCTTGGTAATGGTGGTGGTTTTGATCATGGTCACGACGGCGTCACCCATCTCGCGGGTGCCCACCTTGGTCGTGCCTTCGCTCCAGATGTCGCCGGTGCGCAGGCCCTGCGCCAGCACGGCCTGGACCGCCGCTTCGATGCGGTCGGCCTGCGCGGGCTGGTTCAGGGAGTAGCGGAGCATCATGGCAGCGCTGAGGATGGTAGCAAGCGGGTTGGCTACGCCCTTGCCAGCGATGTCGGGCGCGCTGCCGTGGCTGGGCTCGTACAGCCCCTTGCCGTTCTTGTCGAGCGAGGCCGAGGGCAGCATGCCGATCGAACCGGTCAGCATCGCCGCCTCGTCGCTGAGGATGTCGCCGAACAGATTGCCGGTGACGATGACGTCAAAGGCTTTCGGCGCTTTGACCAGCTGCATGGCGGCGTTGTCCACGTACATATGGTCGAGCTGGACGTCGGCGTACTGTTGGTGCACCTCGGTCACGACATCCTTCCACAGCTGCGAGGTCTCCAGCACATTGGCCTTGTCCACGCTGGTGACCTTGCCGCGCCGTTTGCGCGCCGCCTGGAAGGCCAGATGGGCGATGCGCTCGATCTCCGGGCGCGAGTAGCGCATGGTGTCGAAGGCTTCTTCACTGCCTGGGAAATGGCCGTCCACCGCGGTGCGACGGCCGCGTGGGGTGCCGAAGTAGATGTCGCCGGTCAGCTCGCGCAGGATCAGGATGTCCAGCCCCGCCACCAGTTCGGGCTTGAGGCTGGAGGCATGCGTCAGTTGTTCGTAGCAAAGCGCGGGGCGGAAGTTGGCGAACAGGCCCAGGTGCTTGCGCAAACCCAAGATGGCCTGCTCGGGGCGCAGTGCACGCTCCAGCTTGTCGTACTTCCAGTCGCCCACGGCGCCGAACAGCACGGCGTCGGCCTTCTTCGCCAGGTTCAGCGTGGTGTCGGGCAGCGGGTGGCCGCTGGCTTCATACGCCGCACCGCCCACCGGCGCCGTCTCCAGTTGCAGGTCCAGATCCAGGGCCTGCAGCACCTTGACCGCCTCGGCCATGATTTCGGGGCCGATGCCGTCGCCCGGCAACACTGCAATCAGCTTGCTCATGCCGACAGCTCCTTCTTCAGCCAGGGCTTGTCGGCCAAACGGCGCGCCTGGAAGGCCTCAATTTCCTTGGCGTGCTGCAGGGTCAGGCCGATGTCGTCCAGGCCGTTGAGCAGGCAATGCTTGCGGAAGGGCTCGACTTCAAAGCGATGCTCGGCGCCCTCGGGCGTGCGAACCACTTGCTGCTCCAGGTCGATGGTGAGCTGGTAGCCAGGGGTGGCCTGCACGGCGCCGAACAGCTGGTCCACCACCTCAGCGGGCAGCACCACCGGCAGCAGGCCGTTCTTGAAGCAGTTGTTGAAGAAGATGTCGGCGTAGCTTGGGGCGATCAGCGCGCGGATGCCGTATTGCTGGATGGCCCAGGGCGCGTGCTCGCGGCTCGAGCCGCAGCCAAAATTGGCGCGCGCCAGCAGCACCGAGGCGCCGGCATAGCGCGGTTGGTTCAGTACGAAGTCGGGATTGGGGCGGCGGCTGGCGGGGTCCTGGCCGGGCTCGCCGCGGTCCAGATAGCGCCACTCGTCGAACAGGTTCGGACCGAAGCCGGTGCGCAGGATGGACTTCAGAAACTGCTTCGGGATGATGGCGTCGGTGTCGACATTGGCCCGGTCAAGGGGCACCACCAGCCCCTGGTGCTGGCGAAAGGCTTGCATCGTTTCTCCATGCCCAGGGGCCTCCCTGGGTCTCAACTACTTCTTGGCGGCGCCCTCGATCTTTTCGCCCACCTTCTGCACGTCCTGGCCGAAGCCTTTCATGGTGTTGCAGCCCGCCAGAACGGCCAGGGTGAGGATCAGGGTCAACAGCTTTTTCATGGTCTTGCCTCGGGGGAATGCGGACAGACCGAAATCATGCCGCGCTCCCGAAGCTTCAGTTCAGCTTGCGGACATCCACGAAGCGCCCTTTCATGGCCGCCGCGGCCGCCATGGCGGGGCTGACGAGGTGGGTGCGGCCACCCGCGCCTTGCCGGCCTTCGAAATTGCGGTTGCTCGTGCTGGCGCAGCGCTCGCCCGGCTCCAGGCGGTCGGCATTCATGGCCAGGCACATCGAACAGCCCGGCTCGCGCCACTCGAAGCCGGCCGCCTTGAACACGCGGTCCAGGCCCTCGGCCTCGGCCTGGGCCTTGACGAGACCCGAGCCTGGCACCACCAGGGCCAGCTTGATGCCCTTGGCCAGCTTGCCACCGACGCGCTGCACCACCGCGGCGGCTTCGCGCAGGTCCTCGATGCGGCTATTGGTACAGGAGCCGATGAAGACCTTGTCGACGGCGATGGAATCGATGCGCTGGTGCGGCTGCAGGCCCATGTACTGGAGGGCGCGGTTCTGGGCATCGCGCTGGACGGCGTCGCTGGCGCGCGAGGGCTCGGGCGTGAAGGCGTCCACCGGCAGCACCATCTCGGGTGAGGTGCCCCAGCTGACCTGCGGCGCAATCAGGGTCGCATCCAGCTCGACCACGGTGTCGAAATGGGCATCGGGGTCGCTGTGCAGGGTGCGCCAATAGGCCACGGCGGCATCCCACTCGGCGCCACTGGGGCTCAGGGGGCGGCCGCGCAGGTATTCGATGGTCGTGTCGTCCACCGCCACCAGGCCGGCGCGGGCGCCGGCCTCGATGGCCATGTTGCACACCGTCATGCGGCCTTCCATGCTCAAGGCCTGGATGGCCTCACCGCCGAACTCGATCGTGTAGCCGGTGCCGCCGGCCGTGCCGATGCGGCCGATGATGGCCAGCACCAAGTCCTTCGCGCTGACGCCCGGCTGCAGGCGGCCGTTCACGCGCACCAGCATGTTCTTGGCCTTCTTCGCCAGCAGGCATTGGGTGGCCAGCACATGCTCCACCTCGCTGGTGCCGATGCCATGCGCCAGCGCGGCGAAGGCGCCATGGGTGGAGGTGTGGCTGTCACCGCAGACCACCGTCATCCCGGGCAGCGTGGCGCCCTGCTCGGGGCCGATGACGTGCACGATGCCCTGGCGGCGGTCGCTCATCTTGAACTGGCGGATGCCGTGCTTGTCGCAATTGGCATCGAGCGTGTCGACCTGCAGCTTGCTCACCGGGTCGGCAATGCCGGCGCTGCGCTCGGTGGTGGGCACGTTGTGGTCGCTCACCGCCAGGTTGGCGGCCAGGCGGAAGACCTTGCGGCCGTTCAGCTGCAGGCCCTCAAAAGCCTGCGGGCTGGTCACTTCATGCAGCAAATGGCGGTCGATATAGAGCAGGCTGGTGCCGTCGTCTTCACGGCGCACCACATGCTCGTCCCAGAGCTTGTCGTACAGGGTCTTGGCCACGTTCTCAGTCTTTTCTGGAGGCTAAATCGGATCGGGCGGCCGCCAAGGCCGCTTCGGCGGCAGCGGCGGCCTGGGGGGGGCACAGCGCTTCCACAAAGCGCTGCACCACGGTGGGCAGGGATTCCTGGCGCGGCGTGGCCAGGCGGTACTCGCGTGCGGCCCAGGGCTCGGCCAGGGTCAGGCATTCCACTTCGAAAAGCTGGGCAAACCGCTCGGCCGGGCCGCGCGGCATCACCGCCACGCCCAGGCCCGCTTCCACCAGCTGGGCGATGGCATCGAAGCCACGCACCTGCAGACGGGCGCGCAGGGTCTTGCCGCGTGCAGCAGCCTGCTCGCGCATCAGTTCCTGGGCGGCCGCACCGGCGTGCAGGCCAATCAGGTCATGGTCCAGCAGGTCGTCAAAGCGCACCACGTTCAGGCTGGCCAGCGCGTGCCCGCGCGGCACCACCACGGCCAGTCGGGAGATGCGGTAGATCTGGTGCGTGAGCCGGTTGTCCAGCACCGGCGGCGTGAAGATGCCGACATCGGCACGGCCTTCGGCCACGGCCGCCTGCACCTCCGCGCTGGTCAGGTCTTCCAGGCTGATGCGAATCTGCGGGTGACGGCTGGAAAAAGCGGCCAGATCAGCCGGCAGGCATTCGGCGATCGCACCGCCGTTGGCGACGATGCGCAGATGGCCCTTGATGCCGCGCGCGAACTCCACCACCTCGGATTCCATCGCGTGCAGGCTGGCCTGCAGGGTGCGGATGTGGCGCACCAGCGCGCGGCCAGCCTCGGTGGGTTCCACGCCACGGGCGCGGCGCTCGAACAACTTGACCCCCAGGCGCGTCTCCAGGTCCGCCAGGCGCTTGCTGGCGGCCGCAAGCGCCAAATGCTCGGCCTTGGCACCGGCGGTGATCGAGCGGGTGCGCTCGATGGCCAGCACGAGGTGGAGGGTGGTGAGGTCAAGGCGCATGGTGGTCCACTCTAAAGCTTCGTTGATGAAGGAATCTTCGCGTGATTACAGCCTATCACTACTTTCAAAACGAAGGCTTCAGGGAATGCGGGACTCGGCGTGCCTGCCACCACCGCAGCCGTGAGAAATGCACAGGCGGCTTTGTCGGTTTTGCACCAATCCGTCACGCGCGCTCCGGCGCGCGCCCGTACGCTGACGGCCGATGCCCAAGCTCCGTCTCGCCCCTGTGTTCCTGTCCCTGATCGCACTCGGCAGCGGGGGCGCAATGGCCAACCCTGACCTGGGGACCGTGGCCGTGTGTGACGACGTGGCGGAGTGGCCGCCCTTCACTTACCGCGAACGCGATGCGCGCGGCCAGATGCAGGCCAAAGTGGTCGGTTATTCGGTGGAGGTGCTGCGCCGCATCTTGGCGCCGCAACGCATCACGCTGAAAGTGGAGTTGCTGCCCTGGGTGCGCTGCCTGCGCGAGGTCGAGTCAGGCCAGCAGTTCCAGATGGCACTGAATGCGAGCTTCAGCCCGGAGCGCGAAGCGCGCTTCCTGCTGAGTCAGCCCTATTACGAGACCACCCACACGTACTTCTACTCACGCAAGGTCTATCCGCGTGGCCTGCAACTGCGGGATGTGGCCGATCTCACCCGGTATCACATCTGCGGCGTGCACGGCTACAACTACAGCGCCTACGGGCTCAGCGATGAGCAGGTGGACCGCGGTGCGCTCGACTTCTCGCGCGTCATCGCCAAGCTGCATGCGGGCCGCTGCGAGGTCGGCATTGAAAAGCTTGAAGCCGTGGCCGGCTTCAAGCGCCTGGGGCGCGACCTGCTGGCCGACCCTGACCTGGGCCACGCCCCCATCCCGGGCCTGGCGCGCGGCGAGTTCCATATGCTGATTTCACGCCAACACCCGCAAGGCGAAGCCCTGCGGGCGTTGATCGACCGCGGCCTCAAGACCCTGCGCGAGAGCGGTGAGCTGCGCGAGCTGCGCCAGCGCTACCTGTCCTGATCACCAGACGCGGCAACGCTCCGCGTCCTTCTTGACCATCTTCTGCCCCGGCTTGCAGGCAAAGGCCTGGGCGAACTCGGGCATGTTCACGGCCACACCGTTGATGCGGTAGCGACCAGGGGAGTGCGGGTCGGTGGCGGCGTGCAGGCGCGCGTATTCGGGGCGGGCGTGGCTGCAATCCCATTGCGCAAAGCCGACGAAGAAGCGCTGCTCGGGCGTCAGGCCGTCGCGGTTCTCCAAGGTCATGCCCTTGATCTGTTCCTTCCAGGCTTCCAGTGCCAGCACCAGGCCACCCAGGTCGGCCAGGTCCTCGCCCAGCGTGAGCTGGCTGTTGATCTTGAGCTGGTCGATCACCGTGTACTGGCCGTACTGCTTGCTGACGCAGGCGGCGCGGCGCTCGAAGGCCTTGGCGTCCTGGGTGGTCCACCAGTCCTTCAGGCGACCCTGGGCGTCGAACTGACGGCCTTCGTCGTCAAAGCCGTGGATCAACTCGTGGCCGATGGTGCCGCCGGTGTTGCCGTAGCTGGGGGCGTCGTCCAGATTGGCGTCATAGAGCGGCGGCTGCAGCACGGCGGCCGGGAAGTTGATGTCGTTCATCTGGGCGTTGTAGTAGGCGTTCACCGTCTGCGGTGTCATGCCCCACTCGCCGCGGTCCAGCGGTTTGCCGATCTTGGCCAACTGGCGCTTGAGCTCGAAGGCATTGCCGCGCTGCAGATTGCCGAGGAAGTCGTCGCGCCGCACCTGGAAGGCGCTGTAGTCGCGCCAGTTGTCGGGGTAGCCCACCTTGTTGACCATGCTGGCGAGCTTTTCCTGCGCGCGCTCCTTGGTGGCCGGGCTCATCCAGTCCAGCGCCTCGATGCGGCGCGCCATCGCGGCCTTGATCTGGTCGGTCATCTTGACGACCCGCTCCTTCAGCTCCGGGCTGAAGTTGCGCGCCACGAACTCCTGGCCCAGAGCCTCGCCGAGCTGCGCGTCCACCAGCTCCACGCAGCGCTTCCAGCGCGCCTTCTGCACCGGCACGCCCTGCAGGGTCTTGCCATAGAAGCCGAACTGCTCGGCCTGCCAGCCGGCGTCCAGGAACTCGGCCTGGCTGCTCAGCACCTGCCAGCGCAGCAGGGTCTTGAGCGTGGCCAGGTCGGTCTGCTGCAGCAACGCCGCCCAGCGCTTCAGGAAGCGCGGCTCGGTGACATTCAGCACCGGCAGAGCCTGGTCCACGCCCAGGGCCGCGCGGTAGGCGGCCCAATCGAAACCAGGGGTCAGGGCCTGCAACTGTTCAAGGCTGACGCGGTTCGAGAGCTTGTAGGGGTCGCGGCGCTGCACCGGGCTGAGCGTGGCGCGGGCCAGTTCGGTCTCGAAGGCCAGGACGCTGCGCGCCTGGCGCTGCGCCTGCTCCGGCGAGCCGCCGGCGCGCGCCAGGCTGCGGGCCACATGGGCCTGGTACTCGGCGCGCAGCTTGCGCGAGCGCGCGTCGTTCTTTAGGTAGAGATCGCGCTCGGGCAGGCCCAGGCCGCCGGCGGACACGAAGGCAATGACCTGCGTGGCGTCGTTGAAATCCTGGCCGCTGGCGAAGCGAAAGAAAGCGCGCTCGTTGTCCAGCAGCAGATGCAGCGCGGCCAGCAAGATCGGCAGCTGGCGCTTGTCCTGCAGGGCGTCGATGCGCTCCAGAAGCGCTTGCAGAGGCTTGATGCCGGCCTCGTTCACGGCCTGCTCGTTCATGCAGGCACCGAAGTAGTCGCCCAATTGCTGTTGCTGGGCACTGCGTGGCGTGGCGGCGGGCTGGGCCAGCTCCTGCAGCACGCCCCAAAGATACAGCCGGTTCTCGTTCGCGACCTTGGAGTACACCGCCCAGCGCGCCTCATCGGCGGGGATGGGGTTGTTCTTCATCCAGCCGCCGCAGGCGTACTGGTACAGGTCTTCACAGGGGTCCACGCTGCGGTCCATGGCCGCCACATCCAGGCTGGGCGTGTAGGGCAGCTGAGTCAACGGGTGTTCGTCGGCATGGGCCCAGCTGAAGGCGGCCAGCATGGCCAGCAAGAGGCGTTTTTTCATGGCGCGCATTGTGGCTGCGCGCCTCGGCAGCTCAGCTCAGAAGCGCCACCCGGGGGCCATCTCGTCGCGCAGGTCGAAGCTCAGGCGCAATAGGCCGGGCCCGTCAGGGTGGATGACGGGCTCTGCACCCTGGCTCAGCAGCAGGGCGCGCATGCGGTGGTTGTCCGGCAGCACATCGCCGTACAGCTCGCGCAGGCCTTGGGCGCGCGCCCGGTCCTGCAGGCGCGCCAGCAGCGCACGGCCCAGGCCCAGGCCCTGCCAGGCGTCGGCCACGGCAATCGCAAACTCGGCCGCCTCGGGTCGGGCGGCCTCGCGCACATAGCGGGCGTCTGCCACCAAGCCACCGGGCTCCGGCACCAACACCTCGGCCACCAGGGCAACATGGTGCTCGGGGTCGGTTTCGACCATCTGGCGCAGCAACCCTGCACCGATGGCGCCGATGCCAGCATGGAAGCGCTTGTGGCGCGAATCGAGCGACAGGCCATTGAAGAAGGCCTGCTCGGCTGCCGCGTCTGAGGGCCGCACGGGGCGCAGCTGCACCAGGCGCCTGCCACGCAGGGCCAGGGTCGTGGCGGCGGGCGCCGCAGCGACGGAGCGGGCGCTCAGCAGGCTCCAGCTCATGCCGCCGCCGCGCTCAGATCCAGCAGGGCCGGACCGCCCAGGGCGCAGACCAACAGATCGCCGCCCCGGTCGACCTCGAAGCTCTGGCCAGGCCCGAGCACGATGTCGCGCGGGTCCT
>JBDHSJ010000152.1:0-10153 GCA_039808065.1 Burkholderiaceae bacterium | reverse complement strand
GGGCGACTGCGCCCGTGCGCTGGCCCTGCCGGAAACGCTTCAGCTGCAATGCGAGCGCGGCCGCAAGATGGAGCTGCTGGCCCGCCTGGCGCCGCTGGCCGGGCAGCTGGCCGATCTGCAGATCCTCGAACCCACGCTGGAAGACCTGTACTTCGGGGTGGCGGCATGACGGCGGCACTTGCACAAGTGGCCGCGCCCCCCACGCAGGAGACGCCGACCATGCACTCCCCCATCCTGACCCTGGCCGCCAAGGAGCTGAAGGAGCGCCTGCGCAACCGCTGGGTGCTGGCGGTGGCGGCGGTGTTCACGCTGTTCTCGCTGCTCATCACCTACTTCGGCGCGGCGCAGCAGGGCCAGGTGGGCGCGCAGTCGCTGGGCTACACCATCACTTCGCTGGTCAGCCTGGTGATCTATCTGCTGCCCCTGATCGCGCTGCTGCTGGGTTTTGACGCCATCTGCGGCGAGCGCGAGCGCGGCTCGCTGGAGCTGCTGTTGGCCCACCCGCTGAGCCGCCTGGAGCTGCTGCTGGGCAAGTACCTGGGCCTGGCCGCTGCCTTGTCGATTTCCACCTGCGGCGGCTTTCTGCTGGTGGGCCTGCTGCTGGCGCGCCAGTTCGGCGCCGCCGCCACGCTGATGCACTACGGCGGCTTCGTGCTCAGCGCCACGCTGCTCGGCCTGGTGTTCCTGAGCCTGGCCCTGCTGGTTTCGGTGCTGGCGCGCGAACGCACGCGCGCCTCCGGAATGGCCATCGTGCTGTGGTTCTTCTTCGTGCTGGTGTTCGACCTGGCCCTGCTGGGCCTGCTGGTGGGCAGCGGCGGCGCCTGGGCCGGCGACTGGTTCGCCTGGCTGCTGCTGCTCAACCCCGCGGATGTGTTCCGCATCTTCAATGTGTTCTCGCTCGACCAGGTCGGCGGGCTGTTCGGTCTGGGCGCGCTGGTGCCCCCCGCCTTCGGCAACAGCCTGCTGATGGGCGGCGTGCTGCTGGCCTGGATCACCCTGCCCCTGGGTCTGGCGGTGTGGAGGTTCAAACCATGACTTCATTGATGACGCGCCGCCGCAGCCTGTGCTGCCTGGCCTGTGCGCCCTTGTTCACGGCCTGCGGCCAGCAGGCCGCCACGGCCGCGAGGCCGCAGGAGATCCAGGCCGGCACCAGTTGCGACCTGGACGGCATGCTGCTCGCCGATTACCCGGGCCCGAAGGCGCAGATCCACTACCAGGATCGCCCCGAGCCGCAGTTCCTGTGCGACACGGTCGAGCTGTTCAGCCTGCTGCTCAAGCCCGAGCAGCTGCGCCCGGTGCGCGCGGTCTACGTACAGGACATGGGCCAGGCCGACTGGGAGAAGCCGGTGGGGCACTGGGTGGACGCCAAGCAGGCCTTCTTCGTGCGCGGCAGCAAGCGGCGCGGCTCGATGGGCCCCACGCTCGCCAGCTTCGCCCGGCGCGCGGATGCCGAGGCCTTCGTCAAGCAATGGGGCGGCGCGGTGCACGCGTTTGGCCAGGTCACGGTGGAGATGGTGGACCTGAGCGGCGGCGCTCTGCACGACACCCGCATGTGATGCTCCGCCGTCTGCTTGTCGCGGCCTCGCTGGCCGGCACCGCCGTGCTGACGGCGCGCGCCTGGTCGGGTCGCGCACCGGCACCTCCGTTCGATCCAAGCGCCGATCGGTGCGTCAGCGCCCCGCCCTTCCCCTATGACGCCGCGAGCGGTCTGCCGCCCGAGGCCCCGCGCCCGGTGCCCCAGGCGGCACGCTGCCCGGTTTGCGGCATGTTTCCGGCCCGAGCACCACGCTGGGCCGCCCAGGCGCATTTCGACGACGGCGCCGCTCTGTTCTTCGACTCCCCGTTGATGCTGATGCTCTGGCTGCAGGCCGTACCCCGCCACAGCCCGGGCCGGCGCGCCGACGAGGTGCGCGCGCTCTGGGTGCAGGACCACCAGAGCGGCGCCTGGCTGCCCGCCCAGGCCGCGCATTACGTGGCCGGTTCGCGCGCGCTGGGGCCGATGCGCAACGGCAACCTGCTGCCCTTCGCCAGCGCCGCCGCCGCACTGGCCTTTGCGCGCCAGCGCGGCGGCCAGGTGCTGGGCTTCGAGGCGGCACGCGAGCCCGCGCGGCTGCGTGCACTGGACACGCGCAGCAACGCGCATGCCGCATGAAGCGCCGCCAGCTGCTGCAGGCCCTGCCCGCGCTGGGCCTCGCGCCGGCTGCCCTGGCTGGCTCCGATGAAGCCTGGCTGCTGTGCGGACAGGAGCTGCTGCAGCTGCAGTCAGAACGCTTGCTGGTGCGGCACCGCCACGTGCTGCCATGGCAGCCAGAGCTCCCCGCGCAGCGCCAGGGCAAGACGGTCTGGCTGGCGCGGCGCAGGGGCGATTTGCTCGCCCTTGATCTCGCCGACGGCGCGACGCGCACCTTGCAACTGCAGGCCGAACTGCAGCACCTGACCCCGAGCGCCGATGGCGCCTGGCTGCTGGCCACCAGCGCGCAGGCCTTGCAAGTCATCGACACCGCCACGCTGCGCGAGGCCGCCCGCCACGCCCGCACAGGCCCCCTGCACCCGCCCCTGGCCCTGCCCCAGCGCCGCAGCCTGCTGCTGGCCGCGCAGCAGCGCCCCGAGCTGTGGGAGCTGTACCTCGATCCCGCCGCCGAAGATTTCTTTGAGGGCCTGGTGCACGATTTCCGCTTTGGCGAGGGCGTGCCCACGCGCGGCTTCCTGGGCCGACGCCGCATGGCCCTGGCCGCGCCCGCGCTGGCGCTCTGGCAGCACCCGGCGCACTTCCATGTGGCGCTGCTGCTGGCCCCGCACAGCCTGCAGATGTTCAATCTGGATGCCCGCCGGCCCGCCGGCCGCCTGCTGCTGCAAGCCGCGCCGCAGGCGGCCTGCAGCTGGCAATGGCAGGGCCAGCCGGTGCTGGCGCTGGGCCTGGGCGGCACGCTGCAGCTGGTTTCATTCGATCGTGCCGAAGACTTGTGGCAACAGGCGATCGGCCACCCGGGCGAGGCCATCACCCAGCTGATCGGCAGCGGCGAGGCGCTCTTCGTGCAGTGCGGTACGCGCCTGCTGCGCCTGGACGCACGGCTGCAGCCGCAGGCCGAGCAAGCGCTGCCCGGCACCGAGGCGCTGCAGCGTGTCGGCACGCAGCTGTGGGCGCGCAGCGCCACGGGTTGGACCTGCCTGGACGCGCACAGCCTGCGCCCCTTGGGCTTTCGCGCGTGCGCTCAACCCGCCAGCCAGCTACTCGGTTGACAGGGCTTGCCCCTGCGGGTGAGGGTCAACGGCGCGGCAAGACCGCCGTTGTCGGACCCATGCCGTGCTGCACGGCCGCTCCCTCCGGCTCGGAGCCCTTCAGAGCCCAGTCCACCCAAGGTGATTCGATGTCCAAGACCCTGCTGCTTTCGATGCTGTTGACTGTTTCGACCGGTGTCGCCATGGCCCAGACCCCCCCTGCGGCAGCCACGCCGGCAACGAGCCCCGCTGCGGCCACGGCCCCCGCCGCCCCTGCAGCCACCACCGCCACCCCGGCCCCGGCCACCAAGGCAGCGGCTACGGCGCCGGCCGCCAGCGCAAGCGCTGCGGCGCCTGCGGCACCTGCAGCCCCGGCTAAGGCCGCTGCCGCCAAAAAGGTGCATGAGACCAAGGCTCCGGCCACCCCGGCCGTGCCGCCGGCCCCGGCCAAGGCCGCCATGCCGGCCAGCGCAGCAACCCCCACGAAGTAAGCGCACAAGCGCCAGCAAGCAACGGCCCTGCGGGGCCGTTTTCCGTTGCAGGCCGGGTGCCAGGAGGCATGCCCCCAGGTTCGTGGGGTATTCACGCCACAACCCGGAAAAACCTGAGGTTCAGCGTCGGCATTTTTGGATCCAATATTCAATTATGCAAACGCTGTTCGCCCACTTCCCCACGCTGCGTCCGCCGCCTCCACCGGCCGCGCCGCGCGGCTCGCAAGCGGACGCAGCGCAGACGCTGCTCGGCCCCTGTGACCTCAAGCTGGTGGAGCAGCTGTTCGATCAGCTGCCCGATGTCGTGTTCTTCGCCAAAGATCTGCAGGCCCGCTATGTGGCGCTGAACCACAGCCTGGTGCGCCGCAGCGGCCAGCGCAGCAAGCAGGCCCTGCTGGGCCGCACCGCCGCCCAACTCTTTCCGGGCGCGATGGGCGAGAACTTCCTGGCCCAGGACCGCAACGTCATCAAGAGCGGCAAGCCCATTCACCGCTACCTGGAGCTGCACGTCTACGCCAACCGCGAGCCCGGCTGGTGCCTGACGCAAAAGCTGCCCCTGCACGACGCCCAGGGTGCGGTGGTGGGCGTGGCCGGCATCTCGCGCGACCTCGGCCTGCCCGACCGCAACAACCCCGTCTACCCGCAGGTGGCCGAGGTGGCCGAGCAGCTGCGCCGCAACTTCTCGGAACCCCTGCAGCTCACCGAGCTGGCCCGTGGCGCCGGCCTGAGCCTGGACCGCCTGGAGCGCCTGTTCCAGCGCATCTTCGAGATCACGCCACGCGAAATGCTGCTGCAAGCGAGATTGGACGCGGCCCGCGCGCTGCTGGAGAACGAGCCCAGTCTCAGCGTGGCCGCCATTGCCGCGCAATGTGGCTACAGCGACCACAGCGCCTTCACGCGCCAGTTCCGTGCGACGACCAGTCTGACGCCGAGTCAGTACCGGGGGCTGGTTGCGCAGCGAGCGGCTGCTTGATGCGTTCGTAGACCGAGCTTGCAGAGGGCATGGGGGGGGTGCCTCCGCTCATGCCAACGGCCGCGAGACGGCCGTTGTCCTTCGCACGGGGTCGGACAGCACGCAGGTGCTGTCCTCGCTCCGTGCTCAGTCCTCCGGCGCGGCTGCGCCGCACCTCCCCCGTTACTTCGCTGCGACACCCACCCCATACCCTCTGCCACAGTCACCGAGAACTGAGCTCGAGCAGTCCTCGGTGGTGGTGGATCAGGTCGGTGGGGTGCCCTGTGCAGTGAAGTAAAGGGGGAGACGCCAGCCGGCAGGCTGGCGTCGGAGGACATGAACGGAACAGGGCACCCCGGCGGCCTGATCACGCTCCACTTGAAGCAGTCACTGTCTCATCAGCTGATCAATCAAGAACGAATAGCTCAGCGCCCACATCGCCGCCGCCTGCGCGTTGTTGGCCGCACCGGCATGGCCGCCCTCGCCGTTCTCCCAGTACAGCACCTTGTGGCCCTGGCTCTGCATCAGCGCCACCATCTTGCGGGCGTGGGCGGGGTGCACGCGGTCGTCGCGGGTGGAGCTGGTGTAGAGGATGGGCGGGTACGCGGCGTCCGGCTTGCTGTTGTGATACGGCGAGTAGGCGCCGATGGCGGACCAGTCGGCCGGCACATCGGGGTCGCCGTACTCGGCCATCCACGAAGCCCCGGCCAGCAGGCGGTGGTAGCGCTTCATGTCCGACAGCGGCACCTGGCTGACCACGGCGCCGAACAGCTCGGGCCGCTGCTGCATGGCCACTTGCACCAGCATGCCGCCCAGGCTGCCGCCCAGGATGCCGAGCTGCTTCGGGGTGCTGAGCCCGCGCCGCTGCAGGTCTTCAGCCACGGCGATGAAGTCGTCGTAGCTGCGCTGCCGACCGGCTTTCTGGGCCGACTGGTGCCAGCGCGGACCGAACTCACCGCCGCCGCGGATATTGGCCAGCACGTACTGGCCACCGCGCGCCAGCCAGGCGCGGCCGGTGATGCCGCTGTAGTTCGGGCGCATCGAGATTTCGAAGCCGCCGTAGCCGTACAGCAGAGTGGGGCGCGGGCCCTTTGCTGCCTTCTGGCCCACCACGAAGTAAGGCACGCGTGTGCCGTCCTTCGAGGTGGCGTGCAGCTGCTGCACCTGCAGCTCGGCGGCATCAAAGAAGGCCGGCAGCGTGCGCAGGGTCTGGCGTTCGGGACGCCCGGCCTCGCCCAGCTCCAGCGTGCTGGGCTGCAGGAAGCTGGACTGCGTCAGCAGATAGCGGTTGCTGCCGCGCCCGGCCAGGGCCGCCACGGACAACGAGGCGAAGTCTGGCGTGGCAATGCGGCGCTGCACCCAACGGCCGCGCTCGCGCTTCCACTCGGTGAGCTGCTGGCGCACCTCGTCCATATGCACCAGCAGCAGGGCGTCGCGGGTGCGGGTGACGGATTGCAGGCCGCTGCGCTCATGCGGTTCGAACAGCAGCTCGAAGTCCTTGCCCTTGCCGGCCATGAAGGCCGTCAGCGGCGTGGCCAGCAGCGAGCCGGCCTTGAAGCTACGGCCCGCCACCTGCCAGTCCGAGCGCAGCTCGATCAGCAGCTGGTCACCAAAGGGCGTGGCCGTGGCGTCCAAGGGTTTGGGGATCTCGCGCAGCTTGCCCCTTTCCAGCAGGTACTGCTCGCCGTCGAAAAAGCCGCGGCGGCGCTCCACCACCAGGCGACTGCCCTCGGGGCCGTTATCAGTCCAGCTCCACAGGCTCATGTCGCTGGTCGGAATTTCCAGCAAGGCCTTGGCTTGGTCCAGCGCCTGGCCGCGCTGCCAAAGCTTGAGCTGGCGCGGGTAGCCGGATTCGGTCAGGGTGCCAGGGCCGAAGTCGGTGGTCACGGCCACATGGTTGCCGTCCACCCAGCTCAGGCCGCCCTTGGCCTCGGGCAGCACGAAGCCGCCGGGCACGAAGGCACGCGTGCGGGTGTCGAACTCGCGCACCACGCGGGCGTCGGTGCCGCCGCGGCTCAAGGAAACCAGGCAGCGCTGGCTCTTGGGCGCCAGGCAACTCACGCCCTGCCAGACCCAGCTTTCACCCTCGGCCTTGACCAGCTGGTCCAGGTCCAGCACCGGCTCCCACTGCGGGTCACCACTCTGAAAACTGGCCAGGCTGGTGCGGCGCCAAATACCGCGCGGGTGCTGGGCGTCACGCCAGAAGCTGTAGAGCTGACCGTCGCCCAGCTGCTGCAGCGCAGGGATGCGCGCCGGGGAATCCAGCACCTCCTGGATCTCGCGCTGCAGCTGGGCGTACACGGGCAGCTGCTGCAGGGCTGATTCAGCGCGCTGGCGCTGCTGGGCCACCCAGGGGTCCACGTCGGCACCTGTCACCGCCTCCAACCAGAGGTAGGGATCGGGGTCGGTCGCACTGGCCGGGGCGGCCCCGGCGGCCGAAGCGGCCAGGGCCAGCACCGCGCTCATCAGGGCAGAGCGCGCGCGCATCAGTAGCGCCACTCCAGGCCCAGCTTGACCACCCGGCCGTCCAGCGGCAGGGCGGTACCGGGGCGGTACTGCTGCGCCGTGTCCTGGTCCCAGAGGTTGAAGATGTTCAGCGAGATCTTCAGGTCCTTGATGGGGCTGTAGTGCGCCCACAAGGTGGTGCGGGTGGTGCTGGGGACGTGGCAGCCGCCCTCCGGCACGCTGCGCGCGGCACAGCCCTCCTCGGTGTTCTGCGAATCCAGATAGCCCCAGGCCAGGCGCGTGCCCTTGACGTGCGAGATGCGCGCGCCCACGCCCCAGTTGCTCTGCTTGAAGCCCAGACGCACACCGGCCGCCACGCGCGGCACGCCGCGCCAGCCGGCGTAGTTCTGCGAGTACTTGTTGTCCACCTGATCCCAGCCGTACTGGCCGATCAGATAGGCCAGCTCGGCACCGGCATCGAACTGGCCGATTGCGGTGCGCCACTTGCCACGCAGATCGGCGTCCACGCCCGAGACCTTGCTGCGGTTCTGGTTCTGGTACTGCGCGCCGATGGTCTTGATGGGGCCGACGGCAAAGCCCAGGGTCTGGCCGGAAAGCTCCTTGACGCGGGCGGCGATGTCCAGGTCCTGCGCCGTCAGCGCGCCGCGTTGCACCAGGCCGCTGAGACGGTCTTCGTCGGCCAGCACGCGGTCCACATCGCGGGTGCCGATCTCGTCGCGGCGCTTGATGTTGTAGTAGTCCAGCGCCAGGCTCAGCTCCTGCGTGGCCTGCCACACAAAGCCGGCGCTGAGGTTGTTGCTGTGCTCGGGCTTCAGATCGGGGTTGGGCGTCACCGCGGCAGGGAAGCTGACGCTGCAGCCCAGGGCGCGCGCGGTGGTGGCCATGTCCTTGTCGCCGGCATTGCCGGTCTTCAGGATGGCTTCCAGTTGCTTGGCGGTGTCGCAGCGCTTCGGATCCACATAGCCGTTGTTGAACCAGGAGGCGCCGCCATTGCCGGTCTCGGGCAGGCTGGGGGCGCGGAAGCCCTGGGTCATGGTGCCGCGCACCAGCAACTCGCTCACCGGGCGCCAGGCCAGCGAGAGCTTGGGCGTCACGGCACCGAAGCCGTTGAAGTCCTTGTCGCCGCGCAGGGCGGCGGTCAGCTCAACGGTCTTGCCCAGCGGCACGGCCACTTCGCTGAACAGCGAGGCCTGGTCACGCTCGCCGTTGATGCTGACACCCGAGAACTGCACGATGCGGGCTTGCAGGATGTTGTCCATGCTGCGGTGCTGGAACTCCTCGTGCCGCAGCTCGGCGCCCAGGGCCAGCATCACCGGGCGCTCGCCCAGGCGCATCAGCTCGCGCGAGGCGCGCAGGTCAACGAACTGCTGCTGGTACTCGCCGTCCGAACCCATCTCGGGGAACATCTTCTCCAGCACCGAACGTGGGTTCTGCTGACCGAACTTGTACTCACCCTTGACGATGGCGTCGTAATAGCCATAGCGGTCGCGGTACAGATGCTGGCGCTGCGAGGCACTGGAGCGCATCAGGCCCAGGGCCGTGTCGATGTCCCAGTCCCCCCACACCCCTTCCAGGCCGAACTGCAGCCGGTACTGGGTGGAGGCCCCGACGTTCTTGAACATGTCGGGGTGATCGGTGAAGCGGTAGTTCAGGCCGATCGGAAAGCTAAAGGGGTTGCTGGCATGGCCGACCGGCAGCTGCGGATCCACAAACTCCTGGATCTGACCCTTGATCGAGTCGTACCAGGTCAGCGGCACGCCCGTCACATTGCTGCGCGGCAGGGCGGTGTGGTAATCGGTCTTGATGTCCGCGCCCTGGAATTCGGCGTAAGCGGTCCAGTCGCTGCCCAGCTTCAGGCGGCCGCCGGCCATGACCGTCAGGCGCTCGCTGGGGGGCATGGCATCGCTGTCCTTCCAGTAGTCGTACCAGCACAGGCCGTCGCGCAGCAGATTGGCCGGGCAACCCGGTGCGGCCTGGCTGATGCGCTTGCCGGCCAGCGCCGGGTCGGCGTAGTTGGCCGGGTAGCGGCCCACGTAGTTGCCGGGGAAGGAGCCGGTCGATTGGTCCTTGCGCGTCGGGTTCTGCGCCAGGTACCAGTCGGGCAGCAGCGGGCGGATGTCGGAATCCTTGTAGCCGCCGCGCTTGTAGAGCTCCAGATGGCCGTAGACATTGAAGCCCTGCGCCTCCAGCGTGCCGTAACCGGCCGTCAGCGAGCCGGTCTTCTGGTTGTTCAGGAAGCTGTGCTCGGCGTTCTGGGTGGCGCTGAGGTTCAGCGTCAGGCCCGTGATGTTCTTGCGCGTGATGATGTTGACCACGCCGCCAATCGCGTCCGAGCCATAGATGGCCGAGGCACCGTCCTTCAGCACATCGACGCGCTCGATGATGTTGGCGGGGATGGCATCGATGTTCGTGAAGTTCAGCTGCAGGCCATCGGCGAAGCCGTAGCTGGGCAGGCGCCGGCCGTTCACCAGCACGAGGGTGCCGCCGGTACCCAAATGGCGCAGCGAGATGCCGCTGGCACCGCTGGCCCAGGAGTTGGCCCCGCTGAGCTCGCTGATGGCGCTGCCGTCGTTGTTCGTCAGCGTGCCCAGAAAGCCGCTCAGCGTCATCGAGCCGGTCATCTGGATGTCTTCGCGCGTCATCGAGGTGACCGGCTGCGAGGTCTCGGACAGGCTGCGCTTGATGTGCGAGCCGGTGACAACCACCCGCTCCAGCGATTCGGGCTGTTTGGCCTGGGCCAGCAGGGCGGTGGAACTGAGGGCGGTGCAGGCCAGCAGGCAGGCCTTGACGAGGGGAGACAGCGCGGGGGATTTCACGGGATTCCTTGCAGGTTCGGGGACCGATGAGACGGGCCGCGAACGTTAGGAATCCGGAAACTTTCTGTCTTGATGCCAGGCCGCAGCGCCGCTGCGGGTTTCAGCACAAACAACAAGGGCCTGCGGTGCAGGCCCTTGCGGCGTTGGAATCAAGGCCCCTTGGTAGGCCGTGTTGGACTTGAACCAACGACCAAAGGATTATGAGTCCT
>JBDHSJ010000151.1:0-10219 GCA_039808065.1 Burkholderiaceae bacterium | reverse complement strand
GAAGGTCTGCAGACCCTCAGTGATACTGCCCCGGCTCGACTCGCTGCCGTGCAGCGCTGAGCATTGCGCGTAGTCCAGCCATTCCGGGCTGGGGACTTACACCACGCGCTGGGACACGATCATTTTTCGGGCGCTGGCCGGCGTTGCAAGCCTTGCTCAGGCCACCAGCCTGAGCTGCGGCTCGCGCCTTGGCCATGCCTCCCGAAAAATCGCGGCGCGCCCGCAGGGACTTGTTCAGCGTTGCCCTTGAGCAATACCTCTGCATTTGATGGGCTTGCGCAGCCCGTCGCCGGGGCTGCAGCGGGCCGCGCGAGGCTAGGCTGCCGCCCCCGCTTTTCGCCACCCCTGCCGCGCCATGCATGCCACGCCCGTCCACTTCCAGCGCCGCTCCGGCAGCGCTCAGCCTGCCCTGCTGGGCCACCGCGTTGAACTGCAATTGCTGACCACGCTGAAGTGCAACCTGAAGTGCAGCTATTGCTCGCTCGGTGTGGGCGAGGTGCTGGGCTCGCAGACCCAGGTGGACTACAGCCTGGAGCAGCTGGAGCGCTTCATCGCCACCCATCTGGCCCACAAGGAGGTCTACGTGACCTTCTACGGCGGCGAACCGACGCTGAACCGGCCGCTGATGCTCGAGGTCATGCAGCGCTTTCCGCACTGGCGCTTCCAGCTGCAGACCAATGGCACCTTGCTCGACGACCTGCCGCCCTGGGCGCTGGAGCGGCTCTCCAATGTGCTGGTGTCCATTGACGGCGGCGAGGCCATCACCGACGGCTACCGCGGACGCGGCATCTACCGCCAGGTGTTGAAGAACCTGCGCCAGGTGCGCGCGGCGATCGGCGGTTCGGTCACCGCGCGGGTGACCTGGGGCAATCCGGCCACCGGCTTCGAGGAACTCGACGCCCTCGTCGCCGCGGACTCCCCCTTCGACTATCTGTACTGGCAATTCGTCGCCGACGAGATGTATGCCGACGATTCGATTGAGCGCCGCAAGGCCGTGCTGCGCCGGCTGATCGCGCGCTTCTTCGAGCGCAGCGATCGCCTCTACCCGCTGATCCCCTTGATGGGCTGCGTGCGCAACAAGCTGTTCCCGGGGCGCGCGCAGGAGCTCTACGCCGGCCGCACCCAATGCCGGGTGTCCTCGCACCTGATCAATGTGATGCCCAGCGGTCAGATCTTTCCCTGCCCGGACATGATGTACGCGCCGCAGATGCAGATGGGCAGCGTGCAGGACAACTGGCTGCAAGCCAGCCCCTTGCAGGCGACGCCGGCCATGCCCTGCGGCGCTTGCGCGGCCCATAGCTGGTGCCGCAGCAATTGCATGAAGAACCTCTACCTCGGCTACGTCAAGAACGATCTGCGTTATCGCCGCAACGTGGTTGAACCGATCTGCGATCTGCTGCGCTTCATGGGCGAAGAGATCGACCGCCACGACCCGCAGACCTGGTTCAATCGCCTGAGCCTGCCGCTGCGGCGCGAACTGACCGACTGCGCGGTCTACGAGTACGTCGAAGTCATGCCCTGAGCTTCTTTCGCTCGGGGTCAGTGACGGCCGAAGGCCGGCGCTGTCCACAGCGGGCCGATGGCGTCCAGGGTGTTCTTCAGGATCAGGCCGTACTCGGTGTCGCCCTCCATCGCCAGCGCGCCGTCGAAGAACAGGCGATCGGCATCGTCCTGGCCGCGCAGCAGGCGCCACAGGGCGTCGGCGCGGGCGCGCAGGCGCAAGCGGGGCTGGCCCTGGTCGCCCGCTGCCGCAAAGCCCCGTGCACCCAAGAGCAGGCGCACGCGTGCGCCCAGCTCCAGCAGTTCGACTTCGACGATCTGGCCCTGCAGGGCGCTGCGCTGGGCGCCGTCCAGGCGCGGCAGCAGCAACCGGTCGAGCACCCGTGCCAGCAGCCAGGACGGCGGCGTGCTGGGCAGGCGGGCCACCCGGGCGCGCCATTGCGGCGGCAGGCTGGGAAGGTTCAGGTTCGTCATGCGGCCTCCACAAGGCCCGGCAGGCGCCGGGCAAATCCATCCACCAAGGGGCCGGGCAGCGGCAGGCGCCGCAGCTCGGCCAGCGCGTCCTGACCGTCCCGGTCGTGCGAGAACACCGCGTCGAACAGCTCGATGACCTCGCTGAACGCCGAGCCGCAGGGGGACAGGCGCAGCCGTCCGACGCCGGCGGCCTGCAGTGCGGGCCGCTGGGCGATCAGGCATTGCAGCGCGGCGCTCTGAGTCTGGATGCCGTTGAGCGCCAGAAACGCGGCGCCCTCGCCACTCTTGAGCAGCAGGCCGTCGGCGTCGTCGCGGCAACGGAACTGGCAGTCATCCTTTTGCAGCCGGTGATGGCGGGCGGTAAAGCAGCGCGCCGAAAACGCCAGCGGCAGGCGACCGAAGGCCCAGACCTCGGTGGCCACCGGGCCGGGCTCCGGGTTGATGCGCGTCACCGCATCGAGCGAGAGCTCGACCGGCGGCACCCAGCGGTCCGCGCCAAAGCGGGCGTGTTCCTGCAGGGCCTCAGCGTTGTAGATGTTCAGGTGGGGGCCGAGCGTGAAGGGACGCCGGCCGGCCCGCGCCAGCACCTGCAGGGCGCCGATATCGCCGGCCTCGACCGGGAACTCGTCCTGCTCGCAGACGCGACGCAGGCCGCGCAGCTCCGCCTCGCTCATCACCAGGGCCATGGTGGCCAGGCGCACTTCCTTGCCGGCGGCGCGCAGCTCGCGCGCCAGCGCCAGCCAGTCGTCGAACTTGAAGTCGTTACGGCGTGAGCAGACCAGCTCGCCGAGAACGATGCCCTGCACCGGCGCATCCGCCAGCTGGGCGTAGAAATCCAGCGTGGCGGCGCGCGGCCACCAGTACAGCAGCGGTCCGACTGTTAGTTCCATGAGCCCATCATCTCCAGGGGCGGTCGTAGGCGCCGAGGGTGTGCTGCTGGCCTTCGGCCCAGCGGGCCAGCTCGCTGTCCCAGGCCGGCAGCACGCTGTAGCGGCCGTGGCCGCCGTGGGCGGCCCAGGCTGAGTCGATGGCGGCGCGCCAGACCTTGGTGACCTCGGCCACATAGGCTGGACTGCGCTGGCGTCCTTCAATCTTGATGGCATCGACGCCGGCCTCGATCAACTGCGGCAGCAGCGCTAGGGTGTTGAGGCTGGTGGGCTCCTCGAGCGCGTAATCGTTGGGAAGGTCGCCCACTTCGAAGCGACCCTTGCACAGCGTCGGGTAAGCGCGCGGCTCACCGGGGCGGTAGTGATCAATCAGCACGCCGCCCAGGCGCGCGCGCACGCCGTCGGCGGCTTCGTCCCAGCGCACTGCCGGAGGGGGTGAGCACACGCCCGCAGTGTTGGGCGACTGGCCGGTAACGTAGCTGGAGAGCGCGCAGCGCCCTTCCACCATCACGCACAGGCTGCCAAAGCCAAATACCTCCACCGGTACCGCGCAGTGGCGGATCAGGTGCTGCACCTGCTGCAGGGTCAGCACGCGCGGCAGCACGGCGCGCTCGATGCCGTACTGCTCGCGGTAGAAGTTGATCGCCTCGTAATGGGTGGCCGAGGCCTGCACCGACAGGTGCAGGCGCATCTGCGGGTGGCGCCGGCGGGCGTCGGCCAGCACGGCAATGTCGGCCACGATGAGCGCATCGGCGCCCAGTTCGACGGCGTGATCGACGGCGCGCGCCCAAGGGCTGCGGTCGCGCGCATCGCCAAAGGTGTTGAGTGCCATCAGCACTTGGCGACCCTGCGAGCGCGCATGAGCTACGCCCTCGCGCACTTGGGCGGCGTCGAAATTCAGGCCGGCAAAGTTGCGTGCATTGGTGGCGTCCTTCAGGCCCAGGTAGACGGCATCGGCGCCGGCCTGAAGGGCGAGTTGGAGCGCGCGCAAAGAGCCGGCTGGACAGACCAGCTGCGGCTTGCACGGTTCAGGAGCGTGGGAATTCGCCATGTGCGTCGGCCGCTCGGTGCAGCCGCTGAGGTTCAGTTGCTGCGGCAGCTGCAGTTGCAGCAGCCCGCGTCCAGATCGCTGTGCACGGTCGGGGCGAAGGCATCGGCCGTGCGTCGAATGCGGATGCGCCAGGCTGCGGGCCCCGCCTCCAGCACCTGCCAGTCAAAGGCTGCGGGGCGCTGCTGCAGGAACTGGGCGTGCAAGCCGCGCGGCTCGTGGTCGTTGATCAGGTCGAAAGACTCGCCCGCGGTCAGGGTGTCGAAACACTGGAAGGCCAGTTGATGGCGTTGCGGGGGCGCCAAGGGGCGCAGATCGAAAGTGGCATTCACCGTCATGGCAGATCAAAAGAATGGAGCGAATGAAGCACGTGCTTGCGGAGCGCAGGCGCTGCGTCAGCCCGAGGGCACGCCGCTGGCATCCATGGCGTCGGAGGGCAAGAAGCGGTAGGGCCCGGTGCCGGCATGAAGCAACTCGGCTGCTGGCACGAAGCGCCCCTGGTCGACATCGAACACATGCACCTCGCCGTCTTCAATCACGTAGTGCCACCCATGCAGGCTGAGCTGAGCGGCCTCAACCCGTTCCCGCACCATTGGGTAGTTCATCAAGCGTTCCAACTGCAGCACGATGGCGCGCTGCTCGGTGCGCCGCATCACTTCCGCCCCCGTCTCCGCCATCGGCAGGGCCGCCTCGCGGCCCAAATCCAGCCAACGGCGCAGGTTCTGCGCTGCTTCCGGCAGATCGTCGTAGAGCGCGCGGATGGCGCCGCAATGACTGTGCCCGCACACGATGATGCGTTCGACCTGCAGATTGAGCACCGCATATTCGATGGCAGCGGCCGTGCCGTGGAAGCCCTGGCTTTGGTCGTAAGGGGGCACGAAGGCCCCCACATTGCGAACCAGGAACAACTCCCCCGGACCGGCACCGGTGAGCAGGTAGGGAACCAGGCGTGAGTCTGAGCAGCCGATGAACAGGGTCAGCGGGTGCTGCCCTTCGTCCACCAGATGCCGGAACAGCGAACGCTGCAGCGGAAAGGCGTCCGTTTGGAAGCGCCGCAGCCGCTCGATCAGTTCATCCGGCATGGCGTCTTGGCTCTGGGGGCTTATTGAACCAGGGGGGTCTCGGCGCGGTCCAGTTCGATGCCTTCCACGCGCGCGCCGGCCACCAAGGTTTTCAGGTACTGGCGCAGGCTGCTGAGCTGTAACTGCTGGCGCATGTGCTGCGCCACCGCCTCGCGCACCGCCTCGAAAGCGGGCAATTGGCCCGCCTCGCGCGCGTCGATGGCCACGATGTGCAGGCCGAAGCGGCTGTGCACCAGCTGCGGCAGCACGCCAATTTCGGTGCGGCCGAAGACCTCGCGCGCGAACTCGGGCGCACATTCCTGTGCCGTTGTCCAACCCAACTGACCACCCTGGGCGCCGCTGGGGCAGTTGGACAAGGTGCGGGCCGCCTCGGTAAAGGCGGCGGCTTCGCCGGCACGCAAGGCGATCAGCTGCGCCTCGGCGCGCTGGCGCAGCAGGGACACATCCACCCCCGGGGTCACGGCGAAAAGAATGTGTCGCAGCAGCACCCGTTCGCCCTGGGCGTAGCGGCGTGTGTTCGCTTCGAAATGGCGCCGGCATGCCGCCTCGTCGGGCTCGGGCCCCACCAACTCTTGCGCCATCAAGGCCTCGATAGCCTGGCTGGCTTGTTCGCTCATCACACCCTGCTCGGGGGCGGGGTCATCGGCGGCCAGCAAACCGAGTTGCTGCGCACGCTGACGCAGCAACTCGCTGTAGGCGCGTTGGCGCAGCTGTTCTTCGTCTAGCGCCTCGTCGGCGCCGGTGATCACAACGTCATTCACGGATACAAGCATGGGATCCACTCCTGCACTGCTGCAGCGGCCCGCTCAAAGGACCGCTGCGGCAGGCTCAGTTCTTCTTGAGGTTCATGCGACGGCCACGCACCACCTGGAAGGGGCGCAGCACATAAAACACCGAAGCCAGTCCGCTCCAAACATGCACCAGACGGCTGAAGGGGAAGAGCAGGAAGATCGTCATGCCCAGCACCATGTGGACCTTGTACGGCCAGTCCAGGTGCGCGATGCCGCTGGCATCAGGGTTCATGGTGACGATGCGCTGCGCCCACTCCGACAGGGCCAGCATCACCGAGCCGTCGCTGTGCGACAGCGAGAAGGGCAGGGTGATCAGGCCCAAACTCAGTTGCACCCACAGGATCCACAGAATGGCCAGATCGGTGCGGTGGCTGGTGAGGCGGATGCGCGGGTCGGTGGTGCGGCGCCAGATCAGCATCGTCAGGCCGATGAAGCAGATCGCGCCGGCAATGCCGCCGGCCACGATGGCCACCATCTGCTTGTTGGCCGGGCTGATGAAGTGTTCATACACGCTGTGCGGGGTCAGCATGCCCACCGTGTGGCCGGCGAACAGGAACAGGATGCCGGCGTGGAACAGATTGCTGGCCCAGTTCATGCCTGATTTCCGCAGCATCTGTGAGCTGTCGCTCTTCCAGGTGTACTGGTCGCGGTCGAAGCGCGCCAGGCTGCCCATGAAGAACACCGCCAGGCAGATGTAGGGGTAGACGACGAAAAGGAAGTTGTGCAGGGCGCTCATGCTGATGCTCCCGAAGCGGAGGAAGTCTGCTTGCGAATGATGTGGACGGGTTGCACTTCACCCGGGCGCGACTGGCCCGGGCTGCTGCAGCCGGAGAAGGGTTCGGGCTCGGCCCAGCTGTCGTCGAGCGCAGGCTCGGGCGGCAGTTCCACCGCCTCGGCCTGCTCGCCGGCCAGCTCTAGCAGAGCCGCCAGCACGCTTGCGTAGCCGCTGTTGCGGCGGCGCAGGGCGCTGAAGATGCCGCGCAGGATGTGCGCGAACTCGGCCAGGAACTCGCGCGCGGCCTGCGGCGGCTGGGTGCTGGCGTACTCCAGCACCACGGGCAGATGGTCGGGCAGCTCGCTCGTGTCGAGCAGCAGACCGGCGCGCTCGTAGGTCTGTGTCAGATCGACCATGGCCTGACCGCGGTCACGTGAATCGCCATGCACGTGCTCGAACAGGTGCAGCGAAGTGCTGCGCCCGCGGTCGAACATCTCGACGAACTCGGCCTCGGTGTTGAAGGGGTCGTCCTGCTGCAGGCGTCGTAGCAGCGCGTGCAGCTCCAGCACTCGGTCCAGGTGCAGCGCAGCTTCGCGGTCCAGGGCCTCCTGCATTTCGGGCATGGCCGCGCGGAACGCGGCGTCGGGGTAGCGCAGCAGCGCGGAGAGCACGCGCAGGGTGTAAGCGATGGGTTGGTTCGGCTTCGAATCGTTCATGGTGCGCTCCATCAGATCGTGGCCTTGATGGGGATGGTGCGCTTCTTCTCCGAGCCGAACAGGCTGGTCTCGGTCACACCCTCGGAGCAGCCATTACCGAAGCTGAAGCCGCAGCCGCCGCGCACATTGAAGGCGTTCTCGGCGTACTCGCGGTGCGTCGTCGGGATGACGAAGCGGTCCTCGTAGTTGGCAATGGCCATGATCTTGTACATGTCCTGCACCTGCGCCTCGGTCATGCCGACCTGGCGCAGCACGGCCGCGTTCTTCACGCCGTCCACATGCACGCCGCGCTGGTAGGCGCGCATGGCCAGCATGCGCTCCAGGGCGCGGGTCACCGGCGGGGTGTCGCCTGCGGTCAACAGATTGGCCAGGTACTGCACGGGGATGCGCAACTGGTTCACGTCGGGGATCTCGCCGTTCTGGCCGAGGTGCCCGGCGTTGGCGGCCGAGGTGATGGGCGACAGCGGCGGGATGTACCAAACCATCGGCAAGGTGCGGTACTCGGGGTGCAGCGGCAGCGCGACCTTCCAGTCCATCGCCATTTTCCACACCGGGCTGACCTTGGCGGCGTCGAGCCAGTTGTCGGGAATGCCGTCCTTGCGCGCCTGCTCGATCACCTTCGGGTCGTTCGGGTCCAGGAAGATGTCGCACTGGGCGCGGTAGAGGTCCTTGTCGTTGGGCACGCTGGCCGCTTCTTTGATGCGGTCCGCGTCATACAGCAGCACGCCGAGGTAGCGGATGCGACCGACGCAGGTCTCCGAGCACACGGTGGGCTGGCCGGCTTCGATGCGCGGGTAGCAGAAGATGCACTTTTCGGCCTTGCCGCTCTTCCAGTTGTAGTAAATCTTCTTGTAGGGGCAGCCCGACACGCACATGCGCCAGCCGCGGCACTTGTCCTGGTCAATCAGGACGATGCCGTCTTCCTCGCGCTTGTAGATCGAGCCCGAGGGGCACGAGGCCACGCACGCCGGGTTCAGGCAGTGCTCGCACAGGCGCGGCAGGTACATCATGAAGGTGTTCTCGAACTCGCCGTACATCTGCTTCTGGATGTGGTCGAAGTTCTTGTCCTTGCTGCGCTTGCTGAACTCGCCGCCGAGGATCTCTTCCCAGTTCGGGCCCCACTCGATCTTTTCCATGCGCTGGCCGGTGATGAGCGAACGCGGACGCGCGGTTGGCGCGTGCTTCATCTCGGGGGCCGAGTGCAGGTGGTCGTAGTCGAAAGTGAAGGGCTCGTAGTAGTCGTCGATCTCGGGCAGGTTGGGGTTGGCGAAGATCTTCATCAGAAGATTCCACTTGCCACCCTGACGCGGTTGGATGGAGCCGTCGGCCTTGCGGATCCAGCCGCCGTTCCACTTGTCCTGGTTCTCCCACTCCTTGGGGTAGCCGATGCCGGGCTTGGTCTCGACGTTGTTGAACCAGGCGTACTCAACGCCTGGACGGCTGGTCCAGACGTTCTTGCAGGTGACTGAACAGGTGTGGCAACCGATGCACTTGTCCAGGTTCAGCACCATGCCGATTTGGGCGCGAACTTTCATGTCTTTTCTCCTCGCGTCGTGATCAGGGGTTCTCGCCTTGCGCTTGGTACGCAGGCGCGAGGTGGTCGTCCTTTGGCGTGTCCAGCCAGTCGACCTTGTTCATCTTGCGCACGATGACGAACTCGTCGCGGTTGGTGCCGATGGTTCCGTAGTAGTTGAAGCCGTAGCTGTACTGCGCGTAGCCGCCGATCATGTGCGTGGGCTTGAGCACCACCCGGGTGACCGAGTTGTGGATGCCGCCGCGAATGCCGGTGATCTCGCTGCCCGGCGCGTTGATGATCTTTTCCTGGGCGTGATACATCAGCGTCATGCCCGGGTTGACGCGCTGGCTCACCACCGCGCGGGCCGAGATGGCACCGTTGACGTTGAACAGCTCGACCCAGTCGTTGTCCTCAATGCCGGCCGACTTGGCGTCGTCCTCGCTCAGCCAGATCACCGGGCCGCCGCGGTTCAGCGTCAGCATCAACAGGTTGTCGGAATAGGTGCTGTGAATGCCCCACTTCTGGTGCGGGGTGATGAAGTTCAGCACGATCTCCTTGTTGCCGTTGGGCTTGGCGCCGTGCATCTCGGCGGTGGCCTTCAGGTGCACCGGCGGACGGTAGGTGCTGAAGCCCTCGCCGAACGCGACCATCCAGGGGTGGTCCTGGTAGAACTGCTGACGACCGGTCAGGGTGCGCCATGGGATCAGCTCGTGCACGTTCGTGTAGCCGGCGTTGTACGAGACCTTTTCGCTCTCAAGACCCGACCAGGTGGGTGAGCTGATGATCTTGCGCGGCTGGGCCTGCACGTCGCGATAGCGGATCTTTTCGTCCTCGCGGTGCAGGGCCAGGTGCTCGTGGTCGCGGCCGGTGAACTTGCTCAGTGCGTCCCAGGCCTTCACGGCCACATGGCCGTTGGTCTCGGGGGCCAGCTGCAGGATCACCTCGCAGGCGTCGATGTCGCTGACGATGCGCGGGCGGCCCTCGGCGTCCACGCCGTTGAGCTCACCGAGCTGTTCCACTTCGGTGTCGGTGTTCCAGCCGATGCCCTTGCCGCCGTTGCCCAGCTTGTTGAGCAAGGGGCCCAGCGAGGTGAAGCGCTTGAAGGTTTCGGGGTAGTTGCGCTCGACCACCGTCATGGTCGGGGCGGTTTTGCCGGGGATCAGGTCGACTTGCCCCTTCTTCCACTCCTGAACCTCAAAGGGCTGAGCCAGCTCGGAGGGTGTGTCGTGCATTAGCGGGTTGAGCACGATCTCTTTTTCGACGCCCAGATGGCCGACGCAGACCTCGCTGAAGGCCTTGGCCAGGCCCTTGTAGATCTCCCAGTCGGAGCGCGACTGGAACACCGGGTCCACCGCCGCCGACAGCGGGTGGATGAAGGGGTGCATGTCGCTGGTGTTGAGGTCGTTCTTCTCGTACCAGCTGGCGGTGGGCAGCACGATGTCCGAATAGAGCGCCGTGGTGCTCATGCGGAAGTCCAGCGTCACCAGCAG